>JAYVTB010000057.1:0-90583 GCA_043774805.1 Cyclobacteriaceae bacterium | reverse complement strand
AACAAAACATCGAAAAACATTCGAAAATTTTTGCAGCACGCTGCACTCTCAAATTTTATTACTGGCAACAAAATTAAGTGCCCGCTACTTTAGTCACTCTACCTATCAGCAACAGGGTATCAAAGAAGGGTTTCAGTTCGAAGTATAATCATGCGTTATAAAATCCGTCATATTACAGAATATACCTATCAAGATACGGTGAACACCGGCCACAACAGGCTATGCCTCGTCCCTCATGATTTGCCGGAACAAAAATGCCTGTCATCGAACATCAGTATTGTCCCCACTCCTGACGAGCAGGTTTATCGCACGGACTTTTTTGGCAACACATTGCTTTTCATTTCTATCTATAAAGAACATTCTCAATTAGAAATTATTTCGGAAAGTACGGTTGAAATCAACGGTCGGCCGAGTTCCGCCAAGGCCTTGGAATCATCCGTCATGTGGTACGCTGTGAAAACTATATTAATGCAGCAGCAAACTATTTATGCTGATGTGCTTCAATATACCTTGCCTTCGCTCCATGTTCCTTACAGTGAAGAATTAAAAGACTTTGGCCTGGATTGCTTTCCTCCCGATGCCACGTTGTGGAATGGTTGCCATGCACTGATGCAAAAAATATTTCGCTCGTTAGAATTCAAGCCAGGCTTTACCACGGTCAACACTCCCGTTGAAACGGTACTGAAATCCCGTAAAGGTGTTTGCCAGGATTTTGCTCATCTCATGATTGCCTGCCTGCGTAACCTCGGCTTGCCAGCCCGTTATGTAAGTGGCTACATTGAAACCATACCTCCACCGGGTAAAGAAAAATTAGTAGGCTCTGATGCATCGCATGCATGGGTAGCCGTTTACTTTCCTGACATTGGGTGGGTAGAGTTTGATCCAACAAACAATGCTTTACCTTCCAATCAACACATTACCGTTGCCTTTGGCCGCGATTACTTTGACGTAGCCCCGATTAAAGGAATCATATTCAGTTCGGGAAATCAACACATTGTAGTGAAAGTAGATGTGAATAGGTTAGATTAATGAGTTCAGTAGTGGAAGGGATGCGTGATCATCAATTTACTTAAATCCATCATCCTCCTTCTTTTTCTCTTTCTTCTTTTCGGCAGCTGCTGCACCGGCACTCAGGTCATAGGGAGCTTCAATACCATAATAGGTTTGCCGGAAACGATTAATGAAGGCCAGCGTTTCATCATCGGTGCCTGGAATAAACACCAGGTCGCCCACTTTTGCTTTTCCAGCATTGGCCTTTTTCACCATCACATCATTTAACGCGGGCACAGAAGAATGAACCATCAGACGGTTGTCTTCATAGCCAAAATAAAACCAAGAATCCGGTGAGGCTTTGATGAACAAATGAAATACCGGGGCTCCATCTTCATTTTTTCTTACCTCCATAAAGCCTTCAAAAGCTCCATTGATATCGTAACGATCAATATGGCTTAATCCTAATTGACCTTCACTATAGAACGATTTGTTTTCCTGCGACCATTTCAGATTGGTGTTGGCCAGCACGATCGGTTTCGCAAGAGCTGAAAGGGTATTCAACGGCACAAAGTTTTTCAACGATTGCTGTTCATAATCCTTAACGGCTTTCTCTCCGATGATATCGGCAATCTTATACAACAAATCCGTTTGATCGCCTAACCCCTCCGGAACACTTTCATTTTTAATTACCTCCAATAGACTCGTTGCCATCAATTGATAAACGGCTGGCGGAATGTTCATGTCGGCCATTACAAATGCATTCATCTTGATGGCATTGGTTTCAAGATTGCCCGAACCCAGCGCGGTGGTAGTCAGTTTAAAATCCTTTGTATTCTGAAAGAACGTAACAGGGCCTTCAAATCTCACTTCCTGCTTTTCTTCATTATAGGCGAATACTTTACCCGACAGTTTCTCACCTGCCGCCTTTTGCCTGTCTTCTATTTTAAATTCACCGGTTTCTTGATCAAAGAATAATGAGCCACTGGGTAAAAAGAAATCATCATCGCTGGGGTCCTTCTTGTCAAATACAAACGTAATGTATAAGCTGTTATCCTCTGCGAAGTGGAGTCCGGCATCAGCTCTTTTTCCTTCTTCGGTAAGTGAATTGTCAAAGTTTAAATAAATATCTTTTTCATCACCGCTTTGCTCATAGCGCAGCCAGGTGTTATAATCCTTTATTTTCTTCAAATCCATTTTCACAAAGCCCCTGAGCTGAAGAGCAGGCTTTGTGGCATACATGGTCATGTCGCCTTTGTAGTAAATTCTGGGTGCAACCAGAATATTGTGAGTATCTGTTACTACACCATTGGCTACGGTTTGCATGGCCGGGGCAGCGCTACGCTTTTTGCTCTGAGCCTGGTCTGCAATTGCTTCATATCTAAAATCTGTCATGTCGATAGCAAACGTATCGTTTACAGAGTTAACGTACTGATAGGTGGCGTGACCTGTAAATTCTTTTCGCGAAATGATATCTACCACCCCATTGGTAAGTCGGTGATACCCATTAATGGTATCCAACACGATCACCGTATTTTTCAGTTGGCCAATTTTTGCATTCTCCAGGATCAGCACTTCATTATTCTCTGGGGTGATCTTGGCATCGGCCACGATGATATAAGGTATACCACTTACTTTTAATTGCTGTGAAGTAATATCATACTCTGCTTTCTCCGCATTGAAACTCAATGAATCCAGATCTTTGCGGGTGGTGTAGAAATATGAATTTTCGATAGGCACATCGGCCGCCTTGTTCATCACAATTTTTTGAGTTGTTAAATCCCATCGCGCTTCCGGAATGGATGTTTTAAACTGTGCATAGGGAAATTCAATGGCAGCCACACCTTCTGTTTCGGGCCGGATGGTGGCGAAGTTTTGATCAAGGTTAAAGTTAACGTCAACATCGCTTCCTAACAATGCCGGCTTATCCGGGTTTTCTGTTTTTACCTCGAAGCGTGCATGGCGAGCGCTAAAATCCTTGGCAGCGAAGAAGAGTTCTTTTGAGGCCACTTCTGACCCTCGTGTACTTAAGCGACCGTTACCACCCACACCTGTTTTAGAAACTATTAATCTTCCGTTAAATGTTGCCGTATTTTGATACAGATTAAATGGGTCTTTAAGGTTTTTCACACTCATCTTATCCTGCTTGGGCAGCCACTTCATTTGAAAATCTGCCAACTTCACCTGCGGAAAGTACACCGATCCTAACTGCTGCTCTTTAATTTCCCCAACACTTCCTCTTCCCACGACAGAATCAGGATAGAAAACAAAGTCCTTGGACTCCACTCTGGTGGAGAGGTATTCTATTTTTCCATTGGCTCGAATGCCTGAATTATTAAGCGTCATGTCACCATATATTTTCCCGTCTCCCTGGTATAACTTATATCCAGTTAATGGCACCACGTGTGTAAATCCCAATGATTTATCAGGCATGGTGTGCAGTTTCTCTTTGAAAGCAGGAAACATTCCACTGGATACAAATGTGCCCTCAAAATTAATGGACCCGGGATCAGCATCGTTAAGACTGTCCAGTTTAAAGGGTGGCACAACAAAAAATACCGAGCGATCATAAGCTCCGTTTAGTACTTCACTCCGATCAAAATAAACAACTCCTCCTGCGCTTGCGTCCAGCCTTGGATAATTCGGAACCTTGAGTTTGCCTGACTTATTATCAGGGTTATTGATATAAAGTGTGCCGGATGTTTTATTGGACGATGCCTGCAATCCTCCCGCGGCTGCCGCCACCGAGTCAGCGCCTACCATGGAGTTATTCAATCTTCTCCTCGTGCCATTCTTTTCCGTAACATAAAACCGGATCGAATCGATATGATTCATGTTGATAAAAAAGCTATCGTATTTCAAAGTGAATTCTTTGCCGGTGATCTCGAAATTTCCAGCGGTAATGGTTCCGTTGAATTTAATGTCTCTATTCTCCAGAAAAGTAATTCGGCTGCTGTCGGGTTTGATAATTACATTCAACGAATCGCTCACATTGAACTCCTCCACCCCATATACCTGCATACTTCCTCGCGAAAACGAAACGATGGCATTAGCTACCGTATCGGCATAAGATTGAATTTTCAGGTTGTCATAATCGGCATCCCCTTTCTCGGCCTGCAGCAAGTGTATGGCCTTATTTTTTACATGAATTTTCCCGGAAGCAGCGTCATAATCAATCATGCCTTTCTGCGATAGAAAGTCGGCCGCCATTCTTACAAGATTGAGGCTTCGTTTGCCTTCTACCACCAGGTCAAAAACAGTAAAGTCGTTGCTGCCACTGCTGTTGGAATAGTTGACCACCAAGTCTAATGGATGAAACGGAAATCCTATTCCCCTCAACTCCCTGTATCCTTCCGGATCATAAAAGTCCTGCGACTCAATCACCAAAGGCGCCACCTTGCCGCTCCCCAGAATATACATCGTAATCGTATCCGTTTTAAGATTCCAGTAAAGACGATCGGCTGTGAAATCAATGTCAAAAAATGACGATGAGAATGGAGCTTTTCTTAGTTGACTACTTTCCTTTGTCAGGATCAGATTCTGTTTATTCGGCTGATACTCCATTGCCATAGCGGGGTGCACAATTGAATCAACTCCATGGTAGATGGTAATCTTTGCTTTTGACGAAACAATCAATGAATCTTTAAATCCAAAGGAAGCCGCAATGGCTTTGAATTTCTTGTTGGCATCGTTGCCTACTTCTATGGTGGCCGACAATCCAGCTACCGAATTACTATTGATGGATTTGCCCTGCATGCCAAAACCACCAGTATACTTTAAGTTTTCAGAACCCAGTCCTTTTATACTAAGATCAGCTTCATACGATTTAAATCGTGGATAGGAAGCGGATGATTTTGTCTTATGGTTCACACTTTTGAAATCCATTATGCCTGGCACAGACTGTGCTAAACGACCCCGGTGGGTTAGCTTCCCCTGCTCAGCCCTGAACGATGGTTGCGAGGTCTTGAAATTGTATTTACTCAAATCATAATACACTGAGTCGGGTGATACGCCTGCTGACGACCAATCAAAACGACCTCCTTCACCTACAAATAATTTGTTCCTCATAGAAAAAACACCAGAAGTGTTTTTCAGAGCAGTAGAATCGTAGTGCGTGATGAAATTAAGTGAAAGCTTTTTGAACCTGATGGCCGGACCAACTACTTCAGGTTGCACGATTGGCTGTTGCCACCGCGGGAGATTATACGAACTGGTATCAGGCTCTGATGTTGTGGTTTGAACGGTATCCGACAACACCTGAGGTTCGATGTATTCAAATGCATATTCATCATCCTCAACATGAAGATTGAAACCTTTGTCGAAATGAAGGGAGTGATGCTCAAAAAAATCGCGACTGCTTTGAAAAAAAAGATTAGCCTGATTCAGGGCTTCCTTCTCTATCACTTTACCAGCCACTGAAAGATAACTTCCTAGCATTGCCTGATCAGCATTTTCGATGCTAACGGCTGTGGCAATAGCCCCATAATAATTAACTAAATAAGGGCGCACCTTATAGCCCTTTTTCTTCATCAGATTGGCTTGCTTCCTGATATTAGATTGAAGATCAGGGCCTAGATTTCCCCAAGCCGTGTTAAAGGCGACTGCCACTGCCATGGCCTCAGTTGACTTAGTGTTTTCCAGTACCAGACGAACGCTATCCTGGAAACTATGATTATAGTTTTCTTTCGTTTGAGCATTCGCTGCACCCGTCAACAACAGAAAAGCCGATATGTATCTTAAAACCTGTTTCACAAGGTGAAAAACCTTCAAATTCGTAAATAAAAGGCGAATGTGCTAATTCTATGAGTTCACTGGAAAACGAAACGGACTATGAAAATGGTATAATTTATAACCTCATGATTTTGGCGACAAGCATTTGGCTGCAGGCTTCTGACTTGAGGCCTGTAGCTTTAGCATGAGGCCCTAATTTTTCTGCAACAACAAACACGCCCAGGTTTCGCGCTCATCATGAGCCACTGCTTTAAGATTAAATCTTGAGGCTTCCTTTTTCAAGTCTTTCATATCGTGAACATAGAATCCACTTAATAAAAGCTGCCCACCTGGGGTGAGGTAAGTAGCATACGTTTCTATTTCTTCCAGTAGAATATTTTTGTTGATGTTGGCAAGAATGATGTCGAACTTTCCTTCCAACTTCACCTCACTGATTTTACCAAGTTGAATATTAATGTTCGTGCAGTTGTTGTTAACCACATTCTCCTCGCCATTTTCTACGCTCCATTCATCAATATCAAATGCTTCTACTTCTTTGGCTCCAGCTTTTGAAGCCATGATGGACAAAATAGCAGTGCCGCAACCCGCATCCATCACACGCTTATTCCGATGATCCATTTTCATTTGGCGGCTGATCATCAGGTGTGTGGTCTGATGATGCCCTGTGCCAAATGACATCTTGGGGGTGATGATGATTTCGTATTCGTATTTCTTTTCGATTTTATGGAATGAGGCGCGGATCAAACAACTGTCATCAACAATGATGGGCTGCACATTTTTTTCCCACTCTTCGTTCCAGTTTTTCTTTTCAATGCGATCCTGATAGAATAATAATGGATTTACTTGCTTGTATTTTTCCTGAATGAAATTGAGTGTGTCCTGATCGTACTGATTACCCTCCACATAGGCTTCAAATCCTTTCTCTGTTTCAATAAATGTATCGAACCCTGCCTCCGCTACTTCGGCCATTAGGATTTCAGAAAACTCAGGATCGCAGATGACTTGAAGTCGTGTAGAATACATTTAATTAATGGACAGCTGATAATTTAAAATGGACAATACTATTAATTCGCGGTGATCAAAAAAATCAAATCGCCTTCACGATTTCTACGAACTCACGGCTCTTTAACGAAGCACCACCCACCAAACCACCATCCACATCCGCGCAGGCAAAAAGCTCTTTAGCGTTATCTGCTTTCACGCTGCCGCCATAAAGTATAGAGATATTTTCAGCCACCGCACCATATTTTGAAGCAAGGTGCTTGCGTATTACGGCATGCATGTCTTGTGCCTGTTGTGATGTAGCAGTCTTTCCGGTTCCAATTGCCCATACGGGTTCGTAAGCAATCACCACTTTCTGTAAGGCTTCTGCACTTAAATGAAACAAACTTTCTTCTACCTGTTGTTTTACCAACGCTTCATGCGTGCCTTTCTCACGGATTTCGAGAGGTTCGCCACAACAGAAGATCGGAGTCAACCCCTGTGCAAGCGCCTTATCCACTTTCTTTGCCAGCAAGGCGCCATCTTCACCAAAATATTGCCTGCGTTCGCTATGGCCTATAATCACATAGGGAATGCCCAATGCGGCCAACATAGCCACTGATGTTTCACCGGTATAAGCACCCGACTCATGTTCACTACAATTCTGTGCCCCTACAGCAATGCGATCATTGTTGCCTAATTGACTTTTTACTGGATGTAAATAAGGGAAAGGAGTACATAACACCACTTTCACATTTCCTTTTACCTCATCGGCTACCATGCCAATGATTTCTGCTGTAAGTGACTGGGCTTCGGCCAGTGTCTTGTTCATTTTCCAGTTACCGGCTACAATTTTATTACGCATAATCTGATTTTTAAGAGTGGCAAAGATAATGGTTTGAATCAACGTTGTATGGGATGTTGATTTAAAGATGAGCTGATTTTGGTGTGGAGGTTCTTCTTTATTTCTCCGTAAACGAAATGGAGCTTACGGTATTAGCGCTGGTAAGACGCACGCTTTTCACCGGACCTTTATACGTAACATGTACAATGCTGGATTGATCGTCATGCGTTTCCATGATAATGTCGTTGCGTATTTCGATGGTCTTGAATTTTTTTACATTCTCAATTTCGATGTAACAGATCAAAGCCGGGTCTTCACGCTCCATTCCCAGAAAGTTCATTTTCTGAACTTTGCCATCCAGTTTCACTGCAAAATGTTTCATCACATATTCGCTCACCATCTTTTCGGTGGTGAGTCCGTTCTTGGGCTCAATCAAATCCAGTTCTGGTTCTTTGCGCTGGGCGCGAACGGACAACTCGAGGTCATCAATGAAAATGCGGGACGTAATTTGAAGTGCTTTGTCTTTTTCGCTGTAATTAATCTCAGAAACTGAGAGGTGAATCGGGTGAAGGAAGAAAAAAAGAGAGTATAAAATTGAAATCATGCTGAATTATTACACTAAAACCATGCCGCCAAATTACTTCTAATTGCCCTAAATCAAAATTTAAACTTATACTTGTGACTTTTTAGAAGTCTGGAGTGTATGAGCGAATTTTCGTTGTATTTCGGGTTGGGGAAAGAGCATATTTTAGATTATATAAATGGCTATGATCATATCTTGTTTGTATTGGCTTTATGCGCACTCTATTCTCTTCATGACTGGAAGAAAATTCTGATCCTTGTTACTGCTTTCACCATCGGGCATTCTATCACCCTGGCATTGGCTACACTCAAACTCATATCTGTAAAGGGTGACTGGATTGAGTTTCTTATTCCGCTCACCATTTTTATAACCTCTTTCTCCAATATATTCCGGTCTGAAAAATCCATCGATAAATCGAAAGTGCAGTTAAACTATGCCTTTGCTTTATTCTTTGGATTGATACACGGGCTTGGGTTCTCTAACTTTCTTCGATCTCTGCTTGGCAATGATCAAAGTATTGTATCACAGCTATTAGCCTTTAATCTTGGATTAGAGCTTGGTCAAATAATAGTGGTAACTCTTTTTTTGGCTATGAGTTTTATTTTGGTAGACTTGGTTAAGATATCCCGAAGAGATCTAACGATGGTGCTTTCTTCCGCTATAGCCGGAATAGCCCTCGTGCTTCTTAAAGACCGCATTTTTTGGTAAGTATTAAATAATAATCAATCGATAAATGTTAATTATGAAACGAAGAGTAGTTCTGCTTTTGATGATGGTGTCTTCTGGGGTAATGGCTCAGGAAGCAACCCAGTGGCAAGGTAAGTTTGAACAATTGGACCAGTTGCTTCCGACTCCTAACGAATACAGAAGTGGCTCGGGTGCTCCGGGTCCTAAATATTGGCAGCAAAGGGCCGACTATCTCATCAACGGTGAATTGAATGATACTAACCAAAGCATCAGCGGAAGCGAAACCATTACCTATTTCAACAATTCACCGGATGTATTGAAATATCTGTGGTTGCAGCTTGATCAAAATATCAATAAGAAAAACAGCATGACCGCATTGAGTGAGAATAGCTCTGTTCGCGATTCTGTGAACACCCGCACCATCGCTGGCGATCTTAAGTTGCACGATTTCGATGGAGGTTTTAAAATCAAATCCGTAAAAGACGCGAGCGGAAAGGAACTTCCGTACACCATCAACAACACGATGATGCGCGTTGACCTGGCTCAACCTCTTGCTGCTGGAAAGCAAATGTCGTTTTCCGTAGAGTGGGCATTCAACATCAACAACCGCATGCACAACATGACCTTCAATGATGGCCGTAGTGGCATGGAGTATTTTCCGGATGATGGCAACTATGTTTACATCATTGCCCAATGGTTTCCACGCATGTGTGTGTATGATGATGTGGTGGGCTGGCAGAATAAGCAATTTTTAGGACAAGGTGAGTTTACGCTTTCGTTCGGAAACTATGCTGTGAACTTAACTGTGCCTGCTGATCATATTGTTGCCGCTACCGGTATGGTGCAAAACCCAACCGAAGTGTTAACAGCAGAACAAATTGCCCGCTTTGAAAAAGCGAAAACATCATTCGATAAACCGATGTTGATAGTAACGCAGGCAGAAGCAACCGCAAAAGAAAAAACAAAAGCGAGCACAAAGAAAACCTGGAAGTTTTATGCTGAAAATGTGCGTGATTTTGCATTCGCCTCATCACGTAAGTTTATTTGGGATGCCCAGGCGGTAAAAGTTGGCAACCATACTCCTCTGGCAATGTCTTATTACCCGAAAGAGGGGAATCCACTATGGGAACAGGAATCAACTAAAGCCATCAAAAATTGTTTGGTTACATACTCAAAATATTCTATCGACTATCCATATCCGCAAGCAACATCAGTGCACTCTGCTTCTCTCGGCATGGAGTATCCGATGATTTGCTTTAATGGCGCTCGTCCGAATAAAGACGGCACCTACTCTGATCGCACCAAGTGGGCTTTAGTAGGTGTTGTTATTCATGAAGTAGGCCACAACTTTTACCCCATGATTATCAACAACGATGAGCGCCAGTGGACCTGGATGGATGAAGGATTGAATACGTTCGTTCAAACTCGCACACAAGTTGAAAATTATACGGATATGCCAATAGGCAGAGGACCAGCCGCCAACATTGTGCCTTACATGAAAAGTAATAGTGAACTTCAACGTCCTTTGATGGTAAACTCCGAAACAGTTGCAAGGCAAAACTTTGGTAACGAACAATATGCAAAATGCGCCACCGCATTAAATATACTCCGCGAAACGGTAATGGGCCCGGAGCTATTTGACAAAGCTTTTAAAGAATACGCACAGCGCTGGGCATTCAAGCACCCTAAGCCTGCTGATTTTTTCCGCACCATGGAAGATGCGAGTGCTGTCGATTTAGATTGGTTCTGGAGAGGTTGGTTCTACACTACTGACAATGCCGATCAGTCTATTGAAAATGTGAAATGGTTAAAGTGAAGAAAGAAACCAAAGATGTGGAGAGCAAAGGCAAGAATGTGAAACAGGGAACGCTAGGAGCATCTGGTAATGAAACCGGAAATGGCGCAAAAGATTTCAGCAACGGCCCTCAGTACATTACTGTTTTGCCAACCGATGATCGCTTGTATGGCGACTACCGCGCACGCATTGATGACAAAGCGATGATCAGTAAACTTGAAAACAAAAATCTTTATGAAATCACACTTACTAACAAAGGTGGTCTAATGATGCCGGTGATTATAGAGTGGACTTACAAAGACGGCACCAAAGAAATCGAAAGGCTTCCTGCTGAAATCTGGCGCACCAATGAAAGCAAAGTGACCAAAGTGTTTATGAAGGATAAAGAAGTGGTCAATATCGTTATTGATCCAAAGAAAGAAATAGCAGATATCAGTACTGACAACAATACCTTCCCCAAGGTATCGCAACCCAATAAGTTTGATGAATTGAAAAAGAAATAACAATTCATTCCTATCCTCATCGCTTTGGAAGGGTAGGAGTGAGTTTAACTAAGTCTCCATGAAAAAAATTGTTGTCTTGCTTCTCCTATTCGGAAGTGTTTACTCAGTTGCTCAGCAAAAAGAATGGCAAGGCAAATTTGAGCAGTTAGACCAACTGCTTCCGACACCCAACGAATATCGGACTGGTTCAGGCGCACCGGGTGCCAAATACTGGCAGCAACGGGCCGACTACCTGATCAATGCCGAGTTGAATGATAGCAATCAAAGCATCAACGGCAGCGAAACCATTACCTACTATAATAACTCACCCGATGTTCTGAAATATTTGTGGCTTCAATTGGATCAGAACATCAATGAGGCGAATAGCATGACCCGCAAAACAAGTCAGTATTCCATTAAAGATTCGGTGAATGCATACAGCGTTGCCGGCCCTCTTCACTTACATGATTTTAATGGAGGATTTAAAATTAAGTCCTTAAAAGATGGCGAGGGAAAAAATCTACCCTACATCATTAATAACACGATGATGCGCATTGACTTACCTCAGCCTCTCGCTCCCGGCAAACAAATCTCATTTTCCATTGAGTGGTCGTTTAACGTTAACAACCGCATTCATAATATGACCCCCAATGATGGTCGCAGTGGTATGGAGTACTTTCCGGAAGATGATAACTACTTATACATTATCGCGCAATGGTACCCGCGCATGTGTGTGTATGATGATGTGGTGGGCTGGCAAAACAAACAATTCTTAGGACAGGGTGAGTTCACCCTTAGTTTTGGCAACTTTTCAGTTAGCCTGACTGTGCCATCCGATCATATTGTGGCTGCCACCGGCATGGTTCAAAACGTAAAAGAAGTATTGACATCTGAGCAACAGCAACGATTTGAAAAAGCGAAAACATCGTATGACAAACCTATTGTAATTGTAACCCAGGTTGAAGCCATGGTGAAGGAAAAGACAAAAGCGTCCACCAAAAAGACATGGAAGTTTTATGCCGAGAATGTGCGCGACTTTGCTTTTGCAACTTCACGCAAATTCATTTGGGATGCGATGGCTGTAAAAGTGGGTGATAATACTCCATTGGCCATGTCTTACTATCCTAAAGAAGGGAATCCTCTTTGGGAAAAAGAATCAACGCTGGCGGTAAAGAACACGCTCACTACCTACTCTAAGTATTCACTCAATTATCCTTATCCGCAGGCTACTTCTGTTCATGCTGCTGCGTTGGGTATGGAGTACCCTATGATATGCTTCAACTTTGGAAGACCAAATAAAGAGGGTAAGTATAATGAACGCACCCGGGCGGGGATGATCAATGTCGTCATCCACGAAGTAGGGCACAATTTTTTTCCTATGATTATCAATAGTGATGAGCGCCAATGGACATGGCTGGATGAGGGGCTAAACACCTTTGTGCAATACCGGACTCAGGTAGAAAATTATCCTACCACAGCTACTGAGTTGAATGGCTCCAATACGTTCGGAATGGAAGGCCCTTCAAAAATGATTTTGTCATACATGAAAAGCAGTCCTGAATATCAACGCCCGCTGATGGTAAATTCAGAATCAATTGTTCGTCAGAATTTCGGCAACGAACAGTACGCTAAATGTGCCACCGCACTCAGCATCTTGCGAGAAACCATCATGGGCCCGGAACTTTTTGATAAAGCATTTAAAGAATATGCTCAGCGCTGGGCATTCAAACATCCTGAACCTGCTGATTTCTTCCGTACAATGGAAGATGCGAGCGCTGTTGATCTCGATTGGTTCTGGAAAGGTTGGTTCTATACGACTGATTATACTGATCAAAGCATCGATAATGTGAAGTGGTTTAAAGTGAAGCAGGAAACCAAAGACGTGGAAAGCAAAGGAAAAAATGCGACACAAGGAACGTTGGGTGCATCGGGAAATGGTTCAGGTAAAGGTGGTCATGATTTCAGCAATGGCCCTGAGTACATTACCGTGTTACCTACCGATGATCGTTTATATGACGACTTCCGGGCACGCATTGATGACAAAGCCATGATCAGCAAACTGGAAAATAAAAATTTATATGAAATCACGCTTACCAACAAGGGTGGATTGATGATGCCGGTAATCATTGAATGGACGTATAAAGACGGAACAAAAGAAGTTGAAAGAATTCCTGCTGAAATCTGGCGTATCAACGAAAAGAAAGTGACCAAAGTGTTCATGAAAGATAAAGAGGTGACCAACATTGTCATCGATCCTAAAAACGAAATTGCCGATGTGAGCATCGATAACAATGCTTTTCCTAAAGCAATACCATTCAATAAATTTGATGAATTAAAAAAGAAATAACCGTTCAGTAACTCTCTATGAAAAAGCTAGTCCTATTATTTGTCATTTGTATTTCTATAACTGCCGTGGCCCAACAGAAAGACTGGCAAGGTAAGTTTGAACAACTTGATCAGTTATTGCCTACACCAAATAGCTATCGAAGCAGTTCGGGTGCACCCGGCCCCGCCTACTGGCAACAGCGAGCCGACTATGTAATTAGTGTTGAGCTCAATGATGAAACCCAAAGCATCGCTGGTTCTGAAACCATTACGTATTATAATAACTCGCCAGAAACACTTACCTACTTGTGGTTGCAACTCGATCAGAATATCAATGATCCTAATAGCATGACTCGACAAACTTCGGGAGGTTCTATTCGTGATTCTGTTCCAGCAAAATTCCTGGCCACAACAACAGGCGCCTATGATTTTAAAGGGGGTTATCAAATCAAATCGGTGCACGATGCCAACGACAAGCCACTTAGTCACACGATCAATTTCACCATGATGCGTATTGATCTTCCTCAACCTTTAAAGAGCGGAGAGAAATATACATTCAAAATTGATTGGAGCTACAATATCAACGACATGATGAAAATTGGTGGTCGCAGTGGTATGGAATATTTTCCCGATGATGGCAACTATATCTACTTTGTAGCACAATGGTTTCCACGCATGTGCGTGTTTGATGATTACGAGGGCTGGCAGAATAAACAATTTTTAGGATCGGGTGAGTTTGCATTAACATTTGGTAATTATAAAGTACGCATCACGGTTCCGTCAGATCACATCGTTGGCGCTACGGGCTGGTTGCAAAATCCAAAAGAGGTGCTATCAAAAGATCAGATTGAGCGCTTTGAAACAGCACGCCAAACATTTGATAAACAAGTGTGGATAGTGACTGAAGAAGAAGCCAAAAAGAAAGAAAAAGAACGCTCTAAAAAGAAAAGCACGTGGGAATTTCATGCAGAAAATGTGCGTGACTTTGCATTTGCTTCATCCCGTAAGTTTATCTGGGACGCTATGGCCGTAAAGAATGGTGATAAAGCTCCTCTCGCACAATCGTTGTATCCAAAAGAAGGGAATCTGCTTTGGAGCAAAGAGTCCACCATGGCCATAAAAAACACATTGGATATTTATACAGCCCGCACTATTCCCTATCCATACCCGGCAGCTTACTCGGTCAATTGGGTAGGTGGTGGAATGGAATATCCTATGATATCATTCAATGGCGGCAGACCTACAAAAGACGGAACTATTTCTGAACGCGTGCTGATCGGTTGTGTGTCGGTCATTGTGCATGAAGTGGGCCATAACTATTTTCCTATGATTATCAATTCGGATGAGCGCCAAAGCACCTGGATGGACGAGGGATTGAACTCATTTCTTGAAAAAGAAACTATGCGCGAACGCTATCCCAATTTAAATTATACTTCAAACACACCTAAGGCAATGGTTAGTTTTATGAAGGGTGATAAAAGTATTATGCGACCAATCATAGCAAGTTCAGATAATCAGGGTAAGTCATTCGGGCCGAACGGATATGGCAAGCCAGCGGCAGGACTTACCATATTGCGCGAAACAGTAATGGGACCAGAACTGTTTGATAAGGCATTCAAAGAATATGCTGAGCGCTGGGCATTTAAACATCCCAAGCCCGCTGATTTTTTCCGCACGATGGAAGATGCCAGTGCCGTTGACCTGGATTGGTTCTGGAGAGGCTGGTTTTATTCAACCGACAATACCGATATCACCTTAGAAAATGTGAAGTGGTACCAGGTAAAAAAACAGGTTGCTGATCCAGAAAAGAAAAATGTGGCCACGCTGAAAGGTGATCTGGCAAAAAAGAATGCTGAAAAGGCAGTGGACTTCAGCCAGGGACCTCAAGAGTTTACGGTAATCAATACTCCCGATGACGCCTATCGCGACTTCCGTGCACGCATCAACGACAATGAGATACGTGGAAAAATGGATGGTAAGAATATCTATGAGCTTACTTTCAAAAATACGGGCGGCCTGGTGATGCCTGTTGTTATTGAGTGGACCTTTAAAGATGGAAGCAAGGAAGTTGAAAGAATTCCTGCAGAAATCTGGCGCCTTAATGAAAAGGAAGTAAAGAAGGTTTTTGTAAAAGAAAAAGAAGTCACCAACATCGTAATTGATCCAAATCAGGAAACTGCCGATGTCAATCAAGGAGATAATGTGTTTCCAAAAAAACCAACTGCCAATAAGTTTGATCAACTGAGGAAGAATTGACTTAACCGTCAGCTAAATGAAAGGCCACTGGATAGAGTGGCCTTTTTTATTTTAAAATCTGGAAAAACATCAATCTGAAATTACTTCAGCTCTTCTACACCGTCCGGGTACTTCGCAAACCGTCCTTTCTCACGGGGATGTACATGTTCATACGTTGGCCAGGGCCAACCGCCAAATTGAGATTGCTGATATTCTTTCATGGCTTGCTGAATTTCCGCTTGCGTATTCATTACAAACGGACCGTATTGAGCAACGGGTTCAGCAATTGGTTTGCCCTGAAGAAGCAGTAAGTAGCTTTCGGCATCTCCATTTTGCAACAGAACTTCTTTATCCGCATGAAGTTCAATGGCCTGATGAGATGAAAAATTTTCACCTGCTATTTGAATTGTGTTGCCACTGTAAAAATAAAGCGAGCGATTTACCTGCGCAGAAGCTGTTGGTAATTTCCATTGCGCGCCTGCATCTATTTTAATCGTCCAGATAGCGACTTCATGTGTCGCATCAGCGGCCCAGCTGTTAGGGGCAGGTGAAGGAGCATTGGTGTTTTCAATTTTTCCGGCAATCACTTTAACACTTGTTGCTTTTCCATTGGCATCCGTTGAGGTGTAGGTAGGAATAGAATCTCCCCATAGCATAGCAAAATGTGGTTCTGTTAATTTCTTTGCTTTAGGTAAGTTGAGCCATATCTGAAAAAGCTCCAGCGGATTTTCTTTGTCTTGATGCAACAATGGAAACATCTCACAATGCTGCACTCCTTTGCCTGCAGTCATCCATTGCACATCACCATTACCAAAGCGACCGGCAGCGCCTAGCGAATCGGAATGATCGACCAATCCTTTTGTAACAATGGTCACGGTTTCAAAGCCGCGATGAGGATGGGCAGGGAAACCCGGAACATGCTCCCCATGATACATTCTCCATCCATCTTTGTTAAGCGCAAAATCTTGCCCGATTGCCCGACCTGCCAATGAAGTTGCAGGGCCCAATACATCATTTCCTTTTGGATAAAAATCCTGGTGATGTACGCAAAATAGAAAGGGATCTTGTGTTTGCCAGGGGAAGCCTAATGGCTTTATGGATTTTATTGCTGAATTTTTCATGGTTAAAGATATTGAATGAATGTTAAACCAATAAGGTGGATTAAAAGTTTAGAAACAGTATTATTCAACTTCTCAGGAAAGAGTATTAAATTGAATGAGGCTAAACTAATTCAATATGAAACTGTTCGCATCCATCTTCCTTGTTATCGGTTTGCTTTTCGCTTTTATCGGTTTGGGATGGCTTTATGTTTTCGTTAAATCATCAGAGACCTTTGCGTTTTCTGAAGAATTAATTGGACCATTGGTATTCTCTTTTATCGGTTTGATTTTCGCCTCAATAGGCGGAGGAGTGCTTTATTTTCAGGCAAAGCAAAAAGCAAAACGTGAATTGTTGTTGCGCACCGGCCAAAAGCTGCGTGCAGTTATTTCAAATTCATATTACAATACCTCCATTAGCATAAACCAACGTCATCCGTTGGTCATTGAATGTGTTGCCGCGATGGAAGGTCGTAAACAAACATACAAAAGCCACAATCTTTGGAAGGCAGCCCAATTTGAAATCGGACAGGAGGTCATCGTTTATATAGATCCCCGTGATAGCAATAATTACTGGGTCGAGGTTGGCGAATAAGACAAATTATTCCTTCACTAGTACCGTGGGGTTTACACAATGTGGCATATTTCCGGAAGCGTAGAACTCAATGATATTTTCTGCAGCAAGTCGAGCCATACCATTTCTTGCTTCAATGGTGGCCGAACCAATATGCGGAAGCACGGCAACATTCGGCATTTGCAACAACGGATTATCGGCATGCATTGGCTCTGGATTGGTTACATCGAGTCCGGCCCCCCAGATCGTTTCCGATTGTAACGCTTCAATCAAATCTTGTTCATTATGCACACCGCCTCGCGAGGTATTGATAAAGATGGCGTTCTTTTTCATTTTGCTGAAGACTGCCTTGCTAAACAGACCACGCGTTTCATCACTCAATACACTATGCACGGAAAGGACATCACTTTGTTGAAGCAGTTCATCAAACGAAACATAGCGGGCACCAAGAGATTTTTCTACTTCTGCATTGCGGCTTCGATTATGATAAATGATTTCCATATGAAATGCTCCGCGACAGCGCTGAGCCATCACCATGCCGATTCGGCCCATACCAAAAATGCCTAATGTTCTTCCGCTCAACTCCTGACCAAGATTTTTAAGCGGCTCAAATTGCTTCCACTCGCCCCGCTCGATCATATTGTGGTTGTAAAACATTTTGCGCGAAACGGCCATCATTAGGCCGAAGGCAACATCCGCTGTAGCATCACTTAATACATCAGGGGTGTTGCCAACCGGTATTTTCAAACGAGTCGCTTCCGCCACATCAATATTATCGTATCCCACTGCGAACTGGGCAATGACATCAAGGTGTGAACATTGACTAAAAAAATACTTGTCGAGTTTATCGGCACCCAATGGCATGAGGGCGTTGACTTGCTTCGCCCGCTCAATCAACTGAGGCTGCGCCATCGGCCCGTTTCCTTCCCACACACTTACTTCAAAGCCTGCCTTCGTGAGCATTTCATAAGCCAGGCTGGGTATAATACGGGTGATCAGTACTTTTTTTGACATAACTTAATATCTAAGGAATACCGGAGCCCGGTAAAAGGTAAACTATCTCTTCTTTTTAATTTTTTTCTTTGACGCTTTAGCCTCTTTATTGAAATCGAGGCAAAGCGTAATCCAATACATAATATCTTTTTTTGATTTCAATCCTTCTTCACTAACATAGACGTAACCTTTCATGGGCTTGCCTGTAAAATCCATCATTCTGCAGCCCGCAAGTTCTAATACTTCCTCCTGAATTGCTGGACTAATGCGACACATCATCTCATCCTTAACAACCCCAGCGCACATTTTATTGTTTACCATAAAACAAACTCCACCAAACATATTCTTTTCAATGGTTCTAGGCACATCGACCAATGCTTCGCGTATCCGTTCTGCTAATTTTTCATTGAAGGCCATGAGGTCAAGTATTCCATAAATTTAGTAAAAATCCATCCGGGTTCTTTTCTCTATGCAGTAATTCTCCGGGTAGCGACCCTTCAAATAAATTGTGTGGTGTTTGGCCATTGAAACAAGTAGATTGCTATTGCTACACATCAATACTTAGCTGTCTTAATATGAAAAACAAAAAAGAGCCCAACATCAACCGAAGAAAATTTATCGGAGGCATAGCTTCTGCTGCGCTCGCGTTTACGATAGTACCAAGACACGTGTTGGGGGGTAATGATTTTGTTGCACCCAGCGATAAACTAACAATGGCCTATATTGGCACGGGCACGCAGGGGCTTCGTGAAATGATAGGATTGCTTTCCGCCAATAAAGTTCAGATCGTAGCCGTATGCGATCCCAATAAGGAAACGATAGGTTATCGCGATTGGGGAAAGGATTATCTTCTCGACCAGGTCAGAAAATTGCTGAACAAACCTAACTGGACACCCGGTGGTGATAACCTGATACCGGGAGGAAGAGATAATGCAAAAGATATTATAGATACCTACTATGCTAACATTCGCGGAGCTGAGAAATTCAAGAGCTGTAACGCCTATGAAGACTTTCGCGAAATGTTTGAAAAAGAAAAAGACCTCAATGCCGTGAAGATCATGACACCCGATCATCTGCATGGACTCATTACGATGGCAGCACTGAAACGAGGTAAACATGTTACCGTACATAAACCTATTTCAAACCGGGTGATGGAAGGCAAACAGGTTATCGACCTGGCAAAGAAAACAAATGCCACCTCTTACCTGATTGCATGGGCAGCTAACCAAGCGATGGACAAGACCATGGAGTGGATCAACAATGGCGCCATCGGCACGTTGAAAGAAATTCACAATTGGACCAACCGACCCGTGTGGCCGCAATACTCAACCAAACCAATTGATACACCCCCGATCCCAAAAGGATTGAACTGGGACTTATGGCTTGGGCCCGAAAATGAAAGACCGTATCATCCCAATTACACGAACATGGTGTTCAGAGGATGGTATGATTTCGGTGGTGGTTCCATGGCCGACATGGGTCACTATAGTTTGTGGTCGGTGTTCAACGCTTTGCAACTCGAAGCACCTACGATTATTGAACCAACACTGAGTCATGTATGTGGCTTTAATGAAGCAGTTCCATTTCGTATAAAGAATGATTTTGCTTTTCCTATAGCTAGTACGGTACGCTTTAAATTTCCGGCAAAGGGATCACGGCCAGCGGTTGACTTATGCTGGTATGATGGTGGCATGAGGCCCCCCGTGCCAGAAGAACTTTATAGGCAAAACAAAGAGATGCCAGCCGAAGGAATGATGTTCGTAGGTGATCAGGGAAAAATCCTCGCTGACTTTCATGGCACCAACCCGATGATCGTATCCGGTAAACGGGCGGGCGAATCATTCCAGCATGAAAAACGCGAAAGTTCCGAGCGCCATATTCCGCAAGCATTCATTGATGGATGCCTGAGTGGCAAGCAATGTCCGGGAAGCATTCGCGATGCCTGGCCATTGACGGAAGCAATCAATTTATACGCAGTGGCATTGCGTACTGGCAAAACATTGTATTATGACTCATCAGCCATGAAGATTACCAACCTGCCGGATGCAAACAAATATTTGTCGCGCGAGTATCGTACAGGATGGGATCCTTCTTCCATTTGACCAGGAGCAATTTTTAATATCATTACTATGAAAAAAATCACGAGAAAAGAATTTATCAATACCAGTGTGGCAGCATTAGCCGGGGCTTCGCTATTTGCACCAACCTGGTTGCAGGCAGGTGCAGAAAATTCAATGAATGTAGGGGCGATTGGCTTTCAAAGTTGGATCGTTCGCGATTTGATCGGAAATGATTTTCCTGGAACAATGAAGATGATGGCCGGTATGGGTTATCAAAGTGTGGAGATGTGCTCACCCCCAGGCTACGTCAGTTCAGGTTTTGGCGCATTACAAAAGCTGAAGGCATCCGAAATGAAAGGCATTATCAATCAAGCCGGTTTTACTTGTGTAAGTTGCCATTATGGATTCAAGGAACTGAAGGACAATCTCGATGAACGAATGGATTTTGCTAAAGAACTTGGGCTGGAGCAAATGGTCATCTCTTCATTCGGCTTACCAAAAGAGGCCACGTTGGATGATTGGAAAAAAGCTGCTGATGAAGCTAACCAGTTAGGTGAACGATCAAAGTCCCATGGATTGCCCATGGTGTTTCACAATCATAACCTGGAGTTTGAAAAACGCGATGGTCAACTTATCTATGATGTTTTGCTTGAACGAATGGATCCTGCTCTGGTGAAAATGCAATTCCAGCTTTGGGTAATCATTGCAGGATATAAAGCGGCCGACTATTTCAGAAAATATCCGGGTAGATTTATCTCCGCTCATTTATATGACTGGGCAGGGGCTGGTGAAGAACAGGTTGCCATTGGCAAAGGGAATACCGACTGGAATGATTTCTTCAAGGCAGCTAAAGTGGGAGGTGTCAAAAACACTTTTGTAGAAATGAAAATGCCCCTCCTCCAGGAGAGTGCCGAGTACCTGAAGAAATTGAAAGCATAAGTTTTGAGATAACGCAGTCAACTCAGATCACCATTAACCAGAAACTTTAAGATTCTAGGCTAAGACATTTACACTCAGAAAATCATTCGTGAACTTCCCATCCGGATCGTAGCGTTTGATTAGTTCTTCAAAGACTTCCATTTTTTCGTAACGCGATTTTAATGTTTCTGGTGAAATGGTAAATAGTTTTCCCCAGTGGGGTCGTACATTATATGGAGAGAGCTTTTCTTCAATTTTAGGTAGCAATGCATTCACCGCGTCAATCTCTTGTTTTAATGTGAAGTGAATAGCTACGCTGGGTTGATGATAGCAGGGGCTCATCCATAAATTGTCAGCATCAATCGTCCGGATTTCTGTAATCATCAGAACAGGTTTGATTTCATCGCGCAAGGTGGCTACTGCTTTGATGGCCTCAACAGCATGCTGTCGCGGAACAAAATATTCAGCCTGCAATTCTTCGCCACTGCTCGGTGTGAAGTTCATTTTGAAGTGTGGGAGACGTTCATACCATGGGCCAGCCACACCCATTTGCTCCGTGCAATTTTCTGCCGATAATTCAATGATAGGATGCACATTCCGATCGGCTAATGTTGCACCAAAGAAGGTTGGCTCTGTTGCTTTCGAGTCACCTTCTTTTACGGTACTCTTGATCCAAACCTGGTTGATGTTTTCGGTCTGCCAATCGAAGAATAAGCTTACACTATATCCGCTGGACATGATTTCATCAAAATGATTTTCCAGTTGTGCCATCGGCAAATTCAAATACACATCTTGCCGCACGTTGAATGCTGGAATCAAGTCAAGCGTCATTTTAGTCACCACGCCCAACGCGCCAAGTCCGACAACGGCTCCAGCAAAGTCCGGGTCTTTATCGCGTGATAGGGTCACCACTTCACCATCGGCTTTAACCAACTCAAGAGAAGAAACAGCGGTGGCAAGATTTCCGTTGGCAACACCTGAGCCATGCGTTGCCGTAGCACAAGCGCCCGCCACAGAAATATGAGGCAATGATGCGAGGTTATGAACTGCAAAACCAGCGTCATGAATTTGTTTGCAAAAGTCACCATAGCGAACTCCAGCTTCCACGGTTACCGTGTGCGCTGATGAATTAATATCAACGACCTTGTTTAGATTTCTGGTAGAGATCAGGTTGTCCTGGGAATCAGCAATCCGGTTAAAGCAATGGCGTGTGCCCAGCGCTCTCGCTTTACTACATTGTTTTATCGCTTCTTTCACTTCTTCTACTGTGCTGGGTTCGAATACGCTAGTCGTACTGTAGGTTAAATTACCTGCCCAGTTTTTTAGCGCGATTGTTTGCACTTTTTTATCCGGCACACAGGAAAGCAGTGGAGTAAATATTGTTCCGGTTACCAAGGCAGACGAAAGTTTCATAAAGGTGCGCTTTTTCATATTGTAATATTTATTCAGATAGCGGTCAAGCCTTCGAGTGAATGTTGAAGATTATAGCACAAAAAACTTTAAGTCTAATGTAGTGAACGCAGGGCCGTTATAAAATTAATCGTTCAGATATGATGTAAGATTTATATTTTCGAACCGAATGAACCCTATTTTGGTTTGGCTATGACTATGTCGAAGATCTTATCACCTATTAGCATTAAATCGGTTACATTAAAAAACCGGATCGTTATTTCTCCTATGTGTCAGTATTCAGCCGAAGATGGTTTTGCCAATGATTGGCATTTGGTTCATCTGGGCAGTCGTGCTGTGGGTGGTGCCGGGTTGATCATGCAGGAAGCAACGGCAGTTTCCCTAGAAGGTCGTATCACCTCTGCTGATCTTGGTCTCTGGAAAGAAGAGCACCTCGAAAAATTGAAAACCATTGTTTCGTTTGTTCATTCACAAGAAAGCAAGATAGGGATTCAGCTTGCGCATGCCGGGCGTAAGGCAAGTCATGCGCTCCCATGGCAAGGAGGAAAACAGGTGAGTTTACAGGATGGAGGATGGCAAACAGTTGCGCCTTCTGCCATTCCTTTTTTGGAGGGCACGCACCCTCCAACAGCACTCACCGAAGACGGCATTAAAAAAGTAATTGAGGATTTTAAAAAAGCAACCATCCGCGTGGTGAATGCGGGTTATGATGTTTTGGAGATTCACTCCGCACATGGATATCTCGTTCACGAATTTCTTTCACCGTTAGTTAATCAGAGAAATGATTCATACGGTGGTTCATTCGAAAACAGAATACGTTTGTTGTTAGAAATTGTGAAAGGTGTTAAAGAATACTGGCCTGAACACAAACCATTATTTGTACGCATCTCTGCATCGGATTGGGCCGAAGGCGGATGGAATATTGATGAGTCGGTCCAATTGTCAAAAATATTAAAGCAGCAAGGTGTTGATGTCGTTGATTGTTCTTCGGGAGGAGCAGTGGCACATCAGAAAATTTCGATGGGCGTTGGCTACCAGGTGCCATTTGCCGAGCGGATAAAAAAAGAAGCCGGAATTTTAACCGGTGCTGTTGGATTGATTACATCGGTTGAGCAGGCTGAAGAGATACTTACCTCCGAAAAAGCCGACTTAATTTTGATCGCAAGAGAATCGCTGCGCAATCCATATTTTCCAATGCAAGCAGCAAAGCAGTTGGGTGAAGATGTTGTATGGCCTAATCAATATCTGAGGGCTAAGTAGAACATTGTATCTTTATTTATCACAAACATAAATTATACCCTATGACAACACTTGAAATTTGCCTTCTTCAATGGGACGCCTATAATCGCATGATGAAAAAGGTGATTGACACTATTGATGAAAAAGATTTTAATAAACCAATAGTCCCAGGTGGAAACTCACCTTCCTGGCTGCTGGGTCACCTGGCGGATACCGATGATAAACTGCTTGAATTATTTGGAATCAGAAGCAGGATGTTTCCGGAGCTGGCAAAGATTTATCATCACGAACGGGGCACCAATCAGTCTGGACATTTAACAAAAGCCGAGCTAGCCGCTAAGTGGAGAGCAATCGTAGAGGAGTTGGATAGCACGTTCAAAAAAATGAGCGAAAGTGACTGGCACGCCAGACACATGTCAGTATCAGAGGAAGATTTTAAAAAGGAACCTCATCGAAATAAACTCAATGTGATGCTGAGTAGAGTTACTCATAAGGCTTCTCACTTAGGCCAGATTGCCTTACAAGTAAAATAGTGTTCATTCACTACGATGCCATCACATTTTTTGTAAATTGAAATACAAGTATGCAAAGGACCACAGTTGAAAATGCGATTGTAAATTGCGTAGCCTATTGTAACGGAGTCCCTGTTTCTCATGTTGAAATAGATGACATCAGTGAAATACTAAAGCAACCGGATAAGTTTGTCTGGATTGGTCTTCACGAACCGGGTACGGAATTGCTTTCTAAAATTCAAAAACAATTTGAGTTGCACGACCTCGCCATTGAAGACACACATCGTGCGCATCAACGCCCTAAGATTGAAGCCTATGGCGATACACTTTTTATTGTGTTGAGAACGGTACAAATGCATGAGAAGCAAATTGACTTAGGAGAAACTCATTTTTTTGTCGGCCGCAATTTCATCATCAGTGTTCGTCATGGTTCTTCTTTGGCGTATATCGATGTGCGTTCACGATGTGAAAGCACGCCTCATTTGCTGCAAAAAGGACCCGGGTTTGCACTTTATGCATTGATGGATGCCATTGTCGATCAATATTTTCCTGTGATTGATGCGCTTGGTGAACAGGTTGAAAATCTGGAGGAAAAAATATTTGATGAAACCTTCAGACGGGAAACCACTGCCCAAATCTATGAACTCAAGCGTCAGTTTCTGGAGGTCAAACGTTCTGTTTCCCCATTGATTGATATTTGCAACCGTCTCATGCGGTTTGACCTTAAACTCATCGAAGAGGAAACACGACCATATTTTCGCGATGTATATGACCATTCGATTCGCATCAATGAAATGGTCGACAATTCCCGTGATCTTCTCTCCACTGCCCTCGAAGCTAACCTATCGTTGATTTCTATTTCGCAGAATGAAGTTTCAAAACGGTTTGCCGGATGGGCGGCCATCATTGGAATACCCACCATGGTGGCGGGAGTCTATGGAATGAATTTTAAGTATATGCCTGAATTGAACTGGCGATTGGGCTATCCTATGGTCATGGTCCTTACAGTAGGAATTTGCGTGGCATTGTACGTTCGCTTCAGGCGGTCGGGGTGGCTGTGATGAATTGATGAGGAAAGCAGATGATCAATTCTGAATTAAAAGGTTACACCAAAACACTCGTACTTAAAGAAGATCACTACACTATTTGGAAATATGATGGCGTGCCCAAGGAAGTTATTTCTTTCTTTGAGCAAACCAACTGGGGAAGTGCCGGGGCTGTGTATGTAAGGAGAAATTCCAGTGAGTTGGTTCGTCAGCTGCAAAAACCATATTTGTTTGCCGTTCAACAACAAGATCAGATTGTTGGCACTGCCATTTTTTGTCATACGAAGCCAGCCGTTTTGGGTGAGGCCTATAACTGTTATATCATCCGTTACTTTGCCGCATCAGAAGCAATTCGCGGAAAGAAGTTGATTAAGTATTATGCCGGTAAAGTGATGGAAGTGGTACGGGAAGAGGAAAAAGAGAAAACCATTTATGTGGGATGCGTAGAGAAAGGGAATATCCGCTCCTATAAAGTGGTGGAGAATGCGGGCTATGAACAACTTGGATTGTTAAGAGTAAGTGCCTTCAGCAGATTTTCTCCAAGCGCACAGAATAATATCGAACGCATTAACTCCAAAAGTGAAAGAGAAAATGTGCTCAAGCTTTTAGAGAAACAATATGCAAAGCATGTGCTGGTGCATTTTGATTATCTCTTTTTGAAAGACAATTACTTTGTTATTCGCGAGCATGGGGAGGTCGTGGTCGGATGCCAGCTTCACCGTGTGCACTGGGCAATCAATAGTATGCCGGGCTTAATGGGCAAAATCATTATGAATGTCTTACCGAACATTCCGTTGATCAACAAGCTCTTTAATCCCAGGCAATTTGAATTTCTCGCCTTTGAAGGAATCTATTTTAAACCGGGTCATGAAAAAACATTGCTCCAGCTATTTGAGGGACTACTCCATCAGGAGGGATTAAACTCCGCTTTGTTTTGGATGGGAGAAAATTGTCCCTATAGAAAGACCATTCATCAGCACGGAAAATTAGGATTGATGCAACATTTTGTGAAAGACTCCGGTGTATACATCATGACCTCCTATCGCAACATGAGCAATGAAGAAATTTACAAATTGAAATCAGGGCCACTCTATGCTTCGGCCTTCGACTACATTTAACAACCTGAAATCAAAGTGCTGTTTATAATTTGAGGTCTACCTTTTTTCCTGTTTTAACAGCCAGAAAAATAGCGTCTATAATTTTTAAGTCCTTAAGACCTTCTTCACCGTCAACAGGGACGATCGGCTTTTTCCCTTGTAAAATAATCGCGGCCATCTCGTCCATCTGTGTAGTTTGATGGGTGATGTGTGGATTGGTTAACTCTCCTTTATTTGTTCTTGCCACGATAGGACCATAGCCGGTGGAGGGTTGCATTTCAGCAAATCCTTTTTCACCATCAAGAAAGAAGCGGTCCAGACTATTCATCGTGTACGTAGACAGGCAAGAGGCCACTGCTCCTCCAGGGAAGCCAAACTGGAACATGATCGTTTCATCCACGCCCTCTTTGAATTTCTCGGGATCAGTTTTCGTTTCCTGGGCAGTAACCCAGATCGGCTCCTCACCGATCATATAGCGCGAACCATTAATTGCATAAATGCCGATGTCCATCATAGCACCGCCTCCGGCAAGTTCTTTGTTTAATCGCCATTGTTTTGGATCTCCTATTTTAAAGCCACACAATCCCTGGAAAAATAACACTTTTCCAAACGCACCTTCATTTCTCATCCGAAGAATTTCTAGCGTCTTTGCTTCAAAGTGCATTCGGTAGCCCACCAATAATTTTACATTGGCTTTCTTACAGGCATCCACCATTTCTTGTCCATCCTTTGCATTGATCGACATTGGTTTTTCACAAATCACGTGCTTGCCTGCTTTGGCTACACGTATGGCTTGATCTTTATGCAAGGCGTTAGGTGTAATGATGTACACCGCATCGATGTCAGGATTGTTTTTGATGGCATCAAAGTTTTCGTAGTTATAACAGTTCTTATCAGGAATGTTATACTTGGCTTGCCAGTCTTTGATTTTAGAGGGAGTTCCACTGATCACTCCGGTTACTTTTGCGATTGTGCAGGCCTGCATCGCCTCGGCCACGCGATTGCCATAACTTCCCAAACCCATAATTGCCACTTTCAATACAGATCCTTGATAAGGTTCTTCTTTTAGAAAACTGGCTGCCTCGAGGTTCACTGAAGTAAGAAGCGGAAGGCCAAAAGTGGAGGCCGTTATTTTTTGGAGAAAGTTTCTGCGTGAGTTCATTGGGATCATTATTTATGAGGTGAAAAATCTTTTAAGATCAGGTTCCTAAATTAAGACTTAAGTAATACAATCACACATATTTTTTTCATTGAAAAAGTCAAACTCGCTGCTGCCGGAATTGAGAAACCAACGCATTTCAGGGTCACCATCAACGGAAGAACCGTCCTGTGCGTTCAGAAAATGAAAGAGAATTTTATCAGTTAAAAAAATAATAATAGCGATGCGCTAATGCCGAAAAATCTCTTTCGATGAGATGACGAATATCATTGTGAACGACAAATAAATAAGATAAACTACCTCGCAGAATTTAGTCAATCAAAAATTATTTTGAGTATTCGTTCAGAAACGTAAAGAGTTTCTTGCGAATATCTTCCGTATCAAACATCTCACCATAATGAGGCGCATCTTTAACGATGGTCAATTCATTTTTCACTTTTGCCAGCGTCAGCAAAGATTGGAGAAGGTAAGATTGAGAAAGAGGAACGGATTCATCTTTCTCTCCATGGACAATAAAAAAAGGCGGATCGTTTTTATCCACATAGGCGGAAGGGCTAGCTAATTTACTGATGTCGGGGCGCTTGAGGGGTGAAGCTCCCAACAAGGTACTAATCGGATCATCGGTATCGGAAGGATTGCCATTGGCAGAGAAGAGTAAAAAATCACTGGGACCATAAAAATCCAGAACAGCTTTTATACGAAAACCGGGTTTTGACTTTAGATAAAATTGAGGAATGTTCTGATTATTGGAGAGTGCCAGCAGGGAAGCCAGGTGACCTCCCGCAGAAAAGCCAATCAGGACAAACCTGTTTTTGTCAATGTTATAGGTTGCCGCATTCTTATAGATATACTCAATCGCCTGATTACAGTCCTGTATCTGAGCTGGAAAGATGGCCGTTGTGCTGTGACGATAATCAATAGAAGCGAGAGCGTATCCGTTTTCAATGAATGAACGAATGGTATTTTTCATGTAGCCCATATCGGCATACTTGTCATTGAGTTTCCATGCACCGCCATGAATCCATATCACCAAAGGTAATGGCGCCTGCGATTTTGTGGGCAAGTAAATATCAAGCAAGTGTTTCTTAAGGGTATCATTGGCATAGGGCACATTCTCGTGAAAAATGGTTCCCTCAGGAAAGATTTGTTGAATGCGTGTAGGCGCCTGAGCGTTGGCCAATACAACACAAAAAAATAAAGAGGCAAAAACTACGATGACAATGTTTTTCATTCCTCTTGATTTTTTATGGTATTTCCGAATGAATCGAAGCAACACTAAATTATTGTGTCTGACTTAACTTCGCCCAGGATTTTTCCACCAATGCTTTGGTTGCACGAATTCCATCGGGTTCGCTTAGTGGAGATCCTTCATACTCAATTCCGATGTAACCTGAAAAGTCAGAATCCTTCACCATCTTCAGCATCTTGCTGTAGTCGATCACCCTTTCCTCACCCTCTTCATTGAACACGTATGATTTAGCGCTCACGCCTTTAGCAAAAGGCAATGTTTCTAAAACACCTTGATAGCGATCATACACCTGATTACATTCCTTTCCTGGCTCTGTGCTGCCCCACTTATGGGAGAGACACCAATTTCCAAAGTCGGGCAACGTGCCAACATTGGCCATGTTTACTTTGCGCATGATTTCAGCAACCCATTGGCCGTCCGCACTATAAAGTCCATGATTTTCAATCAGTACATTGATGTTTGCTTTTGCGGCATAAGTGCAGAGTAGCTTCAGAGCAGCTACCATTGCCGCCTGAACTTCCTCTTTAGATCCATTACCAAAGGCATTGATGCGAATGGAATGACATCCTAATATGCTTGCTGCATCCACCCACTTATAGTGATTCTCAACAGCCTTGTTTCGTTCTTCCGAATTTGGATTTCCCAAATCACCCTCTTCATCAACCATAATGAGCAGGCTTTTTACTCCTAATGAATCTGCTGTTGCACGCATCTTTTTCCAGAAGGCCGCGTCTGTAGCATGTTCCTTATAGAAACTGTTTACATACTCCACTGCGCTGATGCCAAAATCATTTTTTGCAATGGCTGCAAAATTTTCGGCTTTGAGAATTCCGCTATCCAGCGAGCGATGGATTGACCATTCAGCCAATGAAATTTTGAGCTCTTTGGGGTTACTGGTTGTCATGGTTGAGTCGTCTGATTTGGGTTTACACTGATTAAGGCACCAGGGTAATAAGCTGATCAAAGCCAGTGATGTTAATTTGTTGCGAAGGGTAGTTGATAGTCTCATAAGACGAATCTACTAATTGTGCCTGAATTTAATTCCTTACTTTTCTTCAACGGCAAGACTTCGAAGGCTAGCATGAAGCAGTTGATCCCTGGTATTGCTGCTAAGGACATCGTGTTTTTATAATCCTTTACTCACTAAAAAAGCATGTAATTCTTCCAGCCTGTCGGTGTTAATAAAATCAACTCCAGAATCTAATAAAGCAGCCCATGCAAATTCATTATCAGGAATCGCCCACAGGCGTAGTTTCTTCCCTTCGGCATGCGCACGTTGGACCAACTCACGTATACGAGCAAGATCATTTGGTTGTGCACTTGTTTTCCCTTTCCAGGAGGACCAGTTTGAGTAATTATCGCTGATCACTGGCATCAGGTCAGCAGAGAAACCCTTACCTAAATCATTCGGCCGACCATCTAAAGCAATTCCTTGGTAACCTTCCTTTAGCATTGTATCAATTGCTCGGTTGCCAGAAATAAAAATCTTTACAGGGCAGTGCGTGGGGTTACATAATAGGCGTTGATAACGGGCTACTTCTTTTTGAATGGCCCGAAAAGTACTTTCTGCTTCTGTTTTACAATCGATCATCAGGTAGAAAGTGCCTTGATAGCCTTGATAAATTTTATCACCATGGCGAGTTAACAAGCTATCAAGAGGAGCAAGGTAAAGTTGTGAAAGTGTGAACGCGTCATGTTGCGGTCGCCCATGCGAAACCAATAACTTCCCATCCATCAGATGAATATCGGCCTCTACCGAAATGAACCCGTTGGCGAGGGCATTCCACAGTGGTTGCTTATGTCCATAATCATTGTGCGAATGGGCCTGGGAGTGCGGAAACTTATCTTGAGCAAATGAAACGCTATAAATGCTACCGAGTAAAATATATATGATTCGGAACATGATTAATGGCATTACACTAAGCTAAGTATACCTCCTAATCAATTAGATAGATTCCAATCCCAATTTATCTTGTGTAAAGAAAAACAGAAACAATGATATTGTTGAAACAATGCTGTGTTTCTTAGCTTGTGAAGCCATGAACCACGCAGGGATGACTTATACCAACTTTAATTTTTGCTGGATAAAATCAGTGAAGCGATATTTCCTTATACTATCGCTCGTCAGATATTTAGCGCCCTGGATGATGCCGATGCAATGGTCGCTTCCACAATTACATTGAAAAGGTTGGTCCATGTCCCATTCCGCTGAGGGATAGAAGAAAGTAAACTCCTCCCCTTCAGGAATGTCTTTGATGGTAACAAACTCCATAGTCGAGGTGTCGAAGAAGCAATTTGGGTTACAACTATGGTTAGCACAGGCAAGGCATTCGGGCAATAGCTCGATATGCAAATCTTCACCAATCTGCACCGTTAAGTAAGTTGGTGTTGATCTTACACTCTTTGCCAGGAATTCAATGATGACTTCGTTCTTCTTAAATTTCTTCTTCGAAAAAAGAGAACGGTTACCGGAGATCGGGTCAATCCTGATTTCGGCAACTTCGGTTTGGTCCAGATCAATAGCTGATTCGATGAAACTCATGATGTAGTGGTTAGTGGTTGTATGAGATTAAAAAAGTAATGCAATAAAGATATTTACAAATTATTTATTGAGTAATAATTCGACATTTTTTTTATGCAGTTAATCTAACACTTTAACAACAGTGGTAACCTGAACATGATTTCCATGGTGCTTATCGTAAGTCAAGCGTTGAAGTTCCTTCGCCCATATAAAAAACTAAACCCTCCTTCACTTTCGATCCGGAGGGTCTGTCGATTAAACCAACGTTAGACAGGTTGATATCAGTAATGCTTCTTTACAAAGTCATAAGCATTGTTAAAGCAAATCATACGGGCAAGATCTTCAGGGCGATAGCTGCCAAACCAGATGGCGTCCTCTCGTTTCATTTCGTGGAGGATGGTAACAAGGTCATGTTCAAAAGTGCTAAACTGAAGCACCGATGAGTAGCGTTCCATAGGTTGCATAAATCCATCAAACCCACTGCCAAGCGCAATTCTATTCCAGATGCTATGTGGCTCTGGCATGTGATAGTCGAATGGAATACGTACAAACTGCTGAAGCGTGTGTTTGATTAAGTTGAGTGCCCGCTTCCTTGCCAAAGGAGCAAAGGGTATGCTGTCGAGCCACGCGTGAGCACCACCACCCAGCAGATGGTAATCGAGTGTAAGACCAAGCATTCCCCGGCTACTAAAGATCTGAAGAACATCTTCATCGCACAGGTTGAGGCTCCAGCTCAAAAATCCCTTCTGATGATGATCGTCCCGCTCTAGTCCATTTTTACAGTTGTCAATTTGATTTTGCAAGTAATCGGTGGCGGCATATCCGGCATGACTGGCAATAACAGGTATGGGATTCTGGCTATAGATTTTATTATGCGGCTCGATGATATTTTTATAGTAGGCAAGTCGTGCGGCAGCACTCATGTGGTGCACATCAATCAGGATACGTGATGAATCAGTGGGTTCAAGTGCCCTTGAGAGTCCCAACAATTCGCGCCACACCTCAATGCACCCAGTGAATATGCCAGCGTCCAGACCTTTGCGCTGATCAAATAAAAGCGATGCAGGAGAAGTAAAACTTTTAGCATGACCACAAAGTGTATTATTAAAATGCTGCGCGAACGTGATATAAAATGGACGATGTTGCCAGCGGCTGAGTGGTCCATTTTCCAGTGCTTCTTCACCCTTGATTTGCCTGATGCGACTTTTAAGGGTTTGCAGATCGACATCAACGGGATGATGCCCGGGACGTGGATCGATGTCTTCTGGATTGCCTACCCCCAAAGAATGAATGCCTCCTAATGTAGGTACAATAAATATTTCAGTTCCATCAGGATTAATATCAATCTCGCTGCTGCTTGCCGCAAGCGTGTAGGCTCCTCGCCAGGTACGGGCAATGCCCGTTGTGTCAATCTTAATTTCGTAAGGCGTAGTTGTGTATTGACCGGATCGTTCCAGAAAGAACTGGTATTCGTCTTTTAAAGATTCGAAATAATCATAATGTCCGTTCTGCAATTTCTTTACCTGATCAGACTTGAAGTTCATGCTGCGTGAGCAAAGAAACAGCATGTCGGCACTGGAAATATGCGTATTCGAATTTCGACTTTTTAATTGCTTAATCAGCCAGCTGCCAGTCTCTTTCTCCCCGTCATTGTGCCATCGATCATGCAGTTCTATCATAAACTGCTTATTAAAGCGACTGCCCCCCATTCCCGAAAAAAATCCTTTTTCAATAGGTGACAATGATCCGAATAGAAGGCGGGTATTCGATCGTAGGCACTTGGCAAGATCGGTTTGACTGTATCCGGCTTGCCCGCGTGGGCGTAATAGGCGATCCGGGTTGCTAGGAGGTATGGCCCACGGATGGCGATGGTTTTTATCGTCTTTATCCTTAAGACGAACTTGGTCGTAAGCGAATGCTGCCGGATGAGAATGTAAATCAGCGTACATTTTTTTTAATTAAGCCACAGCTCGGTATACTTCATTTTCTGCACTTCTTTCAACGTTAGGATGGAGGCGTTAAGCCGGTATGCAAGGTTGGTATAACCGAGTGATTCATTTCCTTCGGTAATCATAATAACAGGCACTTGAATGTTAATGGAAAACATGCGTAGCGCGCGCACCATTTCAAAACCGGTAACCACCGGCAAGACATAACTGCTGATCACCAGATCATAGCGCTTGGTGCGCGTTTCTGAAAGACCAACCCAACCACAAGTCACGCAAGTGACTATGCATTGTGGCAATTGATCTTTGATGTGATCTGCAATTGATGCCTGCCGGTGAACTACCAGAACCTTCATAAACTAAACTGTGAACCATGACGACCAAGTACTGTCGCATGGAAGGTCGCAAACTAGGAGGACTAAGGTTTTTGATGGTGATTAATTTGAGGAGGCTCGGGCTTTCTTCGATGAGATTTTGCGTCCAATAGATGCGTTTTTGATCGATTTCAAAAAACCCTCTAAGATTATTCCTAGAAAGTGAGGAATTAAGTCTTAGAAAAATCAGAAAAAAAAATTTAGCGATAGTGTGGATTCTGCTGAAACAAGGGTAAAAATTGACCCTTTTGAGAAACAAATCTATCGAATAATGCCCATTTCGTAGGCTGCACGCACCATCCCAACGGTCGTTTTTACTTCCAGTTTGCTTTGCACATTTAACTTATGTGAATGCACGGTTTTTTCATTTATACCCAGCAAGGAGGCAATTTCTTTGGTTGACTTATCCTCACAGATCAACCTGAGCACTTCCTGTTCGCGTTCGGTCAATACGGTGGCTGCCGAGAAGTCAGGACGCCTTGCTTTAAGTTGGTTACGCATGCTTTTGCGCAGCACAGACACGAGCAAATCGTTGTGATAAAAATCTCTGTCTACTACGGCATTTATTGCTCGCTCAAGCTCTGAAGGATCGCTGTTTTTTAGCAGGAAGGAGTTTACCCCAATTTCAATCATATGAAGAATGGACTTCTCGTTGTCATGCATGGTTAGGATGATGACCTTAAGATCGGGGTATTTAAGAACAAGTTGCTCTGCGCAATCCACCCCGTTCATGACCGGCATTTCTAAATCAAGAAGGACTACATGGGGTTGCTTTTTGGCTACTGATTCCAGGCATTTTAGTCCGTTCTCGGCATCACTAACTTCTCCTATGCGCGGGAAGGTCTTCACCAATTGGCAAACTGCTTTGCGGAAGATGTGATGATCATCAACAACGCATATATCAATCTTAGAAGATTCCATGAAACAAAAATTGAATTTCAAATCTTTCTTTCAAGGTTACCCTAAAACGACTCGCACTGTAATGAGTAGCACAAAACGTGTCACGTTCTATAAGCTTGATATTTTAAAAGAAAAATCCTTCCAAATATAAAGCATTTAGCGACCTGAAATAATTGAAATTTCCCTGAGGGTAAATATTTTATATATCGCTTGGCCCGAGTCAACAGGCAAAATCTCTAGAGCAGTGTTTTTATGTTTATGACTTTTAGTTTTTATTTTTAGAGAAATATAAAATGAAATGATAACAGTGCGCGAAGCTCGATTGGATGATTCAACATTAATTGTCGACTTTCAGCAAAAGATGGCTATGGAAACGGAGAATGTGAGACTAGACCCCACGGTTCTAAACAATGGGTTGAAGCGTTTGTTGGAAGATCCCTCCAAAGGAAAATACTATGTAGCCGAAGATGATGGAGAGGTGGTGGGATGCCTGATGGTTACCTTTGAATGGAGCGAGTGGCGCTGCGGAACTGTGCTATGGATACAGTCGGTGTATATCAGATCATCGCATCGCATTAAAGGGGTTTTTAAAAAATTATATGAGCATATTCAGAGTATGGTCACCCCTGAATCAGAATACCGCGGCATTCGCCTGTATGTCGATAAGAGCAATATGGACGCACAAAAGGTATATGAGAAACTAGGAATGAACGGAGAGTATTATCAGGTATATGAGTGGATGGTGAGGTAATGCGCCTTTGTGCCCAGGATCTCGTTCTGAACATTGTGTTAAACTTATCAGAAACCTATAACTTCGGTTAAACTTTGCTCTATGTCAGAAGTGTTTCGTTGCCCCTGGTGTTTGAAGTTTGAACAGTACATTCAGTACCACGACAATGAATGGGGAGTGCCCGTTCATGATGATCAGTTGCATTTTGAATTTCTTATTCTGGAAGGAGCGCAGGCCGGGCTTAGTTGGTCCACTATTCTTAAAAAGCGGGAGGGCTACCGAAAGAACTTTGCAGATTTTGATCCTGTTAAGGTCGCTCGCTTTACGGAAAAGCGAATTGGAAAAATTTTACTAGACCCATCCATTATCCGGAATAAACTGAAAGTGAATGCGGCAGTAACTAACGCCAGGCGTTTTCTTGAAGTCCAGAAAGAATTTGGCACGTTTGATAAATACATCTGGAGTTTTGTCAATCATAAGCCCATCGTGAACAAGTGGAAGACCTTGAAGCAAGTTCCATCCACGACAAAAGAATCAGATGCTCTCAGTAAAGATCTGATCAAGCGGGGTTTTAAGTTTGTTGGCACTACCGTCATTTATGCACATATGCAGGCATGTGGTTTGGTAAATGATCATCTGGTGGATTGTTGGAGATATAAAAAAATTTAATCTCTTTTTTCAAGAGACTTCTCAAGCCAGTCGACAGGCTGGATGCTGTCCGTGTTTCCCGGAAGGGCCGCTTTCAAAGCAGGTACTTTGCGAATGCATACAACCCCAACGCAAACAGTGTGAAGCCAGGTATCAGTTTTACAAGTTGGTTGTCTTTTACGTAGGAGGCGAGTCGCTTAGCCAGAAAAGTAAAGATGGTTAGCAGAATCATCACCCCCACCGAAGTGCCAAACACGTAGCTGTGTACTAACCACTGCGAGGATAAGTCAATCCAACTTTGTGCTTTCAGATAAGCCGTTACACCTACCCAGAATGGAATAGCCATTGGGTTGAGAATGCTCAGAACAATTCCCCTGCGGAAGCCGCTTTCATTAAACTTCACTGAAAACTCACTGGGCTTGCGGGCCGACCAAACTGAAAAGCCACCGATCACAGTCATTACGATAGCTGTTATTAATTGGAAGTTATCGACAATCATGGGCGATGAAGTAACCCAATCTTCAAACACCACGGCAATCCATGCATACGGATATTCGATAATAGCAACGGCTAGAGCAAAGCGCAGAGCCGTCTTGATCTTATGTTCCATTCCAAGCTGCAGCACCGAAAGGTTGAGTGTGCCAGGGGGGATCGAACCGATAAAACTTAAAATTGCACCCACTAAAAATACCTGAATGATCATACGCCTGGGGCCATGTATTTCTTTACCCGTTTATATATTCGCCTGCCCTCCTGAAATGAAAGGTATGCAACTCCTCGTTCATGATTTTCTTTGCTCACCCGATACAGGTTTCGCCAATGCAGGATCAACGCCTTGGTAGCCGCAATTATAGATGAACCAGGATGATATATATGGGAGGGCTCTGCTCCACAACCATTGAGCTCCATGATTTTTATATTTCCATTCTCTAAATCCTGAAGTGTAGCACATCGCAAATCATATCGACCAAAATAAAAACCATTGATTTTTTTGCTGATTTCATCAAAAGAAGAGTTGAGCTTATCGCTGATCAAATGATTGCAGTTTAAGAAAGTGGTACCCAAACAATGATTGCCAATGGAAACCAATTCCAACTTTTTCCCTGCCGGAATAATTTCTGCCAAACGATCCGCATACCTAATACTAAGAGTGCTCCACTGAATTTTGGCCCTGTCCTTTTCGAGTATCAAATCTTTCATCCTTTTCACTCCATCACCTGTTATATAAAGAAATTCCTTACCAGTAATCGAATTAACAAACCCATTTTGCTGAGAAGGAAACCGGGTATAATACACACCAAATTCGAGGGGTAAATCCACTAACTCCTGAATGAGAAAATCTATTTTAATTTCACCCAGATAATCTTCAATATCCCGTTCTCCTTCTATCCTCTTCACCATCCAACCGCGTTCGCCCAGGTCAGGTTTGAAGATCACGGGCAAAGATAGACCAGCATTATGGATAACTTCTGTAACATGGGTTACGGAAGCAGGTAGTTTGATAAGAATGGTTTTAGGTTTTAATGAACCCGGTACAAGCTTGAGAACATCGTGCTTGGATTCGCCCATCATGCCACCCGTAAGGATGGATGGATTTGAGGCTGAGAAATAAAGCAGTGACCTCTCCTTTATCGCATACCAAATCCACATAAAAAATAATGGTATCTGGATGATTCCAAACGGCCAGTATTCCCACGAGGTGAGTTTGATCAGGAAATTGCTTCTTAAGAATTTTTGCACAGCAGTTTAAGGATGGCGCAAAAATATGAATTACTGCGCTGCCATTACGGCCCCTTTATAGCGGACGGTAGAAACAGCAATCCCGAAATCAGCAGGTAATTTTATATAGTCAGCTATTTCCATGATTCCGATTTTCATGATAGCCATGTGGTGCACGGCATGTTCAATATTATAAACCAATTCGCGAAGGTAGTTGCTGTTGATGGACACACTTTCTTCACTGTCAGGCATATATCCCGCCTCCAGTTTCAGTGGCATATCTCCCTTGCTGGCATTGACGAATTCTTGTATCTCACGGATTGTATGTAAGGCAATAAACTTATCGTTCTCCATCGCCTTATTATGAACACGATTGTCATAATTGACTACACCTTGGGCATATCCTTGTTCAAGACAGATGAAGAATTCAAGCGTATGCCTTAAGTGCTGGCCAATGGTAGCATGTAAGGCATCGGAGGGCCTGCGAAAATCCTCTTCGGTGATTTGTTCTACTACTCCCGCCAATTGATGGAGTATGTTATTTGCCGCCTGCGTAAGCATCATCGTTGATTATTAAAGTGCGCAAAATTAATTGAAATACTTTTCCTTTTACGTAAGAAAAAGGGTTAGGTATCATTGAACAATTTTCTTCCAGTTCTGTTCGGCTTTTATTTTTAGCCGTATCTCATTTTTGTTCCAATCAACCAAAGTATTGTTACCCCAAAAGTTGTAGAACAGGTAGAGTCTGCCGTCAACGATCTTAAATGTTTCAGGATCGACTTTTACTTTTTCACCCGTTTCGCCCATGGCATAAGCGCACCATCCACCATAGGCGGGTTCGAACTTTTCAGGGCTTGCTTTGAACTTGACCAGATTCTGCTGACTGGCAAACAAGTAAGTCGCTCCTTTATAGGAGAATTTTATTTCTGTTTTTCCCTCAACGGGATGGTTGGTGAAATAACTTATCGGATCATATCCTTCAATGGCTACTTGTTTCTTAAGATTCAAGTGTTTAATCCGTACCTCATCATTTTGTGCCCACAACATGGAGTTGAAGAGCAAGAGTAGAATCGTTAGATTTCTTTTCATAGTCAATATGAACGTAAAGGGCTCAATATTCGGTTTTACAAATCGATCGTTTTGTCGCGGGGGATACAAAAGAGATTTAATCACTCATTAAATCCCGAACGTATTCCCACACCATATCGGGTTCATACCCTTTGCCGATGGCGAACCGGGCTATCTTGTCACGTTTTTTAAAAAGATTTTCTTCCTTTACCTCAGCTGATTTCTTTTTGATCAGCGCTTTTAATGTTTTGGAATAATCGGCTGCTTCAATTTCCTTCAGCCCACGCTGAATGCAGTTTTTTGTAAGCCCTAAAAACTCCAATTCATTTTTGATTTTCAGCTTGCCCCATTTCTTCATGCGAAACTTACCGCCCGCAAAGGCCTTGGCAAAGCGCTCTTCATTAAGAAATCCATCGGTGATGAGTTGAGACATGATCTCATCCACCTGGCTTCCATATAGCCCGTAACTGTAGAGTTTGGTTTTTACTTCCTTGTGCGATCGTTCCTGATAAGCACAATAGTGTTGGATTTTAGCAAGCGCTTCGGTAGGAGAAAATCTTTTCCTGGGTTTTGGTTCCTGATCTTCATTGGGCATAAGTCAAATATCTTAACCTCATTCGCCAGTGTCAAGTACTCTACTTTCCTGCAGCTACTTAATAAGACCCTTCGTCTTCAGAATGCTTGTCAAAAACTTGCGCTCGTTGTCGGTATTGAAAATCTTGAAAGGCAAGTGGATAAGTTGTGCTTTATTTACAAAAAGTAGAAAGTAATCTTTTCCAATCTCAGCGCTTTTGATCTGATCCCACTTCAAGGGCATCCCTTCACGGGCATTGAGTTTCATTATGATCTGCTGGCTGGTGATTTCATAAGAAAATCGTTCAAACAGCATTTTGCCTTGATCCAATTGTGTAACTCCATAAAATTGAATCCACCAAAACAAAAGGTATAAGCCTGCTCCCAAAAGAGCCCCTATAAACCACCAGATGCTGGGCATCCAAAAATACAGGGTACAAATAGCCAATACGATCAAACTAACCCACCATTGCTTCTTTAAGGTGGCTTTCAGCGCCATTTTTATGTAATCTTTCTTTTCCAGGCGGTAATTACGCGTCTTCACAATCATAAACTACACTTCAAATTTAAGGATGGCAAAAGTAAATGGGATTTATCGGATTTTCTAATCGGAATGTAAAAGCCATAAATTCAAAGATTCTGAAAGCAGGGAGTCTGTTATCAAAGAATTCTGCTCCAGTTACTTCTCGACCTTCAAACTCAAGTCCAGGCTTTTAACAGAGTGAGTGAGGGCTCCAACGGAAATGTAATCCACGCCACATTCCGCTACGGAGCGAAGTGTTGTTTCATTGATGCCACCGCTGGCTTCAGTTTTATATTTTCCATCAATCAACTGCACCGCTTTTTTCATGTCGGTTATATTCATGTTATCGAGCATGATAATATCAACGCCACCTACATTCAACACGTCTTCAACTTCTTCAAGATTACGTGTTTCGATTTCAATCTTCAGCCGCTTGTTGATCGTATTCAGATACTTTCTTGTGTTTTCAATGGCGGCCCGAATGCCTCCGGCCATGTCTACGTGATTATCTTTCAGCATCACCATGTCATAAAGCGCAAAGCGATGATTTTTTCCTCCACCAATAGCCACTGCCCATTTCTCCAATAACCTAAAATTGGGAGTTGTTTTTCGGGTATCCATGAGTCGTGCGCTTGTTCCATCAATCAATTTGCAGAGGCGACTAGTATAGGTGGCTATGCCACTCATCCGCTGCATGCAATTCAACACCAGGCGCTCGGCAGATAAAATAGATCTAGCAGGTCCTTCGACAACGAAAGCAACCTCTCCCTTTTTTATTGCCTCACCATCCTGTTTGTAAAAGGTAATATGTAATACAGGATCAATTTGGCGGAAAATTTCTCCGGCCATTTCGAGCCCGGCAATAATTCCATCATCCTTTATGAGCAAACGCGCCTTGCTTATTTTACTGGCAGGCACTGCACCTAACGTTGAGTGATCACCTTCACCAATGTCTTCGGCTAGCGCGCTCTTTATAAATTCATGAATTGCCTGGTCAGTGAGATAGAGCGGCCGCATTACTCTTTCACAAAACTGATTTCGTGCACGAGATAATCATTGCCTGCCTGCTTTACGCGGATGAGTACATTGTATGTGTCATTGTTGCTTTTCATATTTCCAATGGCATACTGTAAGCCACCTTTCGATGAGCCTGTATGTACAATGGTAAAATCAGAAGGGGAATGTTTCTTGAAGAAGTCGCGAAGCACAAATTCAGACTGCGTTTTACTGTAGGTTTTTATTTCACCCTCCAAGTTAATGTCCACTGATTGATTAAACGATTTCACTGCTTCTTTGGCGCTTCCTGCCTTTATCGCATCCCGAATGGGAGTGAAAATCTCTGCCTGAGCCCATAATAATTGGGAAACCAGGATAAAGATGACAGTAATTGCCCAATTTTTTCTCTTCATAGCGCTCATGATTAGACCAAAATTATGCCATTAATGCGTGACTGAAAAATTTAATCAAAATGATTGATTGAATCCTAACAATTGTTGGCCGGTTATTAATAATAGAACTCCTAAAAGAAGGCCAAAATACCATAAATCAACTCTATATTTGGCCTCTCAAATTTTGATTACACAAATACTATGAATAAGAAAGTGTTATTGATGATTTTGGATGGCTGGGGCATTGCTAAAAACCTGAAAGTTTCGGCCATTGACAACGCACAAACTCCCTATATCAATTCTTTATACAAGAAATATCCTAACAGTAAGTTAGAAGCTTCAGGTTTAGCCGTTGGATTGCCCGCTGGACAGATGGGTAACTCTGAGGTTGGCCACATGAACATTGGAGCTGGCCGGGTGGTTTATCAGGATTTGGTACGCGTGAACAAGGCGGTAGAGGAAAAGGAATTGGATACCAATCCCGTTCTGGTGGAAGCTCTTACTTATGCAAAGCAAAATAATAAGGCGGTTCATTTGATTGGTTTAGTCTCTGACGGTGGGGTTCATTCACACACTGATCATTTGAAGGGGCTTTGCACAATTGCCGCTAACCAGGGTCTTAAAAATGTTTTTATCCATGCCTTTACGGATGGACGCGATACAGACCCGAAGGGAGGCATTGGGTATTTAACCGATCTTAAAAATCATATCTCAAAAACCACTGGTCAAATTGCCAGTGTGGTGGGACGCTATTATGCTATGGATCGCGATAAGCGGTGGGAGCGTGTGAAACTCACTTATGATCTATTGGTGCATGGCACTGGAGAGAAGACAAAGGATATTCTTAAGGCCGTAGAAAAATCATATGAGGCTGGGGTAACCGATGAATTCATCAAACCTATTGTGGCAGTTGATGCAAATAGTCAACCTCTTGCAACAATAAAAGATGGAGATGTGGTGTTGTGCTTTAATTTCCGCACCGATCGAGGAAGAGAAATTACCATGGCGCTCACCCAGCAGGATTTTCACGAGCAAAACATGTATAAGCTCAACCTTTATTATGTAACGCTTACAAACTACGATGATTCATTTGTTGGAGTGAAGGTGATCTTCGATAAAGATAACCTGGCAAATACATTGGGTGAGATTGTATCCAAGGCAGGAAAGAAGCAAATCCGAATTGCGGAAACAGAAAAGTATCCGCACGTTACATTTTTCTTTTCTGGTGGTCGCGAAGAAGTCTTTCCGGGCGAATCAAGACTAATTTGCCCCTCACCAAAGGTGGCAACCTATGATCTCAAACCGGAAATGAGCGCGAATGACATCAAAGACAAAATCATTCCTGAACTGGAGAAGCGTGAAGTCGACTTCATTTGTTTGAATTTTGCCAACCCTGATATGGTAGGCCACACCGGTGTGTTTGAAGCCGCGGTGAAAGCATGTGAAACCGTTGATAAGTGCAATGAAGCAGTAACAGAGGTAGCCAGAAAAAATGGGTATTCCGTTATTATCATTGCTGATCATGGCAATGCCGACATGATGATTAATGAAGACGGCAGCCCGAATACAGCTCATACCACGAACCTGGTTCCTTGCATATTGGTTGACGATAACTATCACGGGAACTTAAAAGATGGCAAACTTGGTGACCTGGCTCCAACTATTCTCACGCTGATGGGTGTGCCTATTCCAAAGGAGATGACCGGAAACGTATTGCTCGATAAGTAAATGAAGAGATTTATTTTTCTTATTGGGAGTTGTGCATTTCTTCTCATGGCCTGTGATCGAACGAGTCAGAAATATGACAAAGCCTATTTTGATTTTGATAGTTTGATCAATGTACAGGTCATTGAGTTGGCTAAAGCAAAATCTGCTATCATCAAGAATTCCAAGATCAATGGAAAGCAAGACAATTCTTCGTTTGTTCCGGATAGCAGTAAGCTCGCCAATGAGTTGGACGTGTTTCGGCAACTCGATTTGATTAATAAACCGCTCTACCGAAAATCATATGAAGTCAAAGATGGAGAGAAGGATACAAAAAGTAATCTGTTCATCCGTACTTATACAGCGACAGCTCCATCGCCTGTACCTTATGTGAAATTTTATTACCAGACTTCACCTCGGGAGATTAAAAAGATTGAGTCCATTTTTCAGGAAGAAAATTCATTGTATGACACCAGGCGCAACCTGACGTTAGTGTTTGATGATAGTAGCGGAGTTTTCCTGTTAAGTGGGTATCAAGTAAGTGGTTCACAAAAAATGATTTTGAGTGATACTGTCAATTTTTCGGTGGATGTTTCTTTTTCACCTGGCAAGCACTAATCTGTTTTTATTTTCATCTGTTAATTAACTATGGCTAAGCGTACAACTTTAGAGGAAGGCGAAAAACGACCCCTGAATAGATCAGGCATTGAAAAACTGATCGGTATTTTTCGATTTGTTCTTCCCTATCGTTGGACTTTTATGGTTGGACTAATCGCATTAGGTCTATCCAGCGGAACGTTGCTTTCATTCCCTTATTTTGCTGGAAAATTGCTGGATGTAGCACAGGGGAAATCTGTATTTTTTCTTACCACCATCAATCAGATTGGAGTAACACTCATCGGAATATTGTTGGTGCAAGGTGTCTTTTCTTTTCTACGGGTGTATACGTTTACCACCGTAAGCGAGCGCACACTGGCAGACCTGCGACAGCATATCTATTCAAAAATTATTTGGTTGCCTATTCCATTTTTTGATCAGCGCAGGGTGGGTGAATTAATCAGTCGCATCACTTCGGATGTAAGCACATTGCAAGACACTTTCACATTTACCCTGGCAGAGTTGCTACGCCAATTGCTGGTATTGATCATTGGTGTGCCGATGATTTTTATTCTCTTCCCGCACCTTACTATTTTTATGCTGCTCACCTTTCCGGTGCTCATCGTAGCAGCTTTATTTTTTGGAAAGTTTATTCGCAAGCTTTCAAAGAAGACTCAGGATCAACTGGCATCTTCCAACGTCATTGTGGAAGAAACCCTTCACTCCATAGCCGTGGTCAAGTCGTTTACCAACGAGGTATTTGAAGTGTTGCGTTATAAAAAGTCATTAAATGACGTGGTGAACACCGCCATTCATGCATCCAAGTACAGAGGTGTTTTTATCTCTTTTACAATCGTTGCTTTATTTGGTGGAATCGTAGCGGTAAGTTGGTATGGTGCTTACCTGGTTCAGGCGGGTGAAGTTTCTGTTGGAGATCTTTTCTCATTTGTTTTGTACACCACTTTTATCGGAGGGTCGATTGCAGGCCTGGGCGATATTTACTCTCAGTTGCAGCGATCGATCGGGGCCTCAGAAAGAATCCTGGAAATATTGGATCAAAAAGATGAACAAACTCCTTCCCGCGGTAACCTGAAGTTATCAGGTAAAATTGAATTTGACCATGTTCAGTTTTCATATCCAACACGTAGTGATGTTACGGTACTGAAGGGAATTTCATTTTCCATCCAGCCCGGTGACAAGGTTGCATTAGTTGGTCCAAGTGGTTCAGGGAAGTCTACCATTATCAATATGTTGATGCGTTTTTATTCCCCCTCTCAGGGAGAAATAAAAGTAGATGACCTCGATTCAACAGCGTATAATCTTTCGGATTATCGCAGCAACATAGGCATTGTTCCACAGGAGGTGATATTATTTGGTGGTACCATTCGTGAAAACATCGCGTATGGAAAAACCGGAGCCTCTGAAGATGAGATTATTGATGCAGCGCGAAAGGCAAATGCATGGGAATTTATTGAAAGCTTCCCCGATAAACTGGATACGATCGTTGGCGATCGGGGCGTGAAACTTTCCGGTGGACAAAGACAGCGCATTGCAATTGCGCGGGCCATTCTAAAAGACCCAGCCATATTAGTATTGGATGAAGCGACCAGTTCGCTCGATGCTAAATCCGAACTATTGGTGCAGGAGGCACTGGAAAAATTAATGGAAAACAGAACTACTTTAGTGATCGCACATCGTCTGAGCACCATTCGCAAAGTGGATAAGATTTTTGTAATCAAAGACGGCTCGATTGCCGAAGCGGGTTCTCATTCGCATCTTGCCACAATGGATAATGGTATTTATAGTAACTTGCTAAAGCTTCAGATAGAAATACATTAATCATGCAGAAACCCGAAGGCCATATTCTGAAGGATTATGATCTTAGAACCACTATTAGCAGGTCGGCCATTTTGCGTCTTTTCCTTAGAAATTCATTCGCCTTGTCTTACTCCGATATTGAACGGGAAATAGCCGAATCATTTGATCGTGTTACCGTCTATCGCACCCTTAAGACTTTTCTTGATAAGGGGGTAATCCACAAAGTGCTTGATGATGAGGGCAGTTTAAAATATGCGCTTTGCAGCGAATTATGTTCAACGCACGGGCACCATCATGAGCATGTTCACTTCAAATGCGTAAAGTGCGGGCGCACCAGTTGCTTAGAGGAAGTAACTATTCCGGGTGTGAATTTACCAAAAGGGTATGTGGCAGGAGAGATTAATTTATTGATCCAGGGAACCTGCAACATGTGCCTGTAACCCCTAGTTTATCAGGCTGGTTTTATTATTATCTCATCGGTTTTTTAAAAGAAATTTAATTGTAGATTTACCCCTTGTAGTAAGTTGATTTGCGACATTTTGCTCAATGATCACTTCTTTTTTGATTAAACCTGAGAAAGAGTAATGCTTTTATTTACGCTGTTTAATTTCGAGCTCGATGACGAAACCTTTCTTTACAGCGTATTTGCAACGGTAATCTCAGTTTTCCTTCTTCTTGATTTGGGCATTTTCAATAAGTCGGCCCATAAAATTTCTACCAAATCAGCTCTTTACCAGTCTATTTTTTGGGTGATAGTCAGTACTATTTTTGGGTACCTGGTTTATAGAATGGGTCCCTTTGAAGTTGAAGAGGATGGTAAGTTGATCAGTGTTTCTGGGTTGGATGCATCGGTGGAGTATTTCTCAGCCTACCTGACCGAATATGCCCTTTCAGTCGATAATATTTTTGTGATCCTGCTTATTCTCAAGTTCTTTAAAGTTAAGGAGCAGTATTTCCACAAAGTGTTGTTCTGGGGAATTTTAGGGGCCGTATTTTTCAGGGGTATCTTCATTTTTGTTGGTGCTATCTTAATCCATCATTTGCATTGGATTCTTTATGTGTTCGGTGTCTTTCTGATTTACTCCGGAATTAAAATTTATTTTGATGATGGTGATGAAAAGATAGACCCAGAGAAAAATCCAATTCTGAAGTTTTGTCGCAAGTACCTCCCCATCACCAAAGATGAGATGGGCGGAAAGTTTATCACCCGAGTTGAAGGGAGGTTGATGTTTACCCAGTTGTTTCTGGTCATTGTTTTGATTGAAACAACCGACCTCATTTTTGCTGTTGACTCCATTCCGGCAGCTTTTGCAATCACCACGAATGAATTCATTATTTACACTTCCAATATTTTTGCCGTGATGGGGCTTCGCGCCATGTTCTTTTTACTATCGGGCATTATTGATAAGTTTTATTTATTACAGAAAGGACTTTCCGTGATCTTATTCTTTATAGGAGCTAAAATGTTATTGGAGATTGGTAAGGGGTCTGATGTGCTTCCGGACACACTAACCGATATGCCTCCAACACTTTCCTTCATCATCATCATCATTACCTTAACCTTGTCAATTATCTTCTCCATCTTAATTCCAAAAAAGGAAAAAGAATCAGACGAACTTTCGTGAGTTATTTGTCTACTTCTGAAAAGAAATTCTGTGGTAGGATTTTCAGCAACATGGGCAGTGTGAGAAATCGCTGCGGCAAGGCAATAATTACAAAAGTAGGTATCGACTTTAATATTCCAATCAACATGTCCTGCATTTGCAACTTTTCCTGCTCCGTCAGTTCATGTGATTTTGCTCGTGCAAGCAGCGTCATCAGGTCTTTACTTTCATGAGCCTCTTTAAGCAGCCTGTTTTTGTGAACACTGGCTACTTTATTCATGCGAGAAATAAATCGCTCACTTACTTCCCGATAATCCTGCTTGTTCTGTAGTGAAGTTAATTGCTCCCAATGTTCCAACACAAAACCTTCAATGGCCATTAAGCTGTTTTCCAGATCATCTTCACTAAACCCAAGATGATGGCTCAACTTCTTCAGGAATTCCATTTCTGAATCTTCTACGCGCTTATCTGCCCAAATGGTGAGAATGGCAATTTCAATAAAGTATTTCTTGAGTATCCAGGAGTTATTCGTGGGCAGATTGATTTCTTCAATCGAAATTCCCTCGTTGAATAACGCTTTTGCTTCTTTCTTTTTTTCGGGTGAGAGATCTGTGCTTTGCAAAAAGAAATCCATCAGTCTTCGTTCTTCATATTCCACGTTAGCATTAGCATGAGCAGCGCAGGCGATAACCTTCACTACTGAAAACCGAAGCTCCTCACTCTCAAATTTGAAAAAGTCTGAAACGATCCGATCTGCATTGGTGTGAATCCATTGTCCGAAAATAAAAATGTCCAGAAAGAAGAGACTATTGTGAAAAAATAGTGTCCAGAAATTCTTGCTGAATTCTCCTGAACGTTCGATTCGTTTGTCCAGAATTTTTTCCGCCAACTCCAGCGGTGATTTCTTTTTTCCGAATAGCGTCTTTGTGGGCGTGGCTAACTCGGGGAAGATGGTATTATAAAAGTTTCCGATTTTTTCCAGACTTTTTAAAATGACCTGACTAAGTTCATCCGGATTCTTGATCGGCTTTTCATGAAATAACAGCGAACTACTGATGAGGCTTTCCGCCAATAATATTTTTATTCTGTCTTGCTCGTCCCATTCTTCTGAATCAGGAAAATCTATCTTGTTTACGGGCTGGCCATACATGAGCCCGGTGGGTTGAATGACGCGATACAGCGAATGCTCGGGATGTGCCGATTGTTTTACGTTTTCGTTAAGATCCTTTAAAATATCTTTTCGAAATTCAAGATACTCCTTAAGCCAGCCCTTTTCGCCAGGATTCATATATGGTAATAATTATCCAGTATGAAATTTACGTTTTTTATGATGCATTATAACGATTACTGGCTGTGTTGCCATCCCTTTCTTTCAATCGCCTTAAAAGAATCCTCAACTTTCTTTCGAAGGCTTATTTTAAAGGCATCCAGCTTTTTTGCAATAGGTTTATTTTCTGTTCCCAATATTTGTGCAGCCAAAATTCCTGCGTTTTTAGCGCCATTTAAAGCTACGGTAGCAACTGGCACTCCGCTGGGCATTTGAAGAATGGAAAGCACCGAATCCCAGCCATCAATTGAATTGGAAGACTTGATGGGCACCCCAATTACAGGAAGAGAAGTTAGAGAGGCAATCATGCCGGGTAGATGAGCTGCACCTCCAGCACCGGCAATAATTACTTTAAGACCTCGCATGCGGGCAGAAGAAGCATAATCAACCATGCGTTGAGGTGTGCGATGAGCCGACACAACAGTAAGTTCGAAAGGTATTTTTAATTCCTCCAGAAACTCGGCCGCTTCTCTCATCACTTTAAGATCAGACTGGCTACCCATAATAATTCCGATTACTGGTTTGCTCATGCTTTTACTTTCAAGGTTTGCTTTACAAAATTGGCTTTCTTTTTCAAACTTTCCAGATCTGCGTCAACGAGTGTTACATGACCCATTTTACGAAATGGTTTCGTTTGTTTTTTTCCATACAGATGAACGTGTACTCCGGGCAACGACAATACTTCACTAAGCCCTTCATATCGTGCGAGACCGGCATAGCCTTCTTCACCCAACAGATTTACCATGGCACTGGGAGAAGTGCAACGGGTGTCACCGGGCGGTAATCCAAGAATCGCCCGCAAGTGCTGTTCATATTGTGAAGTTACATTTGCTTCAATGGATTGATGACCACTATTATGAGGGCGAGGTGCCACTTCATTCACGAGTACCTGACCATCTGGGGTAACAAACATCTCAACAGCCAGCAGGCCCACTAATCCAAGGGAACGGATGACATGTTCTGCTATCTCAACTGCTTGATTTGAAACTCCTTCACTCAATTGAGCGGGCGAGAAAAGATACTCAACGAGATTTGCTTCCGGATGAAACACCATTTCTACAGGAGGGAAAGCTGCTATCTCCCCGGCTTCATTGCGAGACACGATCACCGAAATTTCTTTTTCAAAATCAATTAATTTCTCAAGCAACCCAGGAGCATCAAATGCTTTTAAAAGATCTTCTTTTGTTCTGAGAAGTTGCACACCACGTCCATCATACCCTTCCCTACCCAGTTTATTTACTGCGGGTAAATAAGATTCTTGTTGCAGCACCTCTGACTTACCCTCTACCAGAATGAAATCTGCGGTTGGAATATTATGATCTATGAAAAACTGCTTTTGCTTTCGCTTATCCTGAATGAGTTCAATAATGGCAGGTTGGGGAAAGACTTTTTTTCCCGCTCTTTCAAGATCAGCCAGCGCTTTAGTGTTCACATTCTCAATCTCGATAGTGATCAAATCACAGTCCTGCCCAAAATTCCAAACCGTTTGATAGTCGGTGAGTTTGCCACAGGTAAAGGGAGCCAACTGATGGCATGGTGCCTGAGGATCTGGATCAAGCACGGAAAAATTAATATTTAAATCAATTCCCGATTGAATGAGCATACGGCCCAGCTGACCTCCTCCAACAATTCCGATTTTAAAGTTTTGATAAAATGCCTGCGTCATGATATTCAAAGTAATTAATTATCAGCCAGAAGAACATCATTAATTTTATCTCCTACCTCAATTTTTCGAATTACCTCCATTCCTTCAATCACTTTCGCAAAAATAGTATAATGCCCATCCAGGTGGGGTGTTGGAGAATGGGTAATGAACCATTGTGTTCCTTCTGTATCTTTTCCCGATGAGGCCATTCCCACTGAGCCCTCCTCGTATCTTCTGAGTGAAAACTCAGAGCGGATGGAGTAGCCTTCACCACCAAATCCATCGCCACGGTTACAACCGGCTTGCATCACAAAGTTTGGAACAACCCGGTGAACAAATTTTCCATCAAAGTATTTTTGATTCACTAGCTCAACAAAATTGGCCACTGAGCCTGGCACTTCTTCAACAAATAATAAAAGTGTGATCACACCTTGGTCGGTTACGATGTTAACGCGTTGATCTGTTGAAATTTCCTTGACAAGTTTCCAATTGATGGGATGATTGAATTCTGTTTTAGGAAAATCCGGCTTTTTTCTTCCCTCAAAATAAGCGAGGGCCTCATCCAGGGATTGAATAGTTTCTAAATCTCCTGGTTTCGTCAACTTACTTTTTACATCCTTAAGAAAGGAGTATTCAGTAATAACTGCCTTGTAGTTTAATGTTGAGTCAGCGAGCGTTGAAGCGATGATGCTGATAACTCCGGTGTCTCCGTCTTTGATTGCGTTCTTATAAATTTCAGAAAAAGCAAACTTTAATTCGGGCGTAAATTGACTCTTCTTGCTAATGGTTGCCAGTGCTTGTGCTGCCGAAGTTTTGATAACCGGAATTTTTGATTCGATAAGTTCTTTGGCGAGAAAGGGATAAGAATTTACATCCGATGAGAGAGCCGTAAGCAAATTTGCCTTATGATAGTCATTCGAAGACTTCGAATATACATCCTGAATTTCCTGTGCAAGTTTTGGGGATTGAACCAAGAGAATTTTATACAGGGTGGCCTGAACCCGAAAGTTTTTTGTGGTGCGCGCCAGCGCGAGTAATTCCTCTCTCTTTTTGAAATCAGCTTGGACACCTTCGGCTGCTGCAATCGCTACCTGCATATGTTCATCGTTAAGGGCAAGTAGCACTAATTTATCTCGTTCAACTGTTGTTTTGGCAGCGGCAACACGAACTGCATTTATTCTTACCCGATCATCACTTTCTGACGTGAGAATTTGTTTGATCGCTGGAATATGTTCTTCTGTATTGACTTTGCGAAGCGCCAATGTTGAAGCCATTCGCACAAAGGAATTTTTATCTTCAGTAGCTGATTGAATAAGTTGCTGAGTAGGAATTTCTTTCTGGTTAATAGCGCGATTAAAAAAATGGGCTGCCCCCAATCGCACGGAAGTGCTGTGTCTGGATGAAAGAAAATCAGTAGTACGGCTAACCATGATGGAGTCAGAAAGCCCTCGAAGTCCTGCGAAATAAAATCCCCAGGCAAGACCGTGCTCCTGAATGGAATCCTTCGGTTGAAAGTTGAGTAAGGACGCAACATCGCGCGCGGTAACCGTTTTGCCTAATCCTTGCACCACTTCACTGACTACTTCACTGCTTGCGTCAGTTAATGCAGGAATGAGTGCATTAACGGCTGCGTTACCCCCTGTCTGGCCGAGAGCAAATGCGGCATTCACGCGGGCAGAAATAAAGGGATCTTCCAGGAGCATGGATCCAAGTTGTAATGAGGCAGAGGAATCCTGCACAGAGGCAAGCGCGAGAGCTGCCTCGGCACGGTATTGCTGGTTCTTATGCAACAGGTAATTTATCAAACTATCTGTTTGCCTTCGATCCTGAAAGTTGCTAATGGTAACAAGAGTGGGATCAGAGAATTTATTAGGCTTCGGCAGGGAGCATCCTGAGAGAAGGACACAACCTAACGCAAAGAAAAAGATCTTCATCACGCTTTACCGGATTGCATTTTTGCGTGGGCGACTACATCGTTGAATTCAATACCGGCCGCTTTGATGGAGTAAAGTAATAAACGCACTTCTCTAACGTGAACCGTACCATCTATTTCAGACATGTTATAGAGGTGGGCAAAGGTATTTAACTTCTCCAGGTCCGTGCATTCACTGATTAATTCAATTCCGGTCTTATAGATATCTTTCTCCTTTTTGTCTCTGACGCTATCTTCGAATTCTTTGAAAACGGGGTCGGGGATGTTTTCTTTATTTTTTATATTAATCAAGGATGTAAATTCCTTTTCATCAATTACGCCATCAGCGGATATTAATAGGTGAGTGAGATAAAGCAAACCAAGCTGATAATTTTTTGTGGAATTCATTAGTGAATGATTACCCGCTAAATATCGAGAAATAAAAGGGCATTCAGTAGACCAGCTCCCTTATTTTTTTAGCGGCACGTCAGGCAAGTGATTGGTAAACCAGAAATGCAGATAAGTAAGCAAGTGCAGTCATATATGCCAATTGTATGGCTGGCCATTTCCAACCTTTCGTTTCCCGTTTAACGATGGCAAGTGTGCTCATGCATTGCATCGCCAATGTGTAGAAAACCAAAAGGGAAAGACCAACTGCAGGAGTGTAACGGGGGCCCCCTGTTTCAGGATTGATTTCAGATTTCAATCGCGTTTTTATGGTCACTTGATCTTCTGAACTTCCCAAACTATAAATGGTTGCAACGGTTCCGACAAAAACCTCGCGGGCCGCAAAAGAGGTAAGCAGGGCAATGCCAATTTTCCAATCGTAACCCAACGGTTTGATTACTGGTTCAAGTGTTTTGCCAATGATGCCCGCGTAAGAATGTTCGAGTTTGTATGAGGCAATGTGATCCTGAATCTCTTGTTGGGTCATACTTTGAGACGAAGGTTCCGAAAGTACTTTTTGTTCAGCCTCCTTCATCGTTTGTCCGGGACCATAACTGGCGAGTACCCACAGCACAATAGAGATGGCAAGAATTATCTTACCGGCTTCAAATACAAACGCTTTGGTCTTTTCCAGAATGGTGTACCCAACGTTTGCCCATCTGGGTTTGCGATAAGTAGGTAGTTCCATAATCATGTAACTCCTTTCTTTTGTTTTGATCAAGAATTTTAAAGCCATGGCAGAAAACAGGGCGGCCAAAAACCCAAGAATATAAAGAGCCATTAACACCAGGCCTTGAAAATTGAAGAACCCAAAAATTTTGTCTTCCGGTATAATCAACGCTACGAGAATGGTAAATACCGGCAATCGAGCTGAGCAACTCATAAATGGAGTGACAAAAATTGTTATGAGCCGGTCCTTCCAGTTGTCAATTGTGCGTGTGGCCATGATGGCCGGAATGGCACACGCTAACCCTGAAATGAGAGGCACCACACTTTTTCCACTCAGACCGAATTTTCTCATGATCTTATCCATCAGAAAAACTACCCGTGCCATGTAACCACTTTCTTCCAGCACCGAGATACAAGCAAACAAAATGGCAATCTGAGGGATGAAGATGATGATGCCGCCAATACCCGGTATTACTCCTTGAGAAATCAAATCGAAGAGAGGGCCATCAGGTAATTTTTCGTCAACCATGTTACTTAGTTGAGTAAAAGTCTGGTCAATGAAATCCATTGGGATTTGAGCCCAGGCAAAAATAGATTGGAAGATGAGAAATAAGACGCTGAAGAAGATGAGGTAACCCCATACTTTGTGGGTTAGCACTTTGTCAATGCGATAAGAAAATTTCTTCCATTCGGGATCTGAAGTTTTGAGAATCACCTTGTTTAATAAATCCTGAATGAAACCATAACGCATCACGGTTTCGGCACCTTGATATTTGTGTTGAAAGAAATGGTTTGCTTTGGCTTCTTCGCGAATGTAATTCCGTTCCTCCTCCGTTAGAAAAACAAGATTTTCCGTCTGCTGCAAGAACTGGTACGCTTCATAGTCAGTAGCCAGGTGAAAGCGTTCCTTTATCTTATTAACAACCCTCCTGATTTCATTATCGAGCTGAAAAATTGTTTTGGCAGAAGGCTTGAGTGTTACTCTCAACTTATCTTTTAATTCATTAACTCCTTGCCCACTCCGGGCGTTGATCATGATCACCGGTACGTCCAATGATGCGCTCAGCTCCAGGATGTCTATACTTTGACCGGATTTTGCCGCCAGATCCATCATGTTCAGCGCCAGTATGGTAGGCAGTTTCAAATCAATAAGTTGCGTAAGCAGAAGAAGACAGTTCTTGAGATTTGTGGCATCGGCTACCAACACGACAGCATCTGGATAATGTCGGTTCTTTTTATCTGCTAATATTTCGGCAACAATCTTTTCATCTAATGTGCGAGGATATAGACTATAAATTCCAGGTAAATCTATGATCTCGGCTTGTGTTCTATCATCCAGATTGCAAATGCCAGTGCGCTTATCCACCGTTACCCCAGGGAAATTTCCGATTTTTTGGTTCAAGCCAGTTAGTTGATTGAATAGGGACGATTTACCTGAGTTTGGTTTACCTGCCAATGCTATCCTAATTAGCCTTTGCTCAGCCATTAATTCAGAATTATGATCGTTGATGCTTCGTTGAGACGTAAGGAAAGGTCCAGGCCAGAGACACTTACGCAAACCGGGTCTCCCAATGGTGCAGTGAAGTTGAAGCGAACTACGGTGCCTGGCAAAAAGCCCATTTCGAGTAATTTTACCGATATTTCATCGTCAGTGAACCCCGAAATAACGGCCGATTCTCCAGGAATCATCTCCGCTACGCTTTTGGACTTTGACACTTTCTTATTTAGATTGATTTTAAACAACGCAATATAGGAGTAGGGTAACAGTTACGCAATGATTATCTTCAGTCGTGAAAAAGAAAGTTAAGAAGGCAATAAGAGCCAAGAAGGAAACACCTAAGCTTGTGGCCGAGGTGATTGCTGAAAAAGAAAATCAATTCGATTTTGCGGGACTTCCCAAAAGGGATTTGAAAAGAAATTTAGGTTGTGGTTAATGTTACTTTCATCCAATGAATAAAAAGCATCTATTTAAAATTCTTGCTCAATTAAACAAAGTGATCATGCCTCGTTTTAGTAAAAGGGATATCACCCGGCTTTCTAAAATTGAAAAAGGATTGGTTGCTTACCGATATTGGATAACGATCAATTCGTTGGATTGATTACATGCTTTCCGCAAAGAAAATTCGCTTCACTCGCTCACTGGTGTTGGTGAGAATTTCATAGGGAATCGTGTTAGCGCGCAAGGCTGCTTCCTGAATGGAGAGACCATCACCAAAAATAATCACATCGTCTCCTTCCTGCACTTCCATACCTGTAACATCAACCATGGTCATATCCATACAAACATTTCCAACCACGGGAGCTTTCTTTCCATTGATTAAAACAACTCCTGCTCCCCTGCTGAAACTTCTGCTGAAGCCATCGGCATATCCAATAGCAATAGTGGCCAGTGTCATTTCATGTTCGGCTCTTCCTCTTCTTCCATATCCAATGGACTCACCGGCTTTCACTTTCTTTAATTGCGAGATTACTGTTTTCAATGTGGCGGCCGGCTGCAATTGATGGAATGATTCCGAAGTAGGATTTACCCCATACAATCCAATGCCTAACCTTACCATATCCATCTGATATTGATGAAAACGAAGAATGCCGGGAGAGTTTAAAATGTGTCGAATGGGCTTAATGTTCAAGTGGGAAGAAATAATCTGATAAGCAGACTCATAGCGTGCCACTTGTGCAGATGAAAATTCATCATGAGCCGATTCATCCGCTCCAGCTAAATGAGAAAATACAGACGCGATTTTGATAGTCGGATTGTCCTTCAAAATATTCACTACCTCACCCACTTCTTCTGCTTCCAGGCCAAGCCTTTTCATTCCAGTTTCTATTTCTAAATGCACGGTGCCGGGTTGCTTCTTCAAAAATTCTGTGAATGATCGCATCATTTTCAAACTATAGATAACTGGCTCCAGCCCGTAATCGGCCATAGTTTGAAAACTTTCTTCCGTTGCATTCATTACCATAATGGGCATGGAAATGTTGTTTTTACGCAGTTCCACACCCTCATCGGCATAAGCCACACCCAGGTAATCCACCCGATGATATTGGAGTAACGTTGCAATTTCTTCGCTCCCGCTTCCATAAGCAAACGCTTTCACCATCACCATTAATTTGACTCCAGGATGCAGCCTTGACTTGAAGAAATTAAGATTATTGACAATTTTATTCAAATCAATTTCCATGCGGGTGCCATGCACCTTGCGTTGAAAAAGGGCAACAATTTTCTCGAAATGAAAAGTACGGGCGCCTTTAACCAGAATTACCTCCTCACGAAAATCATGACGATCAATTTCCTTGATCGCTTGCTCGGTATCTGAATAAAATAGTGTTTGAATGGGGAGTTCTCTCAATACCGACTGAAACTTCAGCAGCGTAGGCCCAATGCCAATCAGACGAGTAGCATCACTTTTGAGAATCAACTCGTTGATTTTTTGTATCAGTGCTTTATCCCCAAGACCAGATTGCAAAATATCAGAAAGAATAATAGTCTTTTTCTTCTTTTGAATGCCAGATAAAAAATCAAGACTGATACGCAACCCACCCAGATCGTTGTTATAAGAATCGTCAATGAGCTGGCAGTTATTGATGCCCTGCTTTAGTTCGAGGCGCATGGGTATTGTTTTCAACGAACTGATTCGCTCTTGTACTGTCTGTATGGAGTACCCTAAACTCAACAGGAGGGCTACACAATGCAAGCAGTTTTCAACGGACGCGTGATCTTTAAATGGAAGTCGTAGTGCCTGGTTTTTACCGTTCCATTGAAAAATAAATTCATTACCCGATGAGATGAAATTCAGATCGGCATCTTCACTCATTCCCCAGCTAAAGGATGGAATTTGTGCTGCTAAAACCGATGTGCGTATTGGTTCATGATCATAACGGTAAATCAATTTTTCAACGTTGGAAAACAACCTTAACTTCTCCGAGATCTTCTGCTCAAATGAGGAGAATCCTTCATCATGTGCAGTACCGATATTCGTAAAGATTCCAATCGAAGGCTGAATTATTTTTTGAAGGTTTTGCATTTCACCGGGTCTGGAAATTCCGGCTTCAAAAATTCCTAACTCATGATGAGATTGCATTTGCCAAACCGAAAGAGGAACACCCAACTGCGAATTATAGCTTCCGGGATTTTTTACTACCCGGTAGTCAGGAGAGAGCAATTGATAGAGCCATTCTTTAATAATGGTTTTGCCATTACTTCCCGTGATGGCGATTACAGGAGCAGTAAAATTACTTCGATGTGAACTTGCTAAATTTTGTAGCGCATGAATGGAGGAGGCAACGTGCAAAACATTAGCCTCCGGAAATGTGGTTAAAACGATTGGCCTTTCAACAATAAACTGGCGGATACCTTTAGAATATAATTCGGCAATATAGGTGTGCCCATCATGCCGCTCTCCTGAAATGGCAAAGAACAAAGCCTGTTCGGATGCCATGGCTTTACGACTGTCAATGATAAGGTCTTCAACATTTCTTTCTTTCGCGAGTTGAAGAGAGGTTCCTTCACAGATAGTGGCAAGTTGGGAAAACAAAAACATGTCATCAAAAGAGTTTGGAGCCATTGGGAACGGGTGTTTTTACCGAGGCAAGTACAATTCTATTGTGCTCATCCGGAAACCCTGTCACCAAAACTTCAGATGTAAAATTTGCAATCCGTTTAGGGTTGAAGTTGACCACGCAAATTACCTGCATTCCAATTAACTGATCGGGGGTGTATAGTTCATTGATTTGCGCACTTGATGCTTTTACTCCTAAATCGGGGCCCAAATCAATCCATAGCTTAATTGCTGGTTTTTTGGCCTCCGCAAACGTTGCCGAACGAACGATAGTACCCGCTCTAAGGTCAATTTTAATAAAGTCATTCCATGTTATCATTTCTAAAAAATTATTACTTTGCGTAGCTATCTATGAAGGTAAAGGGTTAAACTAATAAGTCCAGATTAAATAATGAAAGTAAAATTTTCTCATTTTCTTGGATGTACCATTACACTAGTTTGCTTGGTTGTTTTTTCAGCCAACGCCCAGGAGGGTATTCCAAATAATGAGATACCAGATTTGAACTTCCATCCTGAACTTCAAGAAGAAAGACCACTGCTCGTTGAACCGGCCGGCAACAACGTTGAAAAACCATCTCAAAACAAAGAACAATTAATTGCTGCTCCCAAATCAGGCAGGATAAAGTCAGTTGATGGATCTAAGAATCCCGCTGCCAAACCTGAGGATGATGCCCTGTCATTCAACTTCCTTTATTACATCATTCAAAAATTCAAGATTTCGGATATCGTTGAAGAATAATCCGATCGTATAATCTCTCAATTATTTACTTACAAAAGAATATATTTGCAACAACGTTGCATTTTGAAAAACTCTTGTATTCTTACTGTTATCCTTCTGCTGCACTCGCTTTCATCAGCCGGTCAAGACAATTGTAAATTATCTGTTACGGGCAAGGTGCTTGACGAAACAAAAAAACCTTTGCCCGGTGCAACTATATTCATTACTGAGCTCAACCTCGGTAAGGTGACTGACCAAAATGGTGCATTTGACTTTACCGATTTATGTGGGGGCGATTACCTCTTCGAAATAAAATTTTTAGGATATCAAACCCAACAGATAAAACTCACTTTAATGAAGTCAGAAAAGGTAGAGACGGTTATGTCTTTGGAAGACAGAGTGCTATCGGAGGTAGTCGTTTCTGATCATCGTGATCCTGTTAACAAGACGGCTAACTATGGAACTCTGTCTGGCAAGTCTCTGGAAGAAGTGCGAGGAAAATCATTAGGTGAGTCGCTTCGGGGAATCACAGGGGTTAATACAATTCAATCTGGCCCAGCCATTTTTAAACCGGTTATACATGGCGTGCATAGCCAAAGAGTCTTAATTCTCAATAATGGAGTACGCCAGGAAGGACAACAATGGGGTGCTGAACATGCCCCAGAAATTGATCCATTCATAGCATCTAATTTGGTGGTAGTAAAAGATGCAGGAGCAATTAAGTATGGAACAGATGCATTGGGGGGAGTAGTAATCGTTTCTCCTGCAGAATTGCCAACGGACCAACCCTTGGGAGGACAAGTAAATATCATTGGGTCTAGCAATGGAAGAGCCGGCATACTATCAGGCCTATTGGAAGGAGGAATATCCAAACACGAAGGGTGGGGTTGGCGCATCCAGGGCACTGCAAAAAAGTCGGGCGATCTTCATACGCCAGATTATAATCTCTCCAATACGGGATTTCAGGAATTGAACTATTCTGCCTCTACAGGTTATCACAAAGGAGGAAGAGGGTTTGAAGTTTTCTACAGTCACTTTAACACAACCATTGGAATTTTGAGAGGCTCGGTAGTGGGCAGTAGTGAAGATCTTGTCACTGCAATAGAACAAGAACCCCCGCAGGATACACAGTCATTTACCTATAAAATCAATGAGCCTCGTCAGGAAGTAAAGCACGATTTACTAAAAGTAACCAGTCACGTGCGCAAGGGGAGCAATCTTTTTAATATCCAGTATGCATTCCAATTAAATAACCGAAAAGAATTCGATTTGCGAAGGGGAGCATTAGCTCAAGTTCCTGCTCTTGGATATAAACTCTTCACACACACCGTAGATCTTGAATGGGAGAAAAGTGAAACTAAATCGCACACCCGCTCTGTGGGCATGAATGTAATGTTGCAAGACAATAATAAAATTGATGGCACCCAAAACATTCCGTTTATCCCGAATTTTATGAATTACTCAGCTGGCCTCTTTTGGATCGAGAAGTTTTCAAGAGATAAATGGGATTGGGAGATGGGTGCTCGTTACGATCTTAAGTATTACGATATCGTAGGTTTTGATTTCAGAAATGAACTCTATCGGAGCAAACTCAATTTTAATAATGCAAGTGGAACGCTGGCTGGCACGTTGAAGATCAACTCAATATCTTCCTTCACCTCCAGCCTGGGGAGTTCATGGAGGCCCCCAAGCGTATCTGAACTTTATAGTCTGGGAACACATCAAAGTGCTGCGGCCATTGAATATGGTTTGCTATTGGACAAGGTCACCAATGAGGTAATTGAACCAAGTCAGATAGATCTGAATGTAGAGCAGGCATTGAAGTGGGTAAGCACCTATCGCCTTCAAAAGGGAAAATGGAATGCTGAGATTTCTGGCTATTTGAATTACATATTCAATTATATCTACCTGAGGCCAGTTGGTGTAACGAAAAATACACGCGGGGTATTTCCCTATTTTCGATACACCCAAACCGATGCATCTTTCCTGGGCGCAGATCTATCCCTGGATTACTCCCTATCCCGGAAGATAAAATTAAACTCCAGAATTTCATTGCTAAGGGCCAGCGATGAAAACAATCATGATTATTTGATTTTTATTCCATCTAGTCGTTATGAAATTTCGATGCGTTATAACACTCCGTCCATTCAATCCTGGTCAAGCCTTTACGTGGAGGTCAGATTCAAATATATTTCAAAACAAAACCGGGCACCACGGGTAGTTTCCATGCGCGAAATCATTGATGCCAAAGAGCAGGGGATTGATTTGTTTGAAAACGATACGCGTAACTTTGATTTTGTGGATTCCCCGAGTGGCTATTTTCTTGCTTCGTTTAGTGCAGGCATTTCACGACCTATTCATAATTCAAAACTCGATATCCGAATACTGGTAGATAACTTAACCAATACCGCCTATCGCGAATACTCAAATCGGATGCGCTATTATGCGGATGACATTGGTAGAAATATTTCTCTGGCGTTGAAATACAGTTTTTGATTGCTGCCCAATGACAAAACGAGCCATGAAATTACCTCTTAGAGTACTGACTAACTCTCTTATAGCGATAATCTTCCTTGTTCAGAGTGCCTGCAAGAATCAGGATCCAGTGCCCGAAAATATTCCTGAGATGATAACGAAAGTAGTTCTTACGTTTTCTCCAGCAGGTGGAGGTTCTATTGTTAAAGTAACGGCAACCGATCCTGATGGTGGCGGAGTTCAGGACATTGTGGTTGACGGTCCAATCAACCTTTTGAAAAATACACAGTATGATTTATCCGTTGAACTGATTAATGAATTATACCTGCCCGGAGACAAAGATTATAATATCACCGAAGCGGTGAAGCAGGAAGGGCAAGAACATCAGTTCTTTTTTAGTTTTGCCGATGGCGCTTTTTCTTCTCCGACAGGAGCTGGAAATATAAAGGATAACCCAGCTTCATTATCCGACAGCATTAATTATTTGGATGAAGACATAGGAGGATTGCCTATCGGAATTCTTACTTCCTGGACCACAGCAAATACTTCATTTGCTTCTAAATCATTTAGAGTTGTTTTAAAGCATCAGCCGGAAATAAAGTCATCTGCTTCGACCTCACTGGATGGAGAAAGTGACCTGGACATTACGTTTATGCTAAATATAAATTGACTCAACGTGGTTAATAAAAAAACCTGAAAGACCAGGTTTTTAGAATCAACTTTTCTTCACGATAAATTGCTCGAGGTCTTTCAGCTTGAGAATACCTTCATAGTATGCCTTGCCAAAGATGACCGCAAAGACTCCCATGTCATTCAATTTTTTAATGTCATCTACGCCTCGCACGCCTCCGCTGGCAAGCACTTTAAGGTCTTTGAATTGGTCAACAATTTCCTGATAGAATGAAAAAGCTGGGCCTTCGAGTACGCCATCGCGCGATACGTCCGTAGACTTTACATATTTCAAACCCCGATCGTAGAAATATTGGAGGTGGTCAAATAATGTGATTTCTGAATTTTTCTGCCAGCCACGAAAGGAAATCTTTTTTGATACAATATCAGTAACATCTGCACCTAACGTCATTTTTTCCCTACCGTAAGAAATTATCCAGGAAGCAAATAATTCCGGATTGGTTACGGCAATACTGGAAGCGGTAATATAATCGGCACCAAATTCATAGGCTTTGCCAATGTCGCCATCGGTGCAAATGCCCCCTGTGAAATCAATCTTCAATTCAGTATGACCAGAGATGGTTTCCAGCACGTGATAATTCTTTGGACTTCCCCGCTCGGCTCCGTCCAAATCCACCAGGTGAACCACTTCTATTCCATGAGATTCAAATCGCTTTGCCAGGTCCAATGGGTTTTCATTATAGGATTTTTCACTGGACGGATCGCCCTTCCTCATTTTTACAACTTTCCCATTTCTGATAGCGATGGAAGGAATTACCTGTATCATTTAAATGCAATTACATTGAGTTATCAAAAGTACCACCACTCGATTAGAATCAATAAAAGTTTTTGGCTAGAAATTCCAAAAAATTTCACCCTCACCTATTGATTTGAAAAAGGCACAGACACTAACGTCTTGTCCCAGATAAAAGTCAATTCATGTTCTTCGCCCATCTTTTCAACAGCAATCGTGAATTGTTCAAATTCCTTATCGATGGCCACGGAAGGAACCTCTACTGAAACCACATCCCTGGCAGGATTCCGATTGGCCTCTCCATTGAATCCTACGCCCCATTGACCCGATTCTGAGTTGAATAAGATCGTCCAGGTCTGTTCTCCGGGCATTGTCCAAAGGCTGTACTTACCTGCTTTCAAAAATTTATCTCCAAAGGTCAGATCTTTATTCGTTTCAAATGTGGTGGCTTCATTGGCACCGGTTCTCCAGACTTTGCCGTAAGGCACTAGCTCCCCGAAAATGACTCTTCCCTTTTTTGAGGGACGATTATATACGACAGAGATTTTCAGATCTCCATTCTCAAACTTTACCTGTTCTTCCGGGCTGAAGGACTTTGTGTAATACACTCTGAAATAGGTTAGGACCCCCAGAATGATCACTAGGATGACGCCTAAAACGAGAAGAAATTTCTTCATGACACTGTTTATTTTAAATTCCTTTGGTGACTAACCCTAAAATAAGGTTTCGAGTTTACAATTTTTAAAGCTCATTTTGCAAATAATCTACCCGTAGGCTTTAAATTTGTTCGATTCTATTTAACCAAATTATACAACCATGTCAGTTTTCGGTGTAGTAATTGCCCTTTTCGTCTTAGCAATTGTTTCGGTTTGGGCTTTCCCTAATAGGAAAGTGAGCGACAACGAGCACGATATAAAGCACTAATCAGCAGGCTTCGTATGAATGTTTGCATCTTCTGTGGGTCAGCGTCTGGCACTAGAAAAGACTATGCGGATGCGGCCAAAGAAGTGGGGGCACTACTCTTTAATTCAAGGTCTTCATTGATATATGGTGGAGGTAACATAGGCCTTATGGGTATTGTAGCTGATGAGGTAATGACCCTTGGAGGTCATGTAATTGGAGTGATCCCTGATTTTCTCCTGCAACGTGAAGTAGCCCATAAAGGCATTACCCAACTAGAGGTGGTAAGCAGTATGCACGAGCGCAAAAGACGCATGGCTGATTTAGCAGACGCCTTCATAGCTATGCCAGGTGGATGGGGCACCCTGGATGAACTCGCAGAAATCCTTACATGGAAACAATTAGGATTAATTCATGCCTCCGTTGGCCTTTTAAATACACAAGGATACTTCAATCCGCTAATTCAACAAATGAAATTGATGGTCGAGGAAGGATTCCTCCAGTCAAAAAATTTAGAACTGTTAAAAATTTCTGAAAGCCCTCGCCAATTACTCAACCAACTGGGTATAATTACAGTTTAAAGCATAGGCATCTCTAAAAAAAACTTAGCTTTAGCTAAAGCCATTCTTCTGTATGGGTTTAAACCGGGTTGTTCTGTTCATTCTTATTTTATATGCAAACACAACGTTTGGTCAAACCCAAATTCTGGGTTTCTCTCTTCCGGAAGGTAAAACCAAAGTACAGTTTCCCATTGAAGTATATAATAACCTGATTGTTGTACCAATCATTTTAAATGGTCAACTGCCGCTGAAGTTTATCCTGGATACGGGTGTGCGCACGGCCATTCTTACCGAAAAAGCATATAGCGATATTCTCAATCTTCCTTATTCAAGAAAGTATACCATCTCAGGCCCGGGGGGCGAAAAAATGGTGGATGCTTTCGTGACAAACAATGTGACATTGGATATGCCTGGAGTGCACGGGCAAGGCCATGCCATGCTTGTGTTGGAAAGGGACTATCTCGAGCTGAAAAATTATCTGGGCACCAATGTTCATGGCATTCTGGGATATGAACTGTTTAGTCGTTTTATCGTGAAAATTGACTATGAAAGAAAGCTACTAACGCTCATGAAACCCGACCGATTCAAACCCAATAAAAGATACAACTGGTTACCCATAACCGTAGAGGACACCAAACCCTATGTGATCGTGGGCTTGCAGATGAATGATACCACCACACTTTCGGCAAAACTGTTGGTGGATAGTGGCGCCAGCCACAGCGTTTTTCTCGAAACCAGTTCAAGTCCTAAAATTATCGTTCCTGAGAGGCATGTGTCAACGATTATAGGAAGAGGCCTTGGAGGAGAGATTATGGGACAAATTGGTAGGATAAAAGCGCTTGAGCTGGCAAACTATACCATTAAGGGTGTCATCGCAAACTTTCCTGATGCGGATACCTATATGGATTCATTGAAGGTAAGCCGAACGGTTGCCCGCAATGGTTCCATTGGTGGTGAAATGCTTAGCCGATTTACGGTCATATTCAATTTTCCTGGCGAAAGAATATATCTGAAGAAAAACTCTTCCATGAAGAGAGAGTTTTACTTTAGTTTGAGTGGCCTCACGATACGGGCACGGGGCGCCCGGTTAAGAAATTTTGAAATTGCTGACGTTCGGGAAAATTCATCTGCAGAAAAAGCAGATGTTCGAAAAGGAGACAGAATTATAACGGTAAATGGATTGAATGTTGAAGAACTAGACTTAAACATTATTAATGGGCTGCTTAATTCAAAACCAGGGAAAAAAATAACGCTCATGATTCAACGTGATGGAGTGAATGCGAGGAGAGAATTCAGGCTGGAGAATATCATTTGAGATTAATGAATTATTTAATGCAGCATTAACTTTTTTAAAGTTTAACTCGGATAATGAATCGGGTAATTATTGTTGGAGGGGGATTATCCGGATTGATAGCGGCTAATTTGCTGGCAAGCGCGGGATCAGAAGTTACCGTTATTGAAAGGAAGAAGTATCCATTTAACCGGGTGTGTGGAGAGTACATATCCAATGAAACGATCCCATTTCTCAAATCGGTTGATCTTTTCCCTTCAGAATACAATCCCCCCTCAATCACGAAATTTCAATTGACTTCCGTGAATGGAAAAGCCGCACGGCTTCCGCTGGATTCAGGTGGCTTTGGAATCAGCCGATATGCGTTTGATGATTTCCTTTATCGGAAAGCATTGGAAAAAGGAGCCCGGTTTTTATTGGATACAGAAGCAGAGCAGATTTCATTCAATGAAAATGAATTTCAGGTAAAAGCCGGTGAACATCTTTTGCAAGCTGATGTGATGGTAGGCTCCTTTGGAAAACGTTCACGCCTGGATGTGAGCATGAAAAGAGGGTTCATTCAAAAACGATCTCCCTATGCAGGAGTAAAATATCACATTCGCACCGATCAACCTTCCGATCTGATTTCACTGCACAACTTCAAAGATGGCTACTGTGGCATCAGCCAGGTGGAAGATCAGAAATTTACCTTGTGTTATCTCACACACCGCAACAACCTTAAGAAACATGGCAATATAAAATCCATGGAAGAGGCAGTATTATACAAGAACCCATTTTTGAAATTACTTTTTCTTAACTCAGAATTTCTATTTGATCGCCCCGAAGTCATCAATGAAATATCGTTTGCCACCAAACAGCCAGTGGAGAATCATGTATTGATGGCGGGCGATGCAGCAGGAATGATCACTCCGCTATGTGGCAATGGAATGGCCCTAGCAATTCATTCGGCAAAAGTGGTAAGCGAGTTGATCGTGAAATTTTTCAATAAAGAGATCACAAGAGCACAACTGGAGAAGTTGTATACACAAAAATGGAATAGTTTGTTTGCACGAAGACTCTGGGCCGGGCGACAAATACAACAACTTTTTGGTGCCGAATGGACTTCCAATCTTGCTGTGAATCTCATGAAGAACGTGAAGCCTATCGCAGGTTTTTTGATCAGACAAACTCATGGAGAGCCTTTTTAAGTGATCCTTAATTCATGGACATATATATTAAAAAGTTTGTGCCACGTGACTGTTCTCCAAAAAGAACCAAATAAAAAATCCATTCAGGCAAAAAGCGGATAAGAAGTTTAACCACATGGTATTGGAGAAATTTGCCTTGTTCGGATTTCTCAAGACACGAACAAACCAAAGCAGAAAGAAAATCACTACGGGCGTTAACGATATCAGAAATACAATTCCATAACGCAATTCAAAAAAGGAATAGAAATACCAGACATACCCCGCAGCGGCCAGGGTGAAGATGGTCAGCACAAAAATAAACGTGCCCTTTATACCCAATAGTAAACTGATAGTTCGATCGCCTCTTTTTGCATCTTCTTCATGCTGATAGATCTGTGTCATCGGATAAGTGCCCAATAAAATAATCGTAGATAGTAAGGCAGGAGTCAACACGCGGGCATTCAACAAATTTTCGATTTCAAAACCATTGATGCCCACATAGCATATGAGAAAAGTGAAGAAGCCCTGAAAGATGCCAACGGTGATCCATCCACCAATAGGGAATTTCTTTAAGCGAATGGCAGGATGACTATAGGCTTTTGACACCAGTCCATACATCAACAACATGATCGCGAATAGCGCACTGACTTTAATAAAGCCCAGAACAATGGCGATCACATCAAAGAGAAGCGATAAGTAATAAAGACCTATGTTTACGGGTGGAGGGTTTTTCAATCCGCCAATGCTCTTTTCATCTTTGTCGAAGTAACTATTAAACCCATTGCTGGCCGGATATAGAAACAAATGAATAATCACGAACGACCACAATATCCGGCTTTCTGTGAAGTTGGGAGAAATACCCAACGCAAAAATGTACACCGGCATCAGAAAGAATGAAAAAGGAATGCGCAAATGAAGCCAGGCCGAACGTGAAAACATGTTTATATCTATTATTGAATGATCAAGATAATGATTTGCTATTTCTTTAATCATTATGAACCCTTTTTTGTTATACTTGGCAAATGAGCTTTATCACCTCCATCGGCACGGCCAATCCTGAACATAAATTCAGTCAGTCCACCATTGCTGATTTTATCGTGCGGTCCATGCAGATGGATGAAGATGAGTCCCGAAAGCTTCGTGCGCTCTTTCGCGTGACGGGTATTGAAACACGCTATTCCGTGATTGCCGATTACGGGAGGTCAGAAGGATTTGATTTTTATTCCAACAGCAAGGACATGGAACCTTTCCCATCCACGGGCAAAAGACTTCAGTTGTATCGACAGTATGCTTTGGCGTTGAGTTTGGAGGCGGTGAATAATTGCCTGAGCAGAATGGAGGACTTCGGTAAAAAATCAATTACACACCTGATCGTGGTGAGCTGCACCGGCATGTATGCACCGGGTTTGGATATTGACTTGGTGAAAGCATTAGGACTTGCATCGAACACACAACGACTGTGTATCAACTTCATGGGTTGTTATGCTGCATTCAATGGATTGAAGCAAGCGGATATCATTTGTCGATCTGACCCTAACGCAAAAGTACTGGTCGTTTGCACAGAGCTATGCAGCATCCATTTTCAGAAAGAAAACACAGATGATAATATATTGGCTAATGCTTTGTTTGCTGACGGATCTGCAGCGTTGCTGGTGGAATCAAATCCCCGAAAGGGACTAAACCTAAAGCCTGTAAGTTTTTATTGCGATCTCGCACCTGAAGGTGAACAGGATATGGCGTGGACGGTGGGCGACTTAGGTTTTGAAATGCGTTTGTCCTCATATGTGCCGGATGTAATTCAACGCGGTATCAAAACACTCACGAATGCCTTGCTTAAGCAGATTTCTTATTCACTGGATAATGTTGCTTATTATGCCATTCACCCAGGGGGTAAGAAAATATTAGAAGTCATTGAGCAGGAGTTGAATCTAAGCAAGGAACAAAACAAATGTGCCTACGAGGTGCTTCGTAATTATGGAAATATGTCTTCACCTACCGTGCTCTTCGTTTTGCAGGAAGTCTGTAAAAATCTGAATGAAGAAGATGGTGGGAAGAAAATTCTGAGTTTTGCCTTTGGTCCTGGCCTCACGCTGGAGAGTATGATACTCGAAATACAAAACCATTAACGCAGCAATGGATTTTTCTAAACGATCCTCTTCTATTGAGATCATGGATGACCTGGCCTGTGACGGTGAAGTGGTATTTCAAACCTTGCGGGAACTGGATGTAATCAATCAATGGTTGGGGGGCAACCAAGTAACGATTAATGCGCTCAGAAATAGCTGGAGATCCTTACCAAAGGATCAAGAGATCACCATTGCAGACTTGGGTTGTGGTAGCGGTGCGATGTTGCGAATCATATCAAGACTTGCAGAAAAAGAAAACCGGAAAGTAAAACTGATCGGCTTTGATGCGAACCCGCATATCATTGAGTATGCGAGAAGGCACTCAACTGATTTTTCAACGCTTTCGTTTGAAACTACAAATGTGTTTTCAAATGCATTTCAAAATCGAAAATTTGATTTTGTGTTAGCCACCTTGTTCATGCATCACTTCAGTGCGCTGGAGTTGATTGACTTATTTTCTTCCCTGAAAAAGCAAACCCGATCAGCCATTATTATCAATGACATCCATCGTCATCCTTTAGCATATTACTCCATCAGGGTACTAACTCAATTATTCTCGCGGTCGGCTATGGTAAGGTTCGATGCCCCTTTATCGGTGTTGCGGGCTTTTAAGAAAACAGAATTGAATGAGGTGTTGAAAAAGGCAACAATTCATAATTATCGTATGAAATGGAAATGGGCTTTTCGATGGCAATTGATTATTCCAATTTTGACCAGATGAACTCTGGCACAATTTTTACTAATTTAGTCCCTGAACATTTAATCATTTTAACATCCTTGTTATGAAAATCAAGCTTCTCTCATTTGCGGTAGTATTATTGGTTCTTACTTCTTGCGGTTCAAGTCCTTTTGGTCAGAAAGTGAAAGAACCATTCCGTGGCAACGCCTATGAATCCAACAACCGCTTCTTTCGGGGCACTGGCAAAGGGGAAAGTTCGCAGGATAACATTGCCAGAGGCAAAGCAGATTTGGATGCGAAGTCGCAATTGGCGGGGCAAGTGAACACCACGATGAAGCAAGTGGCCGATCAGTATTTAGGCCAAACGGAAAATGCCAATGCTGCTGATGTGGCCGATAAATTTCAAAGCCTGGTGCGCCAGACGATGAATACAGACATTGCCGACTTGCGCAAAATCGGTGAGCAAAAATATTTCAACAAGAAGGAAAACAAATATACAGTCTTCATGGCTTACGAAATCAAGAAGAACGCCATGTTTCGCTTTATGAAAAAGCAGGCCAGGGTTGACAAGACCATTGATGAGCGCCAAATGAAAGTCATTGATCAAATCCTTGACGAACAAATTAAAAAGGCAGAGGAAGAAGAAGAGAAGAATTAATTGGTGTTGTTCGCCATCTTCTCCGCAGTTTCGGCAATCTTTAACTGATTAATAAATTCATCAACCTCTCCGTTCATTACTGCGGGGAGGTTGTGTTGTGTATAGCCGATCCGATGATCGGTAACACGGCTCTGAGGATAATTGTAGGTACGGATTTTTTCCGAACGATCGCCACTGCGCACCTGACTTTTGCGTGAAGCGCCTACTTCAGCCTGCTTCTTTTCCACTTCCAGTTCATAGAGTTTTGCACGCAGCATGACCATGGCACGGGCACGGTTGCCGTGCTGCGAACGCTCCACCTGGCAAGTGATCACGATGCCGGTTGGCTTATGCGTCATTTGAACTTTCGTTTCTACTTTGTTCACGTTCTGACCACCCGCTCCACCTGATCTGGAGGTGATCACTTCGATATCGGCAGGGTTGATCTCTACGTCAACATCTTCAGCCTCGGGTAGCACAACGATGGAGGCGGCAGATGTATGAACACGTCCTTGCGTTTCCGTATCAGGCACACGCTGAACACGATGCACACCAGACTCATATTTGAAAATCCCGTATGCTCCGTCACCTTCAATGCTGCTGATCACTTCTTTATAGCCACCGGCAGTACCCTCGGTAATATCTAACACCGACATTTTGAAGCCTCTCCGTTCACAAAAACGTTGATACATTCTCCATAAATCGCCTGCAAAAATCGCAGCCTCATCACCTCCTGTGCCCGCCCTGATTTCGAGAATACAATTTTTATAATCATTCGGATCTTTAGGCATGAGCAGCTCCTTAATCTCGGCTTCTAATGCCTCGCACCTGGGCTCGAGTTCGTCAATCTCCATTTTAGCCATTTCACGAAACTCTGCATCTTTTTCTTTTTGTAGAATTTCTTTGGCGTGCTTCACCTCATCCAATGCGGCCTGGTATTGACCATATTTAATCACCACCTTTTCCAGGTCTCTGTATTCTTTGCCGAGCTGTTGGAATTTTTTTTGGTCCTTAACCGTCTCCGGTTGACCCAAAAGCTGACCAACTTCCTCAAAACGGTTCTTTATATCTATCAGTTTCTCAATCATACATCCAAAAAGAAGGTGGCAAAGTTAATAAATTAGTGGTTCGTGTTAACGAAGACTTTTTACCTTCGCACTTGTTTTAGAATGATATGAAATATTCAGTGTTATTGATCATGGCGGTGTTGGTTTCCTGCACGGGCTCGTTGAGCGATTCGCAGAAAAAAAGGATCAGGGAAAGCATGGAGCAGGGACAAATAAAAAAGGTGTCGGAGGCGCAGATTACAGAAGCTGCTTTTGCCTATGGTCGTAAGATTGCTTCCATCGTGAATAAAAGCGATAAGAACTTAGCCAACACCGCATTGCTGGATTCTTTGTCGCACTCCTATCAGATCGAAATAATTTCTCTTCAACCCGATAATCAGAATATGCGTCATGTAGAGCGTCAATTACTCGAAGCCTATATGAATGGAGGAGCATCCGATGATAACATTCAGAAGATGGGTACCGATTCACTTCTTTATACGATGCCAATCGTTCGTGAAAATGCGAATGGATCTACAGAATTTTTCAAGGCGTTAGCCATTCGCATGACGCGCAAACAGGTGGTGCTATCGATCAAAAAATAATGGATGCTATGCCCTGGAAAATCTGGGTGGACACAGGCGGCACGTTTACCGATTGCATCGCTCATGATCCTGATGGAAAAATAAAACGACTTAAGGTCTTAAGTAGTAGTGTACTGAAAGGTCAGGTGATCCAAAGGCTTGATCGTAGGTCAATCTTAGTGCAACTCAGTTGGCCTGTTCAAAAAGATATCTTCAAAAATTTTCGCGTTACGCTTTTTAAAAATCCTAAAGAAACATTTACCATAGCGTCAGCAGAAATTGAAAAGTCGATTTTTCATTTTGATGACTCGATTCCCCGCAGGATAAAGAAAGGAGATGTTTTTGAAATCGGTTCAGGTGAAGAAGTGCCAGTGTTTGCCGCGAGATTATTAACGCAAACAAGTCTTCAAGAAAACTTTCCTCCCATTGAAATGAAGTTGGGGTCAACGCGTGGCACCAATGCCTTGTTGGAACGGAAAGGGGCAAAGGTAGCCTTCCTGGTAACGAAAGGATTTAAAGACTTGCTTTTGATTGGCACACAACAACGAAAGGATCTGTTTGCGATTAAGATCATTAAGGAGAACCCATTATATGATTCAGTGATTGAAGTAGATGAGCGCATTGAATCAAACGGAGATATTCATAAATCTCTCCATAGAAACGAAATCCTTCGCATTGTATCTCAGGTAAAAAAATCAGGGTGTGATGCTGTTGCGATAGCGTTACTCAATAGCTATCGAAATCCGGAACATGAGAATGCTTTAAAGGAAGCGCTCATTAAGAATGGCTATCAGTTTGTTTCTGACTCACACTCGCTTTCTGGTCAGATTAAAATTTTACAGCGTGCCGAAACAGCTGTTGCAAATGCCTATCTCGATCCGATTATTTATAATTACATCAACCGCATTCAACAAGGCTTCCGCGATGCACAGCTAAAAATCATGACCAGTGCGGGCGGATTGATTGATGCAAAGAATTTCTATCCAAAGGATAGTTTACTCAGCGGCCCGGCAGGAGGCGTTGTGGGGGCTGCGGTATCTGCACAACATTCGGGAGTGAATCAACTCATCACGTTTGACATGGGTGGCACCAGCACCGATGTTTCGCTTTACGACAAACACTATTCATATCGATATGAGTCGAAAGTAGGAGAAATAAAAATCCTTTCTCCATCGTTGGCCATTGAAACCATTGCAGCAGGAGGAGGTTCTATTTGCGACTTTGACGGCCATCGTTTAATGGTAGGCCCGCATAGTGCAGGGGCATCTCCAGGACCTGCATGTTATGGAAGCGGTGGGCCGCTTACGATTACCGATGTAAATCTTTTACTTGGTAGAGCAGACACAGATTTTTTCCCCATTCCGCTTTACCGGAAAAGATCGGAGGAGGCATTGAAAAAGCTCTTACTTAAAATTCAAAAGTCAACTGGGAAGAAGCCTAAGGCAGAAGCCGTACTGGAATCGCTCACCTTAATCGCAAATGAAAAAATGGCGGAGGCCATTAAAAAAGTTTCCGTGCAACAAGGTCATGATCCTGTCACGTATACGCTCTTAAGTTTTGGCGGAGCCGGTGGGCAGCACGCCTGCTCGTTAGCTGAGATTCTGGGAATGAAGCAAATTCTAATTCCCTATGATGCCGGTTTGTTAAGTGCTTATGGGATCGGCCATGCGCGTATTGAACGCTTTGAAGAGCAACAAGTGCTTCTACCTTTCTCACAAGTTGAAAGCAAGTTGTCTCGATCTTTTGATGCTTTGTTTGGTATAGGTGTTAAGCAATTCGTAAAAGATGGATTTGAGCAGCGCAAGGTTGTGAAAAATAAAGAGCTTCTGTTCCTGCGATTCAAAGGACAGGAAAGCACCATTGAAGTATCGTATGAGAATGGAAAAGGAGTGCTCGCTCGCTTTCAGAAAAAATACAAATCAATTTATGGGCATTGGCTGGCGGATCGTGAGATAGAAGTGGAATCCATTCGCCTTGTTTTATGTTTGAAGGCAGAGACAAAATCCGCAATCAAATCAAGAACAAAATCCTATCGACCGCTGGCGGTAAAGCAATCAGTAATATATTTTAATGGAGGATGGAAAATGGCGGGCATCTATTTATGGGAGCAACTAAAGCCCGGAGCGATTATTAATGGGCCCGCATTAATTGTGAGCCAGAACTCGACCACATTAGTGAATGATGGTTGGGACTTTAGGCTTGACCAAAACAACAATGCGTTGCTTCATGAGAAGAGGGAGTCGGTAGCTAAACCAAAAAATCAAAATCGGGAGGCCGCCTTAGAATTATTCAGTAATCGTTTTACAGCAATAGCCCAGGAGATGGGAGCTTTGTTACAACGCACTTCTTTTTCCGTGAATGTAAAAGAGAGACTGGATTTTTCATGTGCCCTGATGGATAGAGAAGGATACCTGGTGGTGAATGCTCCTCACATTCCAGTTCATTTGGGAAGCATGGGCGTGTGTGTAAGGGAAGTAAAGAAAGTCTTGCCCATGAAAGAAGGCGATGTGGTAATTACTAATCATCCTGCATTCGGTGGATCACATTTGCCAGATGTTACGTTGATCAAACCTGTATTCTTTAAAAAGAAATTGGTGGGCTATGTTGCCAATCGCGCTCACCATGCCGAGATCGGGGGCAAGAAACCTGGCTCTATGCCAGCAGATGCTACTACCCTTGAGGAAGAAGGAGTAATCATACGTCCAGGCTACCTGGTAAAGCGTAGTAAAGTGCAGTGGCCGACAGTTCAGAAAATATTTTCCTCAGCTCTTTATCCAACACGTTTGCCCGAAGAAAATATGGCTGATTTAAACGGAGCGCTGGCATCGGTTAATCTGGGGGATCACGAATTGCAGGAACTTTGTAAGAAGCATAGCCCCAGGCAAGTGGGCTTATACATGAAAGCATTGCGTGGATACGCATCCAGTCTTTTAAAAGCGAAGATTTTAGAATCTAAAATAAAAACATACAAGGCAGAAGAACGACTAGATGACGGCTCCTTGCTAAAAGTTAAGTTATCGCTCAACAAGGCAGCAAATTTATCAATTGATTTCACTGGCTCAGGCAATGTTCATCCGGGCAACCTCAATGCAACGAAGGCGATCGTTCAAAGTGTTGTCCTATATGTGCTGCGATTGTGGGTGAACAAACCCATTGCTATGAATGAAGGCTTACTGGAACGTGTGAAAATAATTTTGCCAACGGGATTACTTAACCCTGATTTTTCAGGACAAAAATTACCGGCTGTGGTTGGTGGCAATACAGAAGTGAGTCAGCGCTTAACAGATACGCTATTAAAAGCATTTGAATTGGTAGCCTGCAGTCAGGGCACCATGAATAATTTTTTGTTTGGCAATGATCGTTTCGGTTTTTATGAAACCATTTGCGGAGGCACTGGTGCCGGGCCCGGTTTTGGTGGGGCTAGCGGCATACACTCCCACATGACTAATACGCGGATTACAGATCCTGAAATTCTTGAGTTGCGATATCCTGTGCGTTTAGAAAAATTTGAAATCAGAACGGGATCAGGAGGCAAAGGAAAATGGAATGGAGGCGATGGTATCGTGCGTGAAGTAACATTCAAAGAAAAGGTAGAAGTAAATATTCTTTCTCAGCATCGCGTTGAGCAACCCTATGGATTAAAAGGCGGACTTGCCGGGAAAACAGGACAACAAAAACTAATGAGCAAGAACGGTGAAGAAAAAATCCTAAAAGGCATGGATAGTATTGTTGCCGAAGCTGGCGATTGCATACAAATCCAAACCCCTGGCGGTGGTGGTTACGGAAAAGCGAATTGAAAATGGAACCGCTTATTTAAACACTGAATCTTTTACCGTTGGCCAGTTTGAGTTGCCTTTATTGATAAACTCACCCTGTTTCTCATTCCAGATTTTTCGAACCTCTGTATTATAATTCAAATACAGTTTGCCATCTACAATTGTCCAGGCTTCCGGATCTGTTTTCGCTTTATATCCGCGCGACATTCCATAGGCGCAATACCCTCCAAACTGAGGCATATATTTTTCCGGTGAAGCTTTAAATTTTTTAAGATTTCCAGCGGAAGCGAAATGCCAGGTTTCTCCTGCATGATTAGCAGTGAATTCTTTTGAACCTTTGACGGGTTTATGATCGGTGAAGTAAATAACCACATCGTATCCCTGAACGGCACCATCACTCGTAGAAAAGATTTCTGATGTCTGGCCATTCGATATATAGGAAAGAAACAGAAGCCCAACAAACACGAAGACTGCAGATTTTTTCATGGTAAATGATTAAATTTTTCACCAAGATAGGCGCGTGATTCGTTTGAGCTTGTCGCTCAAGTGAAACACTCTATTATTAGTGCTAAAGAAATCTCATCATGATGAAAGGGTTGTCACTTAAATTGTCGTAGGTAAAGTTGAATGGTGTTTTCAAGTCCCAGATACAAGGCATCACAAATCAACGCATGACCAATGGAAACTTCATCGAGGTATGGAATGGATTCTTTTAAGTAGCGAAGATTATGAAGATCCAAATCATGTCCGGCATTAATACCAAGTCCAAGTTCATGCGCAATTTTTGCTGCTTCAATATAAGGCTTAACAGCAGCTTCCCTGTTTTGATGATAGCGTGAAGCATACGGTTCGGTATAAAGTTCAATCCTGTCGGCACCGGCTTTTTTTGCTCCTTCCACCATCCTGGAAGAAGGGTCAACAAAAACAGAAACCCGTACCCCTGCTCTTTTCAGGTCATGAATAATTTCTGTAAGCATGACCTCATTCTTAATAGTATCCCAACCGGCATTAGAAGTAATCGCATCGGGTTTGTCGGGAACCAGCGTTGCTTGAGCCGGTTTTGTTTCAAAGATAAGTTTCAGGTAGCGATCATCCGGATAGCCTTCAATGTTGAATTCCGTGGTAACGATCTTTTTAAGTTCAAGTACATCGCTATACCGAATGTGGCGTTCATCAGGGCGAGGATGCACGGTAATGCCTTGCGCACCAAAGCGTTCACAGTCAACGGCTACCTTAATTACGTCTGGGTTGTTTCCCCCTCGCGCGTTTCTCAACGTGGCAATCTTATTGATATTTACGGAAAGTCGTGTCATAACATTTAGTCTTGGATTTTTTGACTCTTACGATTCTTGCTGATCCGGAAAACACATTTTTATCTGTATAAAAGTAAAGTTAATTTCACTTCAAATTTATAAACGAATTTAATATGAGCCTGAAGCAACAAATTGATACTGACATCAAGTCGGCCATGCTGGCAAGAAATAAAGAAGAACTAACAGCTCTTCGCTCAGTGAAGTCGCTCATCCTGCTGGCAGAAACGGAAAAGGGCGTAACGGCAGAAATAAGCCAGGAGACTGAAAACAAATTATTGATGAAAGCTGCCAAGCAACGGAAGGAGTCGGCAGAGATTTTTCAAAAGGAGGGTCGTGAGGAGTTGGCCCGGAAAGAATTGTTTGAGTTAGAAGTGATCAGTCGTTATTTGCCAAAGCAGCTATCAGAAAATGAAGTGGCGGCAGAAATAAAAAAAGTTATTGAACAAGTAGGAGCAAAAGGACCACAGGATATGGGTAAAGTCATGGGCGCTGCTACTAAACAACTGACCGGCAAGGCTGATGGTAAATTGATTTCTGAGATTGTTAAAAAACTATTGGCATCTTGAGTAAAGCAGACATCGCAATCGCTATCCTACTTGCCTTAGGCACCTTTGCAGGTTATCGCAGGGGTTTTTTATTGGAGCTTTTCTTTCTCATAGCTATTGTGTTGGGCGTGTTCATCGGATTTAAACTCATGGGCGCTGGTGTGGAATACCTGGCCCGGGAGTTTAATGCTGACAAGGCCGTGCTGCCCTACATTTCATTTGCAATCATTTTCTTTATCGTGATGATGGTGGTTTCTCTGATTGGAAGAACTATTAAAGGTTCATTAGATAAAACGTTTTTAGGAGGGATAGATGCCATAGCCGGTGCGGCACTTGGTTTAATTAAATATGCCTTTGGTATCAGTATAATCATTTGGCTGATAGAGGCTTTACAAATTTCTTTTCCACAAGAATGGAAAGAAGGATCTGTGCTCTATCCGATGGCGGCAAAAGTTGCCCCGGCTCTTTCCGGGTATTTCGGTGAATTTCTACCTTTTTTCAAAGAAACTTTCAAGCAGTTCTAAGGTTCGGTTTTTTTTAGTTACTTATCACAAAATAAGCACGCTATGTCTCTTGTTGTTAAAGAAAAGGACGGATTCAAGTACGTGGATGAGGGCAATGGACAAGTGCTGATGTTACTGCATGGTCTTTTCGGAGCCTTGAGTAATTGGGAAGGTGTAGTGAGTCATTACTCGAAACATTTCCGGGTGGTTATTCCCATGCTGCCTATTTATGAGATGCCAATCAAAGAAGCCGGTCTGCAAGGTTTGATGGAGTTTACTGAGAAATTTGTAGCCTACATGAAATTGGATAACCTCATGATCATTGGCAATTCATTAGGTGGTCACGTAGGTATCTTATTTACCCTGGCAAATCCCGAAAAGGTTTCGAAATTGGTTCTCACCGGCAGTTCAGGCCTGTTTGAAAATACCATGGGAGGATCGTACCCGCGCAGAGGTAGTTATGATTACGTGCGAGAACGTGTAGCCTATACATTTTATGATCCAACTGTAGCATCGAAGGAACTGGTTGACGAAGTTTTTGAAACGACAAAGAGCATACCCAAGTGTATGCGTATCGTAGCTATCGCGAAGTCGGCACAACGTAATAATCTTGCACTCGAATTGCAGAACATTAAAGTGCCTACGTTGCTGGTCTGGGGTTTAAATGACACCATCACCCCCCCAATGGTGGGGCATGAGTTCAATCGACTAATTCCAAATTCAGAATTGAAGTTTCTTGATCAATGCTGTCATGCTCCAATGATGGAACATCCGGATAAGTTTAACGAGATTGTGGAAGATTTTCTTGTAAACAATAATTAATGAGCGAAGGCATGATTGCAGAAGAACTGATCAACCATATGATTCCTCCGCTCAAAATCACAGACGATGCCCACAAGGCGATTGTTTGGATGGAAGAGTTTAGGTGTATGCACTTGCCAGTGGTAGATGAAGGAAAATTATTAGGTTTCATTTCCGAAGAAATCATTCTGGAATCGAACGATATCGAACGTCCTCTCTCCAGTTTCAAACTGGTGGGCATGGAGTGTACTGTTCATTTGGATTCTCATTTTTATGATATACTCAAAGTAGCAAACGATCAGCACTTACAAATTGTGGCCGTCCTTAATGACGAGCTGAAATATGCAGGCGTGATTACTGTCCAGGATATTATGATTTCGTTTGCTCAGACTGCAGCAGTGCAAATGCCGGGAGGGATATTAGTCCTTTCTATGGATTTGATTGATTACTCGCTGGCCGAAATCAGTCGTTATGTAGAGGAAAACAATGCCAAGATTATCAGCAGTTCCATGATTGAAGATCCCCTTGATAAGGGCAAGATCAAACTCACACTAAAAATCAACCAGGTAGAGGTAAATCGCATCGTAGCTACGCTGGAGCGATTTGGTTATCGGGTTATTGGTCGATATAATGAAATCAAACGCGACACAGGAGAAAAGGACAAGATCGATATGTTGCTAAGATACCTCGACATCTAATCAACTGCTCATGAGAATCGGTTTACACGGCAGAGACTTTAAGGCAAAATCATCCAGGTTTATTGAGAAACTACTCGATCAACTGAACCAATATAATTCGGAGATTTGGTTGTCATCCAAATTTGTGAAGCAGGTGGAGTCAGCGGTGCTCAAAAAAATCAAATTCAAAACGTTTGAGTTAGGCGATAATCTGAAAAGCCTGGACTTCTTTTTCTCATTGGGTGGAGATGGCACTATACTGGAATCTGTCACTTACGTGGGAAAGGCAGAGGTGCCCATACTCGGGATTAATACCGGTCGCCTTGGTTTTCTGGCCACCACCAGTCGCGAGCATGCTGATGAGGCCCTAGATGCTCTTTTTAAAGGAAACTATAAAACGGAAAGCCGCACGTTGCTAAAACTGATTTCATCACCGAAACTTTTTGGCTCTCTCAATTTCGCTTTGAATGATTTAACCATCATGAAGAAAGACACTTCTTCCATGATAACAGTTCATGTATACGTGGATGGTGAATTGCTGAATTCATATTGGGCAGATGGAATAATCGTTTCAACTCCAACTGGGTCAACAGGATATTCATTAAGTTGTGGCGGGCCGCTGGTTTACCCAAAATCAGAAAGTTTTGTAATTACACCTGTAAGTCCCCATAATTTGGGCTCCCGTCCAATCGTGATAGCAGACAATTCAGAAATCTCGTTCCAAATCGAGGGGAGGAGCAAAAAATACCTTGTTTCTTTGGATTCCCGATTTGAAACTATTGATGATGCTGTCAAGCTGGTCTTGAAAAAAGAGAAGTTTAAAGTGAAGCTGGTTATGTTACCGGGCCATCACTATTTCAAAACCTTACGTCAAAAGCTTAATTGGGGTCTTGACGTTCGCAATTAATTCTTCTTTATTCCGCTGATTTTTATAAGTTTGTTGTTCTCAAATTACCATATCTATGAGAAAAGCTGTATTTGGCATAGTCTGTCTTTTGTTCCTTCTAGGTTTCTCTGACGAGGCCGATGCTCAATTAAACAGGAGAACAATAAAGAAGAACAATAGAAGAATGTCTTCTTTTAAAGGGAAGAAGTATGGGTTTAAGAACAAGGCCTACAGCGGATTTGGTTTTTCTTTAAATGCATTGAATTACTATGGTGATCTTTCACCTAAACCAAAAAGTGTAAGCACAGACGTATCATTTACCAAACCTGCATTCGGCCTATCTTTTATGCATCGTTATGGCCCGAGGTATACCATATTAGGTGAATTAATGTATGGCACTTTACGTGGTGGCGATGAATCGGCAGATTTTAACGATTCGGAAAATGGAAAGTATCGATATCAAAGGAACCTGTCCTTTAGGAATAGAATCAAGGAGCTCACTGTGTTAGCTTATTTTGACCTGTTTGAAAATGATGCCACCTATATGAGTCGGGTAAAATGGACCCCATATGCCTTTATTGGTATAACAGGATTTTTACATAACCCCCAGGCCCAGGCACCTGCGAACGATTTAAAAGGGAATCCTCTGCCTGAAGCAGGTCAATGGGTTGATCTAAGACCACTTGGCACAGAAGGTCAGCATTCAACATTGGAGTCTACGGATGCTAATAGCGGAATTAAAACTTACAGCAAATTTCAAATTGCTATTCCAATCGGTATTGGTGCTCGTTTTAGATTAAATGATGTGATGGACCTATGGGCGGAAGTTGGGTTTCGCTATACTTTTACTGATTACCTTGATGATGTGAGCAAAAATTATGTAGACCTGGGAGTTTTGAATGGTCCTCTTGCCAAGGCAATGTCTTACAGAAGCAATGAATTGCCACCTGATAAGTTACCCACCTTACAACCTTATGTTGCTCGAGATGGACAAACTTATGCCACTATTCCAGGTTATGGAAGTGAATTTCCTTCTAATAATCGTGGATCCAAAACGGATAAAGACATTTACATGGTAACAACCATACGCCTGACCTACATCATTGGTGCCACCTTTCACAAAGCTAAATTCAGATAGTAGAAACCCTAATGACCAAAATTCACAGACGATTTCTGTTTTTTTCATTTACGTGGGTAATATTTGTCACCAATGTGACGGCTCAACAAATCTTAGAACACAGGTCAGAAATCGGGTTTGGATTGGGTGTGTTCAATTATACCGGAGACTTGGTGCGAACTTATAATCTGGCTACTTCAAAGCCGGCAGGTACAGTTTTTTACAGGTCAAATATTAGCAATGTAATCAGCTTTCGAACTTCCATAACTGCCGGCAAAATAGGCGCTTCTGATGCTAGAAACCCAATTGACGCTTTCGCTACCAAAAGAGCTGCCTCTTTTAACCTGTTCCTGTTAGAAGCTGCCGGAACTTTCGAATATCACTTTTTAGACTGGAGAGACAGTAAGCGAAGATTGAGATTCACACCTTATTTATTTGCCGGGGTTGGAATGTTTGGTATTTCAGGTGTGCAACAGAAAACTGCCGAGTATAGTAATATTCAACTGGCCATTCCTTTTGGCTTAGGAATGAAGTATGTACTCAATCCAAAATATTACATTGCCTTTGAAATTGGCGTCAGGAAAACCTTTTTTGATTATCTGGATAATGTATCCGATGGAAACCCAGCCGTTAAGAATTATCAGTACGGGAATGTGTTTGACTACGATAATTATTTTTTCACCGGCATCACATTAACCTATACCTTTTACGATATCCCCTGCCCGGGAAGCCCCTACCGTTAAATTGGCCCTCGATCTAACAACTTTTTCGCCTTTAGAAACATCTATTTAAGACGAAAAGAAGATCGTTTAACTAAGAATTTGTAATGAGGAAGTTTGAAAAAAAGGGTATTTTTGCCGCCTTGTGGCATCACTTAAAGAAAATATAGACTTCAATAACTTGCCTAAACACATTGCTGTTATCATGGACGGCAACGGAAGATGGGCTAAAGGAAAAGGTGCAGCCCGAATTTTCGGTCATCGAAACGCCATACAAGCGGTAAAAGATGTAACTGAGGGATGTGGTGAGTTGGGGATCAAGTACCTGACATTATATGCCTTTAGTACTGAAAATTGGGGCCGGCCAAAAGAAGAAGTAGATGGATTAATGGAGTTACTGGTAAATACATTGCAAAAGGAAATAAAGACCCTTCATGAAAATCAGGTAAAGCTCCAGACTATTGGGGACATCAGTCATTTGCCATTGGATTGCCAAAACAATCTTGCAAAAGCTAAGGATGCTACCCGAAATAATAGTGGCCTGATTCTTCAATTGGCACTCAATTACAGCGGTAGATGGGAAATTGTGGAAGCCGCCCGCAAATTAGCAGAGGAAGTGAAGAATGGCTTGATTCAACCTGGTGAAATTGACGAACACTATTTTGCACAGCATTTGCAGGCACCAGGTGTCCCCGATCCGGAATTGCTAATTAGAACAAGTGGAGAACTTCGAATCAGTAACTTTCTATTATGGCAAGTTGCCTATACGGAAATATTTATAACGCCAACCTTGTGGCCGGACTTTAGAAAAGAAAATTTGTATGAGGCCATTTGTGCATATCAAAAAAGAGAAAGAAGGTTTGGAAAAGTGTTGGACCCCATTGGCTAATCATCGAATGAAGAATTTTATACTGGTAGCTTTCCTGTTATCTCTGTGCGCTGGCAATTCATTTGCTCAATTCAGAAATAAGGGTCAGTCCCAGACCACGTCCGAAGCTACGTTGAATTATGCTTCACCACAGGAATACATCATAGCCGGAATTGAAGTAACAGGGCTCAATGTCCTTGACAAAAGTGCCATGATTTCCTTGACCGGTCTAAAGATTGGTGATAAAATCAAAATCCCGGGCGATGCCATATCAGGAGCCATTCGCAAATTATGGAAACATGGATTGATTGGAGACGCTACCGTTCTCATTCAAAAATTTGAGGGTACTAATGTGTTTTTAGAAGTCAAATTAGCCGAACGCCCACGACTCACAGAGTTCTATTTTGTTGGCATAAGCAAATCAAGCCAGACTTCATTGAAAGAAGACCTGAGTTTGATCAAAGGAAAAATTGTCAACGATGCCACCATTAGAAATGCTGAACTAAGTGTAAAGAAACACTTTGTAAAAAAGGGATTTCTAAATACCGTAGTCAAAGTCACTCAGGAGTTTGATACGCTAAGTCGCGGTGGTGTAAAGCTTAAAATTGATGTAGACCTGAAATCAAAAGTAAGGATCAATGAAGTGCAGATTGTGGGTAATCATGATATTGATGATGCCAAACTAAAAAGTCGATTAAAGAAAACGAAAGAGCACGCCAGGATCGATATACACAGGGCAATCATTGGAGAAGTATTGGCCCTCAAGCCAAGCAAAATAATGCCTGCCCTGGACTCAAGTCGCAAAGTGACCTGGATGGATATTAAAGCATTTATTAATAAGAATATGAAGCTGAATGTTTTCAGCGGATCCAAATTCATAAAAGCAGAATACGAAGAAGATAAGCAGAAGCTAATTGACTACTATAATTCGCAAGGATACAGAGATTCAGAAATAATCTCTGACAGCCTCGTTAATCATGATGATAAGAGTATCAACGTAGTAATTAATGTTTATGAGGGGAAAAAATATTATTTCCGAAACATTAATTGGGTGGGTAATTACATTCATAGTACAAATACCCTAAATAAAATCCTTGATATCAATAAAGGGGATGTTTATAACAAAGAGATGATCGAAAAGAAAACCACGTTCAATCCAAAAGGAGCAGATATTAGCGGATTGTATATGGATGATGGTTACTTGTTTTTTAGTGTTGTCCCTATCGAGGTTGCCGTATCAGGTGATTCCATTGACATTGAGATGAGGATACGAGAAGGAGATCAGGCAACGATTGATGAAGTAATTATTAGCGGGAATGAGAGAACCAATGATCATGTTATTCGAAGGGAACTCAGCACCATTCCAGGCCAAAAATTCAGAAGGTCTGACATCATCCGAACACAGCAACAGCTTTCACAAATGGGCTATTTCAATCCACAGAAAATTTCACAAGATATTCGACCTAACCCTACGGATGGAACGGTTGACATTGAATGGAAGGTAGAAGAGCAATCAAATGACCAGATAGAATTATCAGGAGGTTGGGGAGGATACTACGGATTTGTTGGTACCGTGGGGCTTTCATTCAATAACTTTTCGATGCGAAACGTTCCAAATCTGAAGAAGTGGAAACCACTACCTACAGGAGATGGCCAGCGCGTGTCTGTTCGTGCTCAGGCAAACGGAAAATCTTTCCAGAGCTATAGCCTTTCATTCACTGAGCCTTGGCTAGGCGGTAAAAAACCTCATTCGCTCACGGTAAGTTTAAATAAATCCATTTCGAGATTGGCGAACTCAAACTATGAGTTCACGGATCAAACATCTTTGAAACAAGGTGGTATAACGATAGGCTTAGGGCGCAGACTTGAGTGGCCAGACAATTATTTTGTTCTTACCAACTCACTATCATTCCTCGTTTACAAGTACAGCAATTATTTCGGGTCAACGGTATTGCCACAAATTGGCAAAACCAAGGAGATTATGTTTAATACCACACTCTCCAGAAATAGTATTGATAATCCGATGTATCCATCTGCTGGCTCAACCATTTCACTCAGTTTGAGTTTGACTCCACCTTATTCACTATGGCGCGATCCTAGTTATTTGGATGATATCAACACAAGGTATGAATGGACAGAAATGCATAAATGGATGTTTGATGCAAAATACTATTTGAAAATTATTGGCAGTGATAAGCCGGATGGACGCAGCCTCGTCTTAGAAACGAAGGCACATTTTGGATTCATCGGTACCTATAATAAGAGTTTAACAGCCGGACCTTTCCAACGGTTTGTGATGGGTGGTGATGGCCTTGCCGGAGGGTTTAATTCGTATGTATTGGGACAGGAAATCATAGGATTAAGAGGATATCCTAACAACCAGGTTACTCCGCCTCTCTATGCAAAACGTGGCCAACAAAAATTAACTGGAATTGAAGGAGGTATCGCTTACAATAAATTTGGATTAGAACTTCGTTATCCGGTTTCAACCAGTCAGTCTGCTACCATTTATGGTTTTTTGTTCTCAGAAGCGGGTAATAACTGGAACAATTACCAGGAGCAAAATCCGTTTAAGTTGTACAAATCGGCCGGTGTCGGGGCAAGAATATTTATGCCCGCATTTGGTTTGATTGGACTTAACTGGGCTTACGGATTTGATACATTGCCAGGTGCTACTCAAAAGAGTGGGTCACAATTCCACTTTACCATAGGTCAGCAAATCAGATAGAAATGAGGTTATTTGCCACATTAACTTTTTTACTTCTTTTCGGCCTGAATTTTGTCTCAGCACAGAAGTTCGGTTACTTTGACTCTGATTTTGTAATGAGCAAGATGCCTGAATATAGCAAGGCTCAAGGTGAAATCGATCAGCTATCGGCAGCATGGCAAAAGGAAATCGAGGACATGCAATTAAAAGTAGATGAGCTTTATCGGACGTATCAGGCAGAGCAGGTGTTGTTGACAGAAGAAATGAAGCAGGAGCGCTTGGAGACAATTAGGAAAAAGGAAACCGAACTGAAGGATTATCAAAAAAAAGTGTTTGGATTTGGTGGTTTGTATTTTTTGAAAAAGCAGGAATTGATTAAACCTTTGCAGGATAAAATTTTTGATGCCGTGGAGAAAGTAGCAAAAGCAAACCGGTTAGCATTTGTGTTTGATAAAGCAGCCGAGTTAGTTATTGTGTACACCGATCCGCGGCATGATTATACCGATTTTATATTAGAAGAATTAGGATTAGGAGATCCCAACGATAAAGTCAAATAAATTAAAACAACTAACGTGAATTGAAATGAGAACACTTTTTTTACTTCTTTTTTGTGTATTTGCAGTAAGTGCACAAGCCCAGGAAATACAGAAGATTGGCTATGCCGATTGGGAATATATGTTTAGTCAGCTGCCCGAATTCAAGCAAATTGATAGTGAACTTAAAACTCATGGCACTCAGCTTGAAAATCAGTTGAAAGCAAAATATGCTGATTACGAGAATAAAGTAAAGGCGTATCAGGGAATGCCGGCTACAACACCCGATGCCATTAAAGCAGACAAGGAAAGAGAGTTACAGGGATTGCAGGAAAGCATTCAAAAGTTTCAGCAGGACGCTCAAACATCATTGCAAAACAAGCAAACTGCTTTAATGGAACCGGTTTTCAAAAAAGTAGGAAAAGCCATTGAAGAAGTGGCCAAAGAAAATGGGTTTGCTTTCATCATGGCCCCTCAAGTAATGGGCGGTGGAGACATTCTATTGTACAGCGATGAGAAATACAACATTTCAAATCTGGTGTTGAAGAAGCTGGGGGTAACTCCTCAGCCTCAAGCTACTGTTCCTCCTGTAAAGAAGTAACATTATTATATTGCAAGTTGAGAAGGCCCTGTTTCTTACGGGGCCTTTTCATTTACCAGAAAGTTTTAATCGAAGATATTCTGCTGTAAACCCTTTGCCTTTTTTGGCCATCTCCTCTGGGGTGCCTTCATAAAGAAGATTTCCTCCCTTTTTCTCACCACCTTCTGGCCCCAGGTCAATAATCCAATCGGCACATTTAATGACCTCCATGTTGTGCTCTATTACTATTACCGTATGGCCCTGATCCACCAGGGCATTGATGGCTTTAAGAAGCTTTGCGATATCATGAAAGTGAAGTCCCGTAGTTGGTTCATCAAAAATGAAAAGGATATTGCTTTGACTATCAGAATTATTCTTTCCAAGAAATGATGCCAGTTTAACCCGCTGCGCTTCCCCACCAGAAAGTGAGTTAGAAGATTGGCCAAGCTTCACGTAACCTAAACCGACTTCATATAGTGGAAGGATTTTTTCATATACTGGCTTTTTATCTCTGAAAAACTCCAACCCTTCTTCCACCGTCATGTCCAGCACATCGAAAATATTTTTCCCTTTGTGCTCTACTTCCAACACTTCTTGTTTGAACCGCTTACCATGGCAGCTTTCACATTTCAAAAAGATATCGGCCATGAATTGCATTTCTACCTTAATCTCTCCTTCGCCTTCACATGTGTCACATCTTCCACCCTCAACGTTGAATGAAAAATGAGATGGCTTATAACCGCGTTGCTTGCTTAGCGGTTGTTCAGAATAGAGAGTGCGGATGGCATCGTATGCCTTTACATAACTGATTGGATTTGAACGCGAAGATTTTCCTATTGGATTTTGATCTACAAATTCAACTTGAGAGATCTTGTTGATATCTCCTTCCAGGCGATCATATTTACCTGGTGATTCTGCTACCGACCCGCTCATTCTCCCTAATGCAGGATACAAGATTTTTTTTATCAAAGTGGATTTTCCTGACCCACTTACACCGGTGACTACGGTGAGTGCCCCCAACGGAAACTTTACAGTAAGATTCTTCAGGTTGTTTTCACGAGCACCTGAAATTACTATGGCGTCCCTCCATTTTCTTCGAACAAAGGGGATCTGTATTTTTTCTACTCCCGTTAGGTAATTGATCGTGTGGGATTTTATTTTTTCATTGAGATCCTTTTGTGATCCCTGAAAAATCAATTCTCCTCCATAAGAACCAGCGTCAGGTCCGATATCAATAATCTGGTCAGCCGCACGCATAATTTCTTCTTCATGTTCTACTACAATAACGGTATTGCCTAAATCTCTCAGCGATTTCAACACTTCAATCATGCGGGCTGTGTCGCGCGGATGCAATCCTATGCTTGGTTCATCCATGATATACATTGACCCTACCAGTGCACTGCCTAATGAAGTAGCCAGTTTTATTCGCTGAAACTCACCGCCCGATAGCGTTGAAGTAACTCTATTCAGAGTGAGGTATCCTAACCCAACTTTCACCATGTATTCCAGTCGGGACTGTATTTCTGTTAAAATTCGTTCAGAGACTTTTTGCTCGTAAACTGGTAGTTTTAGTTTTTCAAAAAATGCCAATGTTTCTTCGATAGGCATCAGTACCAGGTCGGTAATGGAGGTGTCTCCAATTTTTACGTAAGCAGCATCTTTCCGCAACTTGGTTCCGCGGCAGTCCGGGCAAGTGGTGCGTCCGCGATAGCGTGAGAGCATGACGCGATATTGAATCTTATGTGTTTTCGACTCCAGGTATTTGAAGAAGTCACGAATACCATCAAAGTATTCATTTCCATTCCATAGCAGGTCGCGCTCCTTTTGAGATAGTTCACCATATGCCCTATGAATAGGAAAATCAAACTTGATTCCATTTTTGATCAGCGGCTTTGCCCACTCGCTCATTACTTCTCCCCGCCAGGGAGCAATAGCCCCTTCATATACCGAAAGACTTTTATCCGGAATGACCAGGTCTTCGTCAATGCCGAGAATCTTTCCAAACCCTTCGCAGGTTTGGCACGCACCGAAAGGATTATTGAAGCTGAACAAATTGATCGAAGGTTCGGTGAAGGTTATCCCATCCAATTCGAATCGATCGGAGAAATGAGTTTTTTGATTTTCGGAATAGATGACGCAATCACCATGACCTTCGAAAAAGGCCGTTTGAATAGAATCGGAAAGGCGAAAAGTGAGATCTTCATCACCGGAATTGACTACCGCGCGATCAATCAACACTTCGTATTCGCCCTCGTTTAATTTCTTTGCTTTCCCTGGCCTTTTCTTTTTTGAATCGGATTCCTCTTTTGCGTTGCCAGGATTTAACACCTCCTCAATAAACTGCACATCCCCATTTGTCAATATCCGCGCAAAGCCTTTGCTTAACAGGAGATTCAATTCATCTTCCAGTTTTCTTCCTTTCAGGATTTTTAAGGGTGTGGTTACCATCACTCTTGTACCTTCTTTATGCTGATTGATAAAATCAACCACATCGGTTACGGAGTCGCGTTTTACTTCCTTACCACTTATTGGCGAATACGTTTTGCCGATTCGCGCAAATAGTAATTTCAAATAGTCATAAATCTCTGTTGTTGTACCAACTGTTGAGCGCGGGTTACGCGTATTTACTTTTTGTTCTATGGCGATAGCGGGTGATACACCTTTAATGTAATCCACTTCGGGCTTTTCCATGCGCCCTAAAAACTGACGGGCGTAGGAGCTCAAGCTCTCCACATACATGCGTTGGCCTTCAGCAAATAACGTGTCGAATGCCAGTGATGATTTTCCGGATCCTGAAAGTCCTGTGATAACCACCAATTTGTTCCGGGGTATAGCTACGCTAAGATTCTTCAGGTTGTTTACCCTGGCCCTTTTAATAATAATGTACTCCTTAGGGTCTAAGTCGTCTAAATATGAGTCATCTGGAGTTTGAAGCATGAGAAGCGGCAAAAATAGAAAATAGCGGTGCGTGGTCCTACAGTAGATCCAAACATGGCTGCGGGTTTATTCCAGGGTTGGGTGAAATAAAAACACCATCTCGTGATGATGGTGTTTTTTCAAGTTCAATTAAATAATAGATTAATTATCAAAGTCGGGGTCATAACTGGCCTCTTTGGGAGTCTCATCACTATCGCTGTCAAAATCTCCGCTATTATCAAAATCATCGTCTTCTGAGGGCGTGCGGATATCATCATCTTCTCCATCAAATTCTTGCTTCTTCCCAGACTCCACATCGTAACCACCGTCACTATTTTTAGTAGCCGGTACTTTCACCAGATAAACTGAATCATCTGTTTCAAGAGGAAACACAAAGATGGGTTCCTTTTTTGCGTTGGTGATTCGGGTGATGCTGGATTCATAACCATTCGGGTATTGCTCCCGCAATAACTCTTTCAGGTCGTCAGTGAGGTTCTCCAGACTCTTTATTACTCGTTTCTTTGTTATAGCCATTGTTTTAAAAATCGGCTTCAAATAGCATAAGAAATTATGTAGGAGGCAAGAATTTTTATAAAAATTTTTGCCCTTTCGAAGAATATTTCTATTTTTCAATTCACAAACATTCCATTTAACCCCACATACTATCGACCAAGACATCTACGTTACCTAAACGCAAGAAAGATGATTGAAAGCAGATTCAGCGACAGCCAGTTGGTTTCGCTCTATCAAACCGGTAACGAAGAGGCGTTCGATATGCTACTTCATAGACACAAATCCCGTATTTATACGGCTATTTATGTGATTGTTAAAGACCGATATGAAGCAGAAGATTTGCTTCAGGATACCTTTATTAAGGCGGTAAATACAATCAAAAGTGGTCGATATAATGAAGAAGGCAAATTTTTGCCTTGGATAAGTCGCATTGCCCATAATCTGGCCATTGATCGATTTCGGAGAAATAAACGTTATCCCGAAGTCGTTTTAGAAGATGGGAGCAGGATCTTTGATTCAATGCAGTTTTCTGAGGAGTCGTATGAATCCAAACAACTCCTTCGAGACACCCGATCACGCATTCGGGACTTGATAAAAGAATTGCCTACAGAGCAAAAGGAGGTGCTGATCATGCGCCATTACCTGGAGATGAGTTTTCAGGAAATAGCGGATCGTACAGGAGTGAGTATAAACACAGCATTAGGGCGGATGCGATATGCCCTGATTAATCTGAAAAAGAAAATGACTAAAAACAATATTGCCTATGATAAAGACCTTTACCCAAAACGATCTGATCAGGTTTCTATACCACGAGACCTCGGAGAAGGAGACGAAGGAGATTAACA
>JAYVTB010000056.1:0-2282 GCA_043774805.1 Cyclobacteriaceae bacterium | reverse complement strand
TTCACGTTTACTCTTCTCATTCACGGCATAGAACGCATTATTGATCAGATTGAGAACTACTCTGCCGATATCCTGAGGTATCACATTGATTTTAGGAAGTGTTGTATCCAGGTGTGTTTCAAACTTTGCGTTGAACGATTTGTCTTTGGCGCGAAGGCCATGGTAGGAGAGGCGCAGATATTCATCACAGAGTGCGTTGATGTCGGTCAATTCTTTTGCTCCACTGTGGCTGCGCGAATGTTGCAGCATTCCCTTCACAATGGCATCGGCACGTTTGCCGTGATGCAGTATTTTTTGCTGATTCTCTATGGCATTATTAGCAATTATTTTGGCATCATCAATATTGCCTTTGTTAAGTTCATCCTTCATTTCTGCCAGCAACTCCTCGTTCACCTCCGAAAAATTATTTACGAAGTTCAACGGGTTTTGAATTTCATGCGCAATCCCAGCCGTAAGTTCTCCCAGGCTTGCCATTTTTTCAGATTGGATGAGTTGGGATTGAGTAGCCGTTAGGTTATTAAGTGAGGTTTTTAGTTCAAGGGTTCTTTCCATTACCTTCTCTTCAAGCTCGCTGTTCTGCCGCATCAGGATATTCTGCTTTTCCGCTGATAGTTCTTCTACCTCGATCAGTTTTTTTTGTAGTTCTATGTTGGTGTCTCCTACTTTCCTGGCTATTGCCAAGGACATCATCAAGGCATTCGCCAAAGAGCTTGCCGCCAGAAAATAAACTGCTGGAGGAATAATGTTGTAACCTAAAAAAATAAGTCCGACAAAATAAAAAATGAGGGAAGAGATAAGTCCAGTTCGTATCATCCGGGTGGCATTGTTATTCGTGTCGCGTTTGATGTAGGTTATTCTTAATGCATCTAAAGAGTAGAAAAATGAAACTTGAAATAAAAGACCATTTAGGACTGGATTTTTAATGATCAGGTAAAGCACGAAAGCGACAACGGAAAGCGTCAATAAAAAATAGAGACTTTTCCTTTTAGTATAGCTGAAAAATGCTCTTATCGTTAATAAATAAATCAAAGGACTAAAGAATAAATTAACGCGATGAAAAATATTTAGCCAGTTTCGCTCTTCAATGTCTGATACACATAAGGCTAATATGACGGGTAATAGCCAACCGATTGAAACACAAACTGCGAAGACGGAGTAATAAAAATTCTGTATACCTTTTCTATAAAAATAGAAGAATCCTCCATGCAAAATGGCTAACATTAAAAACAAACCAGCAACAAACAAAGAAGTTAGTAAAAGGTAAGTAGGTCGATATGTAGCCAGATAAGCATTAAAGGCAGAATCTCCGCCCATCGATACTTGTAGGAAGAAAGTAGTCGTGATATCGTGGAAATAATTGACGGGATATGCAAATCGAATAGCAATTACCTGGATGCTATCTTCAGATAGCGTGATTGTGAAGGGCATCCCCAACATATTCACACCTTCCACTTTTGCAGGGTCATTATCTATCTTACCGAAAATCTTTACCAGATGCCCATTCAAATAAACTTCCGATGCACCTACAGCATTAAATGACATCATGAGGTGCTTTTTTGAAAGGCTATCGGCAACTCGGAATTTAAGACGGAACCAACCAAGGTGATTGGGATGAGATTTCATAAAATCATAAATATCCAGGCTATCAAATTTTCCCTGCTCCCAGTCTTGATCGTTGAAGGATGGGTCGGCCCATTTCTTATCATCACCAGCATGATACTTCCAGCCCTTGAGCAGTGTGTCTCCTTTTGGAATATGATCGTAATAGAAATAGTCTTTGGTTGCTTCCTGATTTGATAATACTTGAGCCAAGCCATTTATAAATCCGAACATGAATACTAAGACAAGGTATTTTTTCATTCCAGTTAAATTTTAAAACTCACGCTAATGATAAAATTATTTCAAACTTACTTCCCTCGCCTTCCTTTGACTCTGCCTTCAACTCTCCTGCATGTGCTTTTACAATATCATAACTCAAACTCAACCCCAATCCTGTTCCCTGCCCGGTTGGTTTGGTAGTAAAAAAGGGTTGAAAGATTTTTTCTTTAATTTTATCTGGAATTCCATTGCCATTATCCTTCACACTGATTTCAATTTTGTCACCTACTTTCTTTGTATTAACAATTACCAATGGTTCGTAACCAGACGCGAGAGGTGAGACGTGAGATGATGCTCCTTTCACCTCTGTCTTTTCACGTTTACTCTTCTCATTCACGGCATAGAACGCATTATTGATCAGATTGAGAACTACTCTGCCGATATCCTGAGGTATCACATTGATT
>JAYVTB010000055.1:0-11625 GCA_043774805.1 Cyclobacteriaceae bacterium | reverse complement strand
TAGTGCCAAGTACTACAGTTGTAAACATCAGTGAGATGATTCACAAGTTGAGCATCAGTGGTGGAGCGGTGAACAAGTCTGATGAGAAGACTTGGGATTATGATGAGTATGAAAAGCACCCTGAAGCTTTCAGTGCATTGTTGAAAAGCAATCCTGCCAAATATCAGGAAATCTTCAACGCGAAGTTTGGCTACAAGCCATCGCTTGATGAATTGAACTCAGTGACATTTAAACGCTAATCGATCATGCCAGATATCATGAAATCCCCATTCGGAGCTGCTGACTTGCAGGCTCCTGCATACGCAGCCACTATTGCTGCAACGATCAAGAATCAGTTCACCATCATTAAGCCTGCAACGCTTACTGGTGCACTCAATCTTGATTTAACTGTAGACTCTCAGGTTTCGCCTGGAGCATTGCTACAGTTGATTTTGACCAGTGATGGCACTGCACGAAACACCACGCTGGGAACTGCAATTGACGGACCTGTTATCGCAGGTGTAATCAGCAAGACCATGTCGCAGTTATTCGTATTGGATAGCGATGGTGTGTTCAAGCCTGCTGGATCATTTGCTCAGGTGAACTAAGCGAAGCATTTTTTTATAACAGACACAAGAAACAAAAACGAATATGGCAGTTGAAGTTTTAAAACGACAGTTCAGCAACGACCTTCAAAGGGTGTTGTTCCCTGATAACTCATTTTACGCAGGCGCGAAAAGTGATGATGCCGCTATCGATGCGGAAAATATCGAGATTCCACAAGATGAAAACGGTGTTGCTTCAGCGATTGAAAACCCAACTGTTTTCCCTTTGCAAATGCGCGCAGAGGAGGACTCGAAGAAAACCTATGCGGCCGATCTGGTAGTGACCTACCCGGAGGTTGTAACCTGGAACAACCAGTTGTTGACGGTGTATGATAAGCGTGCCGCCAAATTGGATAAACACAAGCTTACGCTTGAGACCCGCATTGCGGATAAAATCCTTAACGGATGGGGCAATACAGTTGCAGGCTTGAAGCGTGCAACAACCGGAGCAGCAACGCGCGTGAACACTGCAACCAGCGGTGGAAACTTGAAGCGTCTGGTAACAGAAGCTGATATGTTGTGGGCAATGACCACGATGCGTTTTGCCAACATTCCTGAAGAAGGAAGACGGTTGGTTTGCACACCCGATATGTATGAAGATCTTCTTGCGATCAAGAAGGCATACGGAAGTGGCACGGATAAGAACAACGAACTGCTTGCAAAAGGAGCGATCGATAAGATATTCAACTTTGATGTGTTTGTTCGCTCGAAGGTGAATAAGTACAGTGCAGCCGGTGCCAAGCTGGCGATAGGTGCAGCTTCTGCTGCTACTGATGGATGGAATATTCTTTTCTATCACCCATCGTTTGTGCGCTACATAAAAGGCGCGGTGAAAGTAAACATCGATCCATACGAACGCCCAGATTTGGCCGGTGGTATGAGTATGAACGCAATGGTTCGTACTGGTGCAACAACCGGACGTAACTCTGAATTAGGAGCGTTAACTCTGTATCAAGGAGAATAATTTCCAATAGAGATAAATAAAGAAAAGTGCGAGTTGATCGCACTTTTCTATTACTAAACTCTCATCCTAAAAACTTGAGCCAATTGAGCAACAATATTGAAGGCACTGCTGGTGGCACTATCGCTACCGTTCTTGGTGCAAGTATCGGATGGCTCGATGCCAACACATTAACGGAAGCTATTATGCTGGCGGTAATAGGAGCTGTGATCGGTTTCCTTACCAATAAGTTAATGAAATGGGCAGAGAGAAAAATTCAAGACTGGAGAGATAAGCCTCGAACCAAAAGAAAATGAACATCGAACTCCTCAGAATTTATTTGCCAACTGAAACACTCGGAAGCCTATTTGTGGATGGTGTTATGGTTTGTAAAACAATGGAGTTGCCTTGGAAAGACAATGCACGAAGTGTGAGCTGCATACCAGAAGGAAACTACCTGGTAAGCAAGCAACCACCAAAAGAAGGACGCGAATATCCTTACTTCCGCTTTGCGAAAGTGCCTGGAAGAGGCGGCATACTGATTCATAAAATCAGTTATGTGAGCGGACTGAAAGGATGCATTGGCGTAGGCAAAGAATTTAAAGACCTGAATGCAGATGGTGTTCCTGACATTATACGATCGGGCGAGGCTCTGCAAGAGCTGATTGATTTATTACCAAACCAATTTGAAATAACCATTAAAGCTAAATGACGCGGCTCATCCTCTACACTGGTTTGGTGTTCATGTTGATGGTGGCGGGTTGCAGCCGCAAGGTTACGACCTCCACCTCAACCTCTGTGACCGATAGCACCTACGCCTGGGAAACCACGCGCGATGTGATTGTCGAGATACCGGGTGATTCAGTAGTAGTTTACCAAACCATTGAATGCGATAAACTAACGAACAAGCCAGAGCCTTTTAACGCCAGTGCAAAATCAAAACGCATACGCACTGACGTTTCGCTCGACAAGGCTGGACACCTGAGCGTGAAATGTGCAGAGGATAGTTTGAAAGAAATTATTAAAGCATACGACAAAAGGATTTTTCGTTACCGGTACGAACAGAAGGAAGAAACAAAAACCGTTACCGAATACAAGACCAGGAGAATTGATATTTTTTGCCGATGGTTCGCCATCATCATTATTGTTCTTCTGCTGATTAGAACTTATTTAAAATTCATCAAACCAATAATACAATGACACCAGAATTATTAGAAATCGCCAAACCTTTTTTTGAAGCTTATCCTTTGGAGAACCTTATGATCATCACTGCTGACGGCATGGTGTTTTTACAGGAGAACTTGAACGATGCGGCCAATCACCAAGCACGAATTGCAGAAGGAAGTTCTTTTACAAAGGTTTATCGCAAGCAATTGAATGGTGAAGAGCTTGAAGAAGTAAAAGACGAAACGCCAGAGTTTGATTACAACTCGCTTTCGCCTGAAGAAAAAGAAGCGTATGACGCTGTTGTTGCAGAATTGAATGAGGAAGAAAAGGCACAGTATGATAAAGATATAGCCAACAGCGCGAAGCAGTTGCTCGTCATTACCGATCCTGATCAGATTCCCGATTCAGAAGATGAAGTCATTAATGAATCTATTCCTTCTGTAGGAAAAGCAAAAGACAAAAAGAAAGGCAAGTAATTCCCGATAGGGATAAAAATAAAAAGCTATGGCATTACCAAGAGTCACGATTGACCTACTCAACAACCAGCTTGGCCAGCAAACACCGAGTGACGATGGCGTTTGCGGTATTGTTATGAGCGGTGTTGCAACAGGAGGAATAGCCCTGGGTGTAAGTAAAAAACTAACCAGCATTGCTGATGCTGCTGCATTGAGTCTTGATGCCGCTTACGATACCACCAATAGCACGAACGTTTATAAAACCATATCTGACTTTTACAAGAAGGGAGATGGACCGGTTTTGTGGATTATGCTTGTGGTGAACACCACTACAATGGCCAACATGTGTGATGTTGCCAACAGCATGCTGCTGAAGCTTATCAATGACTCAGGCCGCACCATTCGCATTGCGGGTGTTACCCGTGTGCCAGACGTTGGATATGTGGCAGCACCCGTGAATCAGCTAGACCCTGATGTAATGGCAGCTGCACTTAAGGCAGAAGCTTTGGCGGTGCAGTTCGAAGCTGAGATGGCACCGGTGCGCATCATTATCGATGCACGGAATTTTCAAGGTACAGATGCTTCGTTGGTAACCGTAAAAACATTTTCATACCCACACGTTCGCTTATGTTTATGGACTGATGTTGCCTCAAGCAAGAATGCATCTATCGGTCTTGAGCTTGGCCGTGCAGCGGTTGTGAGAGTGCAGCGAAACATTGGGCGTGTGAAAGATGGTGACCTCGGTATTGCCAATGCATACCTAACCAATCAGCCCACTACAATCGATCAGCTTACACTTGTGAAGCAAGATGCGATTTACGACAAAGGTTATGGTTCTGTGCGCAAGTTCCCAGGCAAAACAGGATGGTTTATTACCGATGACATCATGGTAACAGCCGACACAAACGACTATAACCGACTGAGCCGTGGCCGTGTGATTGACAAGGCGAGGATTATTGCCTATCAAACTTTTGTGAACGAAATTCTTGACGATGTGGAAGTCGATGTGAATGGATACATCGATGCCGCGGTAATAAAAGGATATCAGGCAAACATTCAGAAAGCCATTGATGCTGCCATGACGGTGAATGGAGAGATCAGCTCAGTGCGTTGCACCATCAACCCGAAGCAAAATATCTTATCTACCAACAAACTCATTGTGTTGTTGCAGGTAATTCCGAAAGGGTTGAACAAAGAAATTAACATAACACTCGGATTTTTAAATCCACTTAATCAGTAAACACACCTCACCCCGACCCTCTTCGGAGGAGAGGGAGGATAAGGACTAAAGACAATTTTTATGGCTGAAATAAAAGCATTCAACTCAGAAGAATACGGATTTGTGGACTTGCAAGTAGTGATGCTTGGCAGACCGCTTGCAACGCTTCAAGGTCTTCGCTTCAAAGAGATGCAAGAGAAGAGCAATGTTTACGGTGCTGGCGCAAAACCTATTGCCCGTAGCCGCGGACAGATAACCTATGAAGGCGAGGTTAAGATTCTTTTGAGCGATTATCTGGCGATACTTCAGAGCCAAGGTAATGGTTCCAATGGTGCTCTAAAAATTAAGCCGTTCGATATTATCGCCTCATTCGCACCGAGTGTGGGTTCTGTTATTACAACCTTCGTGCTTGTGTATACAGAATTTACAGAGGTCGAGGTGAATGTGAACCAAGGTGACATGGGAATTGTGATGACGCTGCCAATCATTTTCGGAGACCTGAAGAATAACGTATAAGCCTCACCCCAACCCCTCTCCGGAAGAGAGGGGCATTTAATACACCAACCAACCAAACCAGTATGAAAGCAACGAAGGAACAAATTGCCGAGTGGCAAGAGAAGTATGGCAAAGGCAATATTGCTGAGCTGAGTGCAGATGGAAAGTTCTGCTATGTAGTTGATCCAACGAATAGTTTACCGAGGATGAAGCTGATGATTGCCGCGCGAAGAAAAAGTGTCGGGCATTTAGTTGATTCTATGATGGCGAACTGTTGGATCGATGGTGATGAAAGTTTTAAAACTGATGAGGCATTAAAACAAGGTATTGAAGATCAGGTTGACTCTATTATGGATTTACCAGATCATGAAATTGTGGATTTGGATAATGGGAATATTTCGATTGAAGTCAATGACTTTAAAATAGAAGTTCGAAGAGCAACAAGACAAGACTTGCGCTATGCAGAGGATCGGGATAAGGAAGGCAAACCTTTGGTTGAAAAGATTTTTCTGTTGGAAAGAATTGCCGTTGATAAGCAAGCGCTTGATGCATTGAGATTAAAGGTAAAGGAATACGTGAGCGTTCTACTTAGCCTTTCTCTGATAAAAGATAAAAAACACGTTGACCTAAAAAAGTTTTAGAGGAGTGCACCATTAGCGATGCCTCCGGTTATCTGCGGAAATATGATGCCATCATCCGGTACTACACCAAGCAAGACCCTGACGACTTAACTGACGAACAATGGGCTGGCCTGATAAAAGACATCGAGTGGGTGCGTAATCAGGAACGAATCAATAGTCTAACCAACGGAAAACTATTAGCATGAAAGTGTACGAATACATAGTGCGCATAAAAGATCAAGCCAGCGATAAACTTCGCAGGCTTGGTACTGGAATTTCATCTGGCACAAAAGGAGTTGATCGGTATAGTCAAAGTTTAAATGATGCGGAAAAAGCCAGCAATAATTTAGGAGGGGCCTCCTCCTTGCTCGCACGTTTTTTGGGACCAGCGGTTTTGGGCGCAACGTTTGCCTCTCTTGCAATGAAAGCTTCGGCTTTAGCTGCGAAGGTTGAGCAAACCAAAATTTCGTTCGAAGTGATGGTCGGGTCTGTCGAAGAAGGTCAGTCATTATTTAAGGAGGTAACTCAATTAGCCAATGTTACTCCATTTACAGGCGAAGACCTTCAAGATTCAACGAAGCTGCTTCTTAATTTCGGAGTAGCCTCAAAAAAAGTAATACCCACACTTAAAATGCTTGGAGATATCAGCGGAGGTGATGCCAACCGGTTGCATTATTTGACTTTAGCATTTGCACAAACATCTGCAGCGGGAAGGCTTACAGGTCAAGACCTTTTGCAAATGGTGAATGCAGGCTTCAATCCGCTACAAGAAATTAGTCGAAAGACAGGTAAAAGTCTTGCGCAATTGAAAAAAGACATGGAGGCTGGTGCTATAAGTGCCGATATGGTTGAAGCTGCTTTTAAATCTGCAACAGAATCAGGCGGGCGATTTTTTGGAATGATGGAGCGACAAAGCCAAACCTTTGAAGGGCGAATGAGCACCATGAAAGATAAATGGGAGATAGTGCTAGGCGCATGGGGTAAATCTTTAAATGATAAAATTTCGCCAATACTCGATAATGCGATTTCAAAACTGGATAGACTGATTGACAAGACAGCGGCCATTGGAAACGAGAATTCTAAAGAGGCAAATGCAATCAGAAAGTTAAATACCGAAATTAAACCACTGCTAGATAGATACAAAGAATTGGCAGATATAAAACATAAATCAGCAGATGAGTCAAGAGAAATTCTTGAGATAGATGCAAAGATTAAAAAAGATTTTCCAGCAGGAAGGCTTATAAAAGGTAATAAAGTTATCGGTGTCGATGCTGATAAAGGCATAGCCGATATTGAAAAACAGAATAAGGCTTTTCATAATTCAAGGGTAAAAAGAGTTTTTGAACTAGAGGCTGATTTAAAAAAGGCAGAAGATGTTATTAAAAACAAAGGAGAACAGACAGGAATAAATGCATTTTTATTTGGTAAAGACATGTCTCTTGACCCTGTAGCAAACCTTTTGAAAGCTGAACAGGAAAAAGTTAAAATACTCGATCAGCTAAGTGAAATTGACGCGACTCGTGAATTAATTCACACCCCGTTTGAAAATGATTATGTCGCAGGAAGTTTAGTGAATGATCCTGTAAAACCGACTGAAAATACAGACGGCCTCGACAAAATAACCGGAGGTGGAAAGCAATCAGTGAACGTTACGATTAACCTGGACAGCTTGATAGGCACACAAAACTTTGATGTGAAGAACATGAAGGAAACGGTGCGCGATATGGAGAAGGATGTTACGGAAGCGCTCTTGCGTGTGTTGAACAGTGCTAACTACGCAGCTGCACAATGAGCGCTGATAAGTTTGATTTAAACCAGGCTTACCAAACGGCCTTTAACCATGTGCGGGCACCGTTCCCGCTGTTGGTTGCTGAAAGCAAAACGTATGGAATAAGCCCGGTAGGTACAGTGAAGGCGTTGGGGAGTTCTTTTAAGTTGAAGACTCTGATTGGAACGGATTTTACAGCACCAACCAAGATTGATGATTGGCAATTGCCAAACGAGCCAACCATTAGCATTAGAAGTGGCAAGCGGGTTTTAGATACACAACTAAACCGACTTGATCCTAGCAGTGGAAAGATTGAACGAAAGAATGTGCTGGAGGAAGTTGGCATCAACAATTATGAAGTGAGGCTTCGTGGCGTGATCTATAATGATACCGATTATGATTCTTACCCAGAGGCTGATGTAAGACGACTGAGGGAGGTAATTGAAAAGGCCGGAAGTGTAAAGATTGAAAATGGAATTCTTACACTTTTTAACATCGGTCGGGTGGCCATTGTGAACTATGACTTCTTTGAAGTGCGTGGATACATTGGCGCACAGGCTTATGAGCTTATCCTTTTGCAAGATGAGAACCTGAGTTTAGAACTCGAATTGAATGAACCCGAACGTGCATAGACAATGAAAAAATTTAACCTGATCATGTTTGTACTCTTATCTGAAATACTCATCGGCCCTTATGTTTTCCGTCAGGTAAATAATGTGGAGGTGGAGAAGAGCTGGCGTTCGCTGGGAAATACCTGCAATATTCAGTTGGCAAATCTTCCAGGCGTATACGCCAACAAAAGTTTGCTTGAAGAAAAGATAGTGACAGGCTTGCCAGTAAGTGTAAATCTCTGGTATATGGATGAGGTGCAGCGCGAAGAGTTTACGGGCTATGTAAGCCGTGTTAAAGCGGTAATTCCATTTGAGATTGAGTGCGAAGATGAAGTGTATTGGTTTAAGAGAACGCCAATTAAAAAGACATGGAAAACGAAAACCACTTTGAAAGAAGTAGTGAAGTACCTGGTTGATGAAGTGAACACCAAATACCCAACCGTAAAGATTACCCTTAGCGGAAATTTGCCTGATGTGAATTTTACTGATGGCTTTATTATTCAATCGGGCAATACAGCTGCTACTACGCTTCAAGAGATAAAAGAAAACTTTGGTTTAGTAAGTTACTTCAGAGGCAAGGAGCTTTTCTGCGGATTAAGTGAGCAACAAAATTTTGGAAAAGTGAAGCTGAGCCTTGCATGGAATATTATTGAGAACGATCTCACCTTCCATCGTGAGGAAGATGTGCAAATAAAAATCAAACCGGTTGGCTTTACGCTTGATAACAAGAAGGTAACAACCAAGAAAGAAGTTGGCGATCCGGATGGAGAGCTGCGCACAGTACATTACTACAACGTGAAGACTGAAGAGGAACTTCTGAAGCTTGCAGAGAATGATTTGCTGAAGTACAAATATGAAGGCTTTGAAGGAACGGTTACCACCTTCCTGATCCCTTTTGCGGAACCTTTAATGACGTGTATCCTGGTCGACCCGAGATATGGTGGATCTCGCTCAGGCCGATATCAGACTGATTCTGTAAAAGTAAGCTTCGGGCAAAACGGTGCCAGGAGAATTGTAGAACTCGGTAAGAAGCTGAGTGCATGACCAGACAAGGTGAAGAACTGATCAGGCAGATGAAGGCATTGAGTAAATGCCCTTGGATTGTTGAAGCAGCTACGGTAAAAGAAGTTGATGAAGATAATTTGAGTTGTGTGGTGGAGCTGCTGGTTGATGAAACCGAAATTCCAAACGTAAGGCTGAAGGCGGGCATTGACAACGTGACGGATGGAATGGTGCAGATACCTGAAGTGGATAGCGTAGTGTTAATCGGGATGATTAACAACGACTACAACAACCGATGTGTAGTGGCCTTTAGTAAGGTTACTAAAACACTGTTTAACGGGGGCGATAGTGGGGGCTTAATCAACATTCAAACACTGATTGATAACCTCAATAAAACGAATGATGTGGTGAATGCCATTAAAAATAGCTTGACGGGTTGGACACCGGTTGCCAATGATGGAGGAGCAGCTTTGAAAGCGTTAGCAACAACGCAGCTTACAGGAAAAGTAACCGGAGACTTCAGCGATATGGAAGACACAAAAGTAAAACATTGACCTCACCCCGACCCTCTCCGGAGGAGAGGGAGGATAAGGACTAAAGATAATTTATGCCACAAGATTACTTACTCGATGCGAATGATGACCTCCAGATAACTGGGGGTGATTTTGTTGTTGGGGAAAGTACGCTTCAGCATCAGAGTTTATTGGTGAGGTGTAAAAAAGGTGAGCTGCGGCAATACCCAAAGACGGGTGTAGGAATGGAAAACTTTCTGCTCGATGAAACATTGGCTGATGCTTATCCTGAAATACAGAAGCAGTTTGAAGCTGATGGCATGAAGGTGAGAAGCATTGAAGTGTTAACGGATGCTTCGGTTAAAACAGATGCTTACTACTTATGAGTGTAGCACAAGCTACCATAGGAGAGAGCTGCATCGATCTGGTAACAAACAACTATGGAAGGATTGAGGCTTTAATTGATTACTGCCTCGACAATGGTTTGGTTCTCGACTTTGAAGAAACAGCACTAACCAACAGGGTAATTGATGATGTGCTGAAGAAGGAAGTGGGTAACATAAAACCTGCCTTCAGTAAGAAGCCAACACCGAAGAAGGAAGTTGTAAAGGTGGTTACTGACCAGAACTTGGTAGACCTGGCATTACAAGAGACAGGAGCTGTTGAAGGGTTTGTTGCTTTTCTTCGCTCGAACGAATTGAATGCAAACGATGATGCTGTTTATGGTGCCATTGTGCAGACAATGAGCGAGGATATTGCGAACAGTGATGTGCGCAAATTTTACAAAGACTTGAATTATAAAATATCAACAGGTTTTGTTGAAGCGACACCAACCGGCATACCACTTACTGGTGACGACACCACGATAACAGGAGACTCGACAATAATAGTAGGAGATCAAACAACATACTAACATGAAAGATTTTTTAAAAAGCTTACTCGACAAAATTGATTTGATAAAGAGCAGTGTTGCCTTTATCTCCATTTCTCTGCTTGCATTCTTGTGCTATGCACTGGTTTATGTTCCGATTCCGGAAGGCAATAAGGAGGCTCTCTATATTCTTATCGGCATCATCTCCAGCACCGTGAGCATGATCGCGGGATTCTATTATGGAAGCTCTAAAGGTTCACAAAAAAAGGATGATTTAATTAAAAGTCAGAGTGACCAAATAGGATTGAAATGAAGAAACTAATTTACATACTACTTGCCTTACTTGCGTTTCTGGTTGTAGCACCAGCATTTGCACAGCAACAGCCGTTCAATGTTGGCGCGGCTCCAAACGATCATACGGGTGATCCGTTGCGTACGGGATTAATAAAGCTGAACGCGAATGATACAGAGTTATATGCCAATGTTTTTGCCAGTGCAACAGCAGGAGGCACAGGCACGTACACGGCCACGCCCGATCCTGCGATAACCAGCTATCAGCACGGGCAGAAGTTTTTAATAACCTACTCGAACGCAAACCCGGGAGGCTCAACGCTAAACCTGAATGCGCTTGGCGCAATAACGATTAAGAAGTTCTCAAGCGGCTCTTTAGTGGCGCTTAGTAGTGGCGATATAGCAGCGGGGCAGCAATTTGTAACCGTGTATGACGCGACCAACGCATGCTTTCAATTATTAGGTATAGGCGGTTCAGGCGGTGGAAGTGGCACAGTTACTAGTGTATCTGTTACAACGGCTAACGGTGTGAGCGGATCGGTTGCCACTCCAACGGTAACACCTGCGATTACTTTAACATTGGGAGCGATTACACCTACAAGCGTAGTGGCAAGTGGAACGGTGACAGGGTCAAATCTTTCTGGTACGAACACAGGAGATCAAACAACGGTAACGGGCAACTCGGGAACGGCCACGACATTGGCAACTGCACGAACTATTGGAACGATTACAGGCGATGCTACAAGTGCAGGGAGTTCTTTTAATGGATCGGCAAACAATACGAATGCTTTAACAGTAACGAAAGTTAATGGCGTTTCTTTTGCCGGACTTGCTACGGGCATAATAAAAAACACCACGACAACGGGAGTGCCTAGCATAGCGATTAACTCGGATTTACCTGTTATGAGCGCAACTGTAGGAGGCGCTGTTCCTACACCACCAAATAATACAACTACATATTTACGAGGAGATGGAACTTTTGCAACTCCAGCAGGTAGTGGCGATATGGTTTTGGCAAACACCCAAACCAATAGCGGTGCTAAAACATTTCTAAATGGATCGTTTCTGTTAAGAAATGTTGCCAATACTT
>JAYVTB010000054.1:0-2086 GCA_043774805.1 Cyclobacteriaceae bacterium | reverse complement strand
CGGTCGAAGTTCGGTTTCTCTATGAGGAGATCCTTCGCTCGTTGGTGCTTCCTTCTTAGTGTAGTGCTGCTTTAAAGATTTATTTATTCTAATTGCATTCTCGTTGCTGATCGCTCTGGATTGGAGTTACTTTTTAAGGTTAAGTGTTGTGTTGCTTCCAACCCATAATGAACCCAAATCCAGAGCGGCAAGCGAAGCACAGTAGCCCTGATCAAAATCCGATAATGAATCTGATTACGGACATTACATCAGAGAAGGATCTCCCAGGTTGAAGTTCGGTTGTCGTGTTGGTGAAAACATGCAACACGGGCAAGAGTGCCAAAGTTCGATTGACTTACCGAAATCCTGAACTCTATTTAATCAGGATCACGCGGTGATTAATTGGATATACCCATTCCACACCACGTTCGGTAGCGATCGCATCATCTTCCAGTGGAATGCGTAATTTACTGCCACCCCATTCCGGCATGGCAGTGTAAGCAAACAACTCAATGGAAAATAAGTTGGTGGGCTTTACGACATACGTTAGTTGTACTGGATTAAAGAAGGCGATAGAAGGACCACTACCGTGACCCCAGTCGCCAACCGAATGGCAGCCGATAACCACATCGGTTTTTTCTCCTGTGCTCGGCTTGTTGAATTCAATCTTCATAAAACCTGCTTCCTGTAAGGCTTTGAAAATATTGTCTTCATTTTGTTGGGCGGTGATGTGCGGCTTGATCGTGCGCTTAACAATGTCACGCACGTTCACGGCCTGATCGAATGCATGCTGAATACTTTTAGGTATTTCGGTTTCATTTTCCTTGAGTACGTAGGCAATGCGCTTCATGTCAGTATAAAAATTCATCAGTCCCACGCCCCAGTCGAGCATGAGAATATCACCACGTTGAATGATGCGATTGGTGGAAGTAGCTTCAATGCCTTTTGATCCGGTAACGTAAACGGAGGGCATGCCAAAAGAAGATTTAAGATTGTGTTTAAAGAGTTGTTCATTCAACCACCAGGCTACATCTTCCAGGGTGGTGACACCCGGTGTGATTACTTCATTGGATAACGCACGTTCCGCCAATTGATAAGAAAGATTTCCTGCTTCGGTGAAGGCGGCAATTTCACTGGCAACATGGCGCGAACGAAAATCGGATACCAGTTTCTCTGCGGATACAAACCGCGCTTCATATTTTTTTCCTAGTATTTCTGCCAGCTCAAGTCGACCGCTGTAGGATAAGCCATCGGCACTACCAATGTCTTTTGATATGTTTAATCCAATCCGCTTCGGATCACGTTTTGCAACAAACTCTTTCAGCTCGGATTCAGATCCGAAGTAATCATAGGTCATTCCCTCTTCCAACAGGTAGCCGCTGATTCCCAGCACCGTCCGTTCAATGCGCGGTTTGCCAGTATCGGTGAAGATATAATACCCGGTATGCCCCACATAGCCTTCTCCCAGTTCCGTGTACAAGGGATCGAAATTTCCTTCGCGGCACATGATGATCCACATGTCGATACTATTCTCACGCATTACTTCGGGTAAGATAAGATCAAATTTATCCTGCCGGATTTGATTCGTGATTCGCCACCTGCGGAAAGCTTCCTGTGAAAAGGAAGGTGTATAATAGATAATCAGGTATGCGAAGAGGAGAACAGTTCGTTTCATAAGTAGGCGAGTTATCTGAATTGGAAAGATACATGATGGAAGGCAATTGATAAAGTCCGCGTTGTATCGGATGCATGCTATTAAAAAGAATGCACCAATCCAGAGCGGCCATCAAAGCCCGATAGCACTGCAAAAAATCCGATAACAAGTTTCAATTATTAACTCTACACCAGCGAAGGATCTCCTTGGTCGAAGCCGGTTTCTTCCTTAGGAGATCCTTCGCTCATTGGTGTTCTATTCATAATGTGCATCATCCTTTAGGCCTTATCATTCTAATCAAATCGGTCATGATGATCGCTCTGGATTGGAGTCATATTTTTGTTCGGGCACGGTCGCGGTGTGGTTAGCGTGTTGGTGAAAAACATCTGACACTGGCAAAAGGATCTCCTTGGTCGAAGCCGGTTTCTTCCTTAGGAGATCCTTCGCTCATTG
>JAYVTB010000053.1:0-115927 GCA_043774805.1 Cyclobacteriaceae bacterium | reverse complement strand
CGTTCTTTCTGAATCAGAGCGGTTCCCGCTTTTTTTTTCAACACTCAAAGTTAAGCTATCGTACTGATTTTCAGTATAATTGTTGTGACAAAGTAGAGCTACAATAAGACCACAATTGTCTGACAGCACCTGGAGAAAAATTGAATTGGATTGGGCTAAATATAAAGTAAGAATAGACAGTCTTGCGAAAGGAAAAGATATGAAGCGCAAAGGCAACATCAAGAAAAATGACAAAGTCGAGTCGGGCATTTTAGGATATCCCTTATCCAGAAGACTGGGATGGCAAACAAAAAATAAAGGGGTACTACTGGGAAACAAATTAATCATCCCTTTATACTCCGATGGCTTTGATTGTTCATTATTTGCCATCACCGAAGACGATGGGTTGCACTGGAATTTCAGTAATCCTGTGTTAGGCGGTGCAGGTATTCAGGCTACCATTCTTATTGGCAAGGACAGTACGTTGGTTGCCTATTTGCGTGATAACGGCCCCGCACCGCAGAGAATGCAACGCACCGAATCACATGATCAGGGATTGACGTGGACAATCGCAAAGGATGATGAATTTCCAAATCCGGGTTCTGGGTTTGATGGCGTAACGCTACCAACAGGTGAGTGGGTAATAGTATTTAACAACAGTGAAGACAATCGTCATAATCTTTTTGTTGCCATGTCTGATGATGAGGGTAAAACCTGGAAATGGAAAAAAGCAATTGAGGATGACACTAGAACAGAGAAAGCCACATCAAGTCATTATCCTTCCATTGTCTTTGGTAAAGATGGGCGCTTGCATATTACCTACAGCTACCATCGTGACGATATCAAACCAGGGAGAACCATTAAATATTGTTCCTTCCCGGTTAGCTGGCTAAAAAAATAAACGTAAAGGCTGAATAAATTATAACACGATTTTATATTACTTAAATTATAAATCAAATGATCAGATTTTGGTTAATGGTGGCAATTACCGCAACAATTACAGCGTGCAGTGATGAAACAAAAAAACAGCTTGATTTATCTAAAGCAAGTATCCTTATTTCACCTCAGATAAAATCCCCGATGAAGGAGTCGGCCTCGACAATCCTTACTGAAGAAATTGGGAAACGAACCACACTTCAGCTTGAACTAAGTAATACATGGAATACCAAAACAGTCATTGCACTCGCACTCTCGAGTGATCATGATTTATATGGTGAAGTGATTCCAATAAGAGAAAAAGTAAGTTCTCCCGAATTCAAAAGTGAAGGTTTTCGCATCTTCAATGAAAATAAAAATGGAAAAAATATTTTATGGATAATCGGAAACGATGCCAGGGGCATTTTATACGGAATTGGAAAACTGTTACGCATGGCCGATTACGGAGAAAGTAAGCTTGCTATTGCCAGCGCTATAGACATCTCAAGTTCACCTGAATACGCCATTCGCGGTCATCAGTTTGGTTACCGAATGACGGCTAACTCCTGGGATGCATGGACAATTGAACAATTCGATCAACACATTCGCGAGCAAGCACTATTTGGCGCTAATAGTATAGAAGGAATTCCATTTCAAGATGAACGCATTGATACCCTGATGAAATATTCACGAGAAGTGATGAACGTAGAATTAAGCAAAATATGTGATAAGTATGATCTGGACTACTGGGTGTGGGCAGTCGTTGAAGTTGATCTAAAAAATAAAAAAGAACGCCAGGTGGAACTTGATAGATTCGAAACACTTTTTAAAATGTGCCCGCGATTCGACCATGTCTTTTTTCCCGGTGGTGATCCGGGTGACAATCACCCCTCTGAAGTATTGCCTTTCCTTGAAGAAATGACAACCCTCCTGCACAAGTATCACCCCAATGCCGGAATGTGGATTTCGCTTCAGGGATTTGATGAAGAAAAAACGGATTACTTTTTTAAATACATCAAGGAGAAAAGTCCAGATTGGCTAGCAGGAGTAGCAGACGGGCCAAGCAGTCCACCGCTTAAAGTTGAACGTGAATTACTGCCAAAGAAATATAAACTCCGCTCCTACCCTGATCTTACTCACACCGTGCGTTGTCAATTCCCTGTAAAGAAATGGGATCAGGCATTTGCCTTGACGGAAGGCCGCGAATGTACCAATCCTCAACCAACCTATTATGCTGAAGTTCATAACATTGATGCCCCTTATACCGATGGTTTCATTTCTTATTCAGATGGAGTGCATGATGATGTGAATAAAGTTATTTGGAGCCAAATGGCATGGAGTACAAAAAATGATGTCAAAAATATCATGGTCGAATATTCGAATTTCTTTTTTGGAACAAATGTAGCTATTACTGCAACGGATGGAATTCTGGCACTTGAACAAAACTGGGTTGGGCCCATCACGGGTAATCCTGTTATTGCCAACACATTGAATGACTGGAGAAAACTAGAAACTGAAAATCCAAAACTAACTGAAAACTGGAGATGGCAGCAATTGGTCATGCGCGCGTATTATGATGCCTATATTCAGCAGCGCTTAGCCTATGAAAAAAAACTGGAAATGGAAGCCAATGGTATATTGGCAAATGCTAAAGTACTTGGCGCTGATCATGCGATGGAACAAGCATTGGCACACGTTCAACTTGCAGATAAAGAATTGGTAGCTCAGGATCTGAAACAAAAAACCATTTATTACATTGATGAGTTATTCAAATCAGTAGGCTTGCAAACCAGCGTTGCCTTGTACAATGCTGCCGGTCCTGAACGAGGAGCTATTCGCGATTTCATTGATTATCCATTGAATAATCGTTGGTGGCTCGAAGACGAGTTTAAAAAAGTTAAAGAGCTAAAATCAGAAGCGGAAAAACTCGCTAAGCTGGAATTTATCCGTTCTTATGAAAATCCGGGAGAAGGAAGTTTCTACGATAACATTTCGAGTGCTGATGCCAAACATGTTACTTCTGAAACCGAAGATGCCATCGACTATTTATGGGAAAATAACGGCCTCAGCAGGAAACGATTATCAACACAATTATTTCAGTTTACTCCTGAACTCCAGTACACTGAGCTTGATCCTAACTCAAATTACCTGATACGGGTTTCGGGTCTGGGCGAGGCGCTCTTGCGTGCCAATGGCGAACGCTTGAAACCCACCAAATACGAAAAAGGATTCGAGCAGTTTAAAGAATTTCCATTATCAAAAGAGATAATAAAAGATGGCAAACTAAAAATCACCTTCGACAAACCGAATGAGGAAAATCTGAACTGGAGACAGCAATCAAGAGTTACAGATGTATGGGTTTTAAAGCAATAATGAAACGAGATTACGAGTACCACTCCTAACAGGATTAGAAAAGAAGGCCAGACAATAAATTGAATAGCCCTCTTTTCTACTTAAACATTAAACCCGGATTATGCACTAGCCCCGACCTTGAGGTCGGGGAAAATAGACAAAATAATATTTGGCTTTAGTCAAAATTATCGTTGGGCTAAAGCCCTTTGGATTGCTTTCATTTGTTCCCCGACATAAATGTCGGGGCTATTTATTCCAATGCATCCATTTGGGTTAAACTTGTTGCTCTGAGAGTTGGTCGTAACTAAAGCTATCCAACCATCTTTAGTATGTTACTTAAACGCAAACAATGTAAGGTTACGCATCGACCACGGTGCTTCATCTTTTGCAACGGAAACGATTTTCAAAAATTTTGCATCTATGGGTGCAAAAGCAACACTGGTAAATTCGCCTATACCCTTAGCCTTCTTAATCTGCCTCCAGTTTTTTCCATCGATGGATACCTGAACAGTAAACGCTCGGGGATGTGTTGCAATAGACAATTTCTCAACTCGTTTTTCAGGAGAAGTGAATTGGATTTCGGATAGCTTTTGCGAAGTCGGAAATTCAATCTGAAACCACATACCCGATTCTTGTCCCACTCCTGTTGTCCATCCTTCAAAGTTGAACGCCCCCATCGGTGATGATGTCATACCTACACGCATCAATGCGCTGTGACTGGCAGTAATTTTCCACTCTGGCTTCATCTCCAATTTTTGCGGAATGGATGTCATCAACGATTCATGTGAATAAGTTTTGGCTTGGCCTTCGGTTTCCTTACGGATGCGTGCTACATCGGAGACGGTCACCGGCTGAGAATCATTATTAAAATTAGTGCGAATGAATGAAGCCACCGAAGCAATCCACTCATCAGAATTGGTTCCCATCGGCACCATCACACTGCCCGCATACGTTTTTCCATCAATGGATCCAGACATGCCTCGTAACAAAACTTTAATCACATAATCCTGATGCCCTTGTACCCGGTCTGATGAAGTCAATGCAGGCGCCATCAACTGATTGCCCACCAGGATGCCCGTGCCATTCATGCCATGACACGTGGAGCATAGCTCGCCATAAATAGTGTTACCATGTGTTATCAACGCCCCTTGCTCCTCATTAAAATCAAGCAATATCGATTCTCCGAAAAGTTCTGTTGAAACGGGATTCAATATTTGCTTTGTAATCAATTGAATTCCTTTTGCCTGATTTGTATTCTTTATGAATTTGAAAATATTCGTCACCTCAGAAATTTTCAAAACATGACAAGTAAGTATGGCCTGTTCAAGCACATCCGTGTTTTGTTCTTTCAATGCTTTCTTATAATCAACAGCCAATGATTTTTCACCCGCCTTATATAAGGTTTCGCTAGCACGGAGTGCCTGGATACGTATGCGTGGATTTGAATCTTTCATTAATTCTCGGACTAATGAAACATCTAATGCACCTAATCCCTCCAATGTCCAAATAGCATGAAACCTTGCCAGCATGTTTTTAGAGTTACGAACCATTTCCTGTAGCGCAGGAACAACAGATTTATCCTGTGCTTGAACCAACAGTTGTTGCGCCATATCGCGCCACCAACCATTAGGATGGTCGAAGTGTGCCACTAATTCAGCCGGTGTTTCATCCAACATGTGAGGTTGTTGGGTATCACGTTCTATTCCTTCATACCGTACCCTCCATATTCTACCCAGTCCGATTACTTTATCCATTTGATACTGGTCAATTTTTGTTCGCAGGTAAGAGCCGGGTTGTGTCCAGTTTCCTTCCTGAATAATGCCATGATACATGTCCGTAATATAAAGCGTTCCATCGGGTGCCGTGGTTAGATCCACCGGACGGAAGAGTGGATCGGAAGACTTGATGAATTCAGATTTCCAATCCTGGAAATAGTTGTGAAGTGTAGTGAATCCTTCTTTTACAATTGGATTTACCTGACGAACAATTCGGGCGACAGGTTCGCCATAGAAATATTGTCCTACCATGTTCGCTGGCAACCGATGTCCACGAAACACATCATTGCCTGCCGCACCAGTCACACGGGCGATTGATCCATCAGGTTGTCGCACTTCATCCATTCCTCCCTGCACATCCGCCAATCCCATTGGCATTCCCCAGGGCACATCAAATCCTTCTGCATATTGGGCTTCATCAGGAATTTCAAATTCTCCATAGTGAATAGGAAATTGAAAATACGAAGGCACACCACTTGCACCGCCCTGAAACCAAATCTTGCCATCATCATCTTGCGTGACTCCCCATTGCGCATGATTGGGTCCCGTGGGTTCGCGAAGAATTCCATTGGGAGTCCATTTGATACGAAATGCATTCACAGTGCTGTACAGCCAGTTATCCATTCCCCAAAATAGAAATGCCTGTTGATGTTCTACATTTCCTGATCTTCCAAAATTAGTTGTGAAGAGTTCTTTCTGATCAGCAACACCATCGTTATCTGTATCAGTGTATTTATAAATATTATCCGCGTTGGATTCCATTGTTAAAATACTGTTGGCACCAAACGGAAGAACAAAACGTGGGAACACCAGATTCTTGACAAACGGGGTTCCGGTTTCATATACACCATCATTATCCTTATCCTCCCATCGTGAAATAATACTGATTGAATCCAATTCATTGTCTGAATCAGCGGTAAGCATATAGGATCGTAATTCCAATACATACATTCTGCCATTTCCATCAAATGAAATGGCTGCTGGTTGCTCGATTTGTGGTTCTGTCAGAATAGGCTCAATCACATAACCCGGAGGAAGAAAAAGTCTCTTCGCTTCCTCTTGAGCAGAAACGGGGAGCACAGGAGGTTTAGGAGTTAAGTCAATGCCTTTCCAATCTGGCTCTTCCGGGTTTGCGTCTTCCGGCATTGTAACTACCGGATACGGCTTATAGTTTGGAGAGGAAGAGCAACTTAACAGGGCAATGCTGGTGATGACAACAACAACGGCAACACAAATGAAACGAAACATATTATTTTGTCTGTTGAATAAATAGAATGAAGAAAATATTTTCCGGAATTTCAATATATACGATCTAATTATCAACTTACGATACCAAGTCTTTCACGCCAAGCCGATAAATCCTGATACACTTTATCAAGAGCATCCATTTGAGTTTTACTCAGACCAGAATTTTCTGCTCTGCAAACTAATTCAATAGGTAAACCTCTTTTTTTCAAAAAGTATTTTGAACCTAGTGGATAACCATCTGAAATAATGGAGTCTGCGCGGGTTATCTCCGATTGAAGCCATTTTACATCTTCCTGCTTGCTCAGATCATTTATATTGTTGCCCATCCACACAAATATTTCCGGGTAGAAATTTCCAGCAATGCACGACATTCCTCTTGCTCCATGCCGAAGCGAAAGCATGGTATTCGGGGAGTGTGCATCATAAAACTCAAGACTACTGCCCTTCGCCAAGTCTAACTTAGCCTTCACTTTCTCAAAATCAATCGCAGTATCTTTGTGATAAATAATCCGATGCGTAGAAAGCAGGTAGCTAAATACTTTTGGAGATAATAATCTTTTATAAGGCGATGGACATTCGTAGGTACCCAATGGAATGTTTCCGGTTAGCTTAAAATAATGCTCCAGGTTTTTTATCAAAATATCATCACTTTGTTCTTTTTCCGCAAAGTGACTTGTGATCAGGATTACGGCATTCACTCCTGTGTCATACATCTTTTTCGTAAACTCCGCACGCTCTTCAATCGTATCTCCAAATGAGCCTGTAGCCACAATCGGAACAGCACCATTCAACTTCTTAACGACATACTTTACCAGCGCAAGCCTTTCTTCCGCATTCAGATAATACATTTCACTGCTAAGACAATTGGCAAAAAATCCCTTGGCCCCAGAAGTCGAATAAAAATCAATGAGTTTTGATAATGTATCAAAATCAATTTTTAAACCCGATTGAAACGGGGTAATCATGACGGGAACAAATTTCTTATTTTCTTTCATTGCCTCCATTGAGTTAAACTTGTTTACAGTAAGCTGAAGAGTAGGCAAATTAGTACTATGAGCCTCACCACTTATTGCCATCAGCGTCATTGCACCGGCAGTAATTTTTTCCAAAAATTCTCTTCTTGAAGACGTATCCGTATTTTCCATAACAAAATAATTTTAGCTAACGATCAAGTCCTTATTTTGTGGGCATGTGTTGCATAGTAGTAAATAAAAAGATAACAAGGCACCGCAATCCAATACGCTGATTGTGGAGTATAATCTTGTGCAAACCTTCCATAAAGCAACGGAAGTATAGCTCCGCCTCCAATGGCCATGATTAATAAGGAAGAACCTGTCTTTGTAAATCGTCCCAGACCATCAATGGCCAATGGCCAAATGGAAGGCCATATCAAAGAATTCGCTAATCCCAACAGAGAGATGAAGATGACAGAGGTAATCCCATTTGTAAACAGTGCTGCCAAGGCAAAGGCGATACCTCCAATTGCCGAGAACCGCAGTGCAACATTTTGTTTCAAGTATTTAGGAATACAAATGATCCCAATCACGTAGCCTGCCAACATATTCAATATGGTAAAGCTGGCAAAATAAGAAGCCTTTGATGCCGATATCCTTTGTGATACAGCAAAACCATAAACGGTATCCACTGCAATCACCTCCACTCCAACATAAAGGAACAATGTTAAGACACCCAACAGCAAATGAGGGAATTGGAGAATGCTTGTTTTATTCGCGATGGCAATGCTGGTTGCCTCATCTTCCTCATCCGTATCCAACTCAGGCAAACGAGAAAAATAAACAATAGCGCCTAGCAGAAACAATACAATCATCATGATGAGGTATGGAACAATTACACGGTGCGCTAAGGAATCGAGTTCGGTAACTTTTTCTATGGCACTTAACCCATCCAATTTTTGTATCAGACCATCGGTATCACTAAGGATTACTGCCCCTAAAATAATTGGCGCCAACACACCGGCAATGCCGTTGCATATACCCATAATGCTGATTCGTCTGGCTGCGCTTTCTGCTGGTCCTAATTTCGTGATGTATGGATTAGACGCAGATTGTAAGATGGTCAAGCCGGCCCCTTGAATAAATAACCCCATCAGAAATAAATAATACAATCGTGTGAGGGCAGCGGGAATAAAGATCAAGGCACCAACGCCCATGATGAATAAACCTAATGACATTCCTTTCTTTGACCCCGTTTGTCTTAACACCCAGGCGGAAGGAATGGCCATAGCAGAATAGGATATGTAAAATGAAAAAACTACCAGGTATGATTCAAATGTGGTGAGCTCACAGGCAATTTTGAGATATGGGATTAAAACGGAACCCAGCCAAGTAACAAATCCAAACACAAAAAACAATGCTCCAATAATGAGGATATCCACACTGATCCGGGCTTTTATTGGCTTCATCTTTTGGTTCTCAATTAAAGTTTAATAAATATCTTCTTCTTGTACAGGATATAAGCAGGGACGAAATTGATACACACAAAGCAAAGCGAATAGAACATGCCGGCCAGTTCTGGTGCAATGGACATTTCGATAAGTTCATTAACAACATGTTCATTCAGTGTTTGTCCTCCAATTTTTAGTTGATAGAAAAGTAATGCAAGCACATCCGCCAAGACATAAATGGCAATGGCGTTTGATCCAAAGATGACACCAGGTGAACTACCCCACGTGTTTTTTAAAATATCGATTCTAAAATACATCGCACCCAACAACAGAGCAGCAAAACCGGCTGTAACCAACACAAAACTGCTTGTCCATAAATTTTCATTCACGGGGAATGAAAGTCCAACAAAAAATCCAATGACGGCTGTAACCAGGCCCAACGACATCAGGTAACTAATCTTCATGCTGTCTGATAGACTAGTTCTTAATAAAGTGCCTGCAAGCATCCCGGTTATACACGTTGCAATGGAAGGGAATGTGCTTAGTATTCCTTCCGGATCCCACGTGCCTTGCCACATTTTACCCGGCAGATACTGACTATCAATCCAGGCAGCAATGTTTTTTCCGGGTTCTAGTATTATTGTCCCTATTCCTGGGGTCGGAATTGTCATCATAACAATCCAATAGAGAATTAAAATACCCACCACAGTCCAGACTTGTTGTTTCCAACTGGTATTAAGAAATAAAATGGAAGAGGCAAGAAACACAATAGCGATGCGATGCAATGTACCTGTCCATCGCACCTCACTGAAATCAAAAAAGGGCATCAGGTTTAAAAACATACCCACGGCAAATATCTTAAGCGAACGAATGACAATCTTCTTATAAACTTCTTTCTTATCATCTTCCGGTTTCACCTTCGCATAAGAAAAACTTATCGATACGCCAACAATAAAAAGAAAGAAAGGCGCAATGAGATCGGTAAATGATAACCCATTCCAAACCGTATGTCGGAGTTGAAAGAATATGTGTTCCTCACTTCCCGGGAAATTTAACAACAACATCGCAGCTATGGTATAACCACGAAAGGCATCCAGTGAAATAAGGCGTTGCTTTTCCATCATCTATTTACTCGCTGAGTCAACCAATTGCTTAATAGCCGAAATAACCTGAAGATCACATCGTCCACCCTGTTCTTTTGATTTTTCCAAAGCAACGGCTGCCTTTGACTTCCAATTCGAAGACGGTTTCTTTTTCGATTTGATAAATTGAACGGCTTCAATTCCTATTGCAGAAATGTTGGAAAGATTTTCTGATAGTATCACTGCTTCATTCAAAACAGGTGATTTCTTCACGAGTGTTAAAAATGCTACATGATTATTCTTCCATATTAATAGGTCATCAAGAATCTCCTTTTCAAGTGTTACACTTTTCGATTGCACATAAGATGAAACATTGCTTCGAAATTCTCGAGCAACCTTTTGATCAGGGGTAGCTACATCTGCAATCTTAGTATAAGGTGAAAAGACGGTGTACATGGTATCGCCTGCGTTGCGTTCATAAATTTTCAACGGCTCAATCACGTCTACCAATATTTCAAGTGCTTTAGTATCATACCCGCCAGTCAGTCTTCGCATGAGCATGCCTTTGTTCTTGATGTGTGTTAAACCTACTTCTTCCAGGCGTAGGCTAATAATATCTAACCTTCGATACATGTCGTCCACATTTCTCACATTTTCGTCTGACCATAGTCGTTCGGCAATTGCTGCGGTGCGAGGCCATAGTCGTGAGTCAACTGTCTCTACGGTAGTATGCTCCGTCCACATCGTTGGCTCGCCACCTAATATTAATTTGCGCTGTTCGGCAGTAAGATTAGCATCGGCTGGAGCAGGATCCACCAAATAATGGTAATCGGTTGGCTGAATTAAATCAATGTAATATCCACTCGACAATAAACTGGTGTATCCTTTCTTCAATGATTCATAGTAAGGTTCACCTCCGCGCCAGGATTGAATGATAATATCCTTTGGCACACCCGGCTGAAGAATTTCATCCCAACCCATCACTTTCTTTCCATATTTAGACAGCATAGGCAATATTCGTTTATTGAATTCTGTTTGAAGATCGAAGGTGGTTTTAATATTGTTCTTCTTCATGTACTCATTGATCGCAGGACTTTTCTTCCAGTCTTCGCCTGTATTTTCATCACCACCGATGTGAAAATATTCGTCAGGAAAGAGCTGAGTCATTTCTCCAAAAAGCTTATCAAGAAATTCATACGTATACTCTTTAGTCACATCCAAGGTTGGATCGAACACACCATAGTAGCGTTGCAGTTCGAACTGACGAGGAATACTGGCCAACTCCGGGTAAGCCATTATCATAGCCGTGGCATGTCCTGGAACATCTATTTCAGGAACTACGCGAATACCCCGTTGACTGGCATACGCAATAATCTCCTTTACATCTTCCTGTGTATAGAAATTTCCTTCCGCACCAAGCTCCGTAAGTTTTGGAAATACTTTTGATTCAACACGGAAGGCCTGATCTTCACTAAAATGAAAATGGAATACATTCATCTTCGCCACCGCCATGGCATCAAGGGTTCGCTTCACCACATCCATAGGCATCCAATGCAGGCAGACATCAAGTAACAATCCACGCCAGGGGAAGCGGGGAAAATCATTTATTTCAACTCCAGGAAGATAATATCCAGTTTCATCAACGCTGAGTAGTTGAAGCAACGTTTCCATTCCGCGAATCACTCCGAAGTCAGTTTCCGATTTGATGATGACTTGCTCGTTCCTGACTACCAGCTCATACGATTCATTTTCCCCCAACACTAATTTGGCTGAACGTGTTACCTGCAATAATAAGGTAGCCCGAACATCCCTATCTTTATCCGTTATGAAACCTTGCTCAAAAAATAATCCAACCCGACTGTCCAACCTTCTCAACATACGTGAGGCCTCTGCATAAACCCGTTCGCTGGGATTTCCTGCTACAGCTATGGAGAATGATTTCGTAATGCGGCACCTTTGATTGGTAGTCTTGACCGATTTTGGTACAGGCATTAAATTATGGGTATTATCCTGAGCCAATAGGGTCATTCCATACAAGAGACAAATACTTAGTAAGATTACTTTTCTCATAATCATTGAAACATCTTATGACAATTTAAAGGTTTGTAACAGTTGTTGCATATCAAATAATTAAATTCTTTTTTCCAAAGATATATCGGGTCTATTTCTTTGCTGGACTTTTATTTAAAATTCAAATCGACTATGTGCTCCTTTAAGTTCGCCATGAGAATTAGCCGCAATGATTGCCAACACAGCGATGATCAGAATAACAATTAAAAAATTTCTTCCCCATCCACCAGCATTTATTTCCCTCGGTTCAAAAACAGGTTGAAGCTTAGGCAGTATAAAAAAGATAATACCGTAATTAATGATGTAGAGGTACTGCTCTATCCGGTAGATGCTGATAATGGCACCCGTGATCAGTAAACTAAACACCACGTAAATTCCGAAGTGACTCAGGAAAAATGCTTTCGCATCACCTTGTGAGTATTGAAGCTCAATCTCATTTCGTGAAAAATAGTAGCGATAGCATACATACGCAGCCTGAAAAATAATCAGGGCAAGAGCAACCAATTGTATAGTTAGCGCCACCGTTGCACCATCTCCATCAATTAACTTAGCATAGATTTCCGTTATTCTTTCGGTACGAAAAGCTTGTTGCCATACTACAAATGGAATGAATAAAACCGTCAACAGTATTGGAATGAAATTGGAAGATTTTTTCTGAGCATTTTCAGTGGCTGCCCAGGTAGAAGTAAACGTGCCATAAGCCATACCAATGCCTCCGCAAAACCCAAGTGTATACTCCATCACATTCCAGAAATTGAATTGGATGTCAGTCAGTCGTCCCATCGTTTGAAGAAAATTTCCAAAGGCAAAACCAAAGCCTCCACCCAAGCCTGCAAAAACAGCCACTCGTAAGGCAGCGCTAAACTTATTTTGAATGAGAAACCAGGTCATGAACAAGGCCATGCCCAGGCATAGTGCCCAATCTTCCGCTCTGGGTGGTGTCATTAGCCATTCCCATTGCATAATCAGGAAATAATAAGTCAGTGCTCCCCCTGCCGTCATGCCCGATAAAAGCTGAGGCCAATTGACTTTATTCTTTGTGGAATCTGTTAACGTTAATCCAAACAGGCCACCGCCCAGAAATCCATATAGACCTCCGATGATAAAGAGCATTAAAAATCCATACCACACGTTAATAAAATCAGAGCCGCGGCCATATCCCACTACAACACCATAACTCATGATGCCACCAAGTCCCCAGCCAATTGCTGCGGCTAATGTTGCCTTAAATAATTTGCTATACCAATCACCACGGTTGGCAATCAGAATAATACTGATTGCGCCAATAGCACCTGCCCAGGCTGCGCCATGCTCGTGACCAAACTGACCACGAACAGCCCACGTGGTGCCGAGGGTCATACCAACGATGAGAAGATTAATCAGTAGTCTTTTCGATTTCATTATTGACTAAGGGTTTTTCACCTAATGTGAATTTAGTTTTTTATAAGCTGGTGATACAATGCCATGTAATAGGGTAATAAGTAAAACGTCCCTTCTTGTTCAGACCTACCTCCGCCTACTTCTGAAGTGTGCAGCGCAAAGCCATCTCTGTCTTGTCGCACGTGACCACGTTCATCCACAGGAAGCGCATAGGTATCATTTCTCCAGCCCATAGATGGACTTTGTCCAGGTGTTGGATCAAATAAAATATCGAGCCTGTGTGTGTTATCCATTTCATAACCCACCAGATCAAGTGGAATTCGTTGGAGGGTCTCTTCTATATCACCCACGCGAGCATCCCATGTGGTATATTCATTGATCTTAAATGGAGCATACAGTTTGTTTTCAGGAAATGTCACCTTGGGATCAATCGTGCCATCCTTCGTTTTATCTAAAAACTTTTGACATAAGGCCCCATAGATATCGTTCCAGAATGCATTTTTTTGTTTGCTGATGTGAAGCCAAGCATTTTGAAGTGATTCCCTGTACATTAATAATAATTCGGGGTTTTGCTCGTAATTGATTAATCCATAAAAACTCATCAACGAAAGATTATTGTCCCAAGGCACGACATTAGTGGGAGGAAAAAACTCTTTTGCATGCATGGCATTGATATGATAGCTGTGTTTTGTGCGCAACATGTCAGCAACTTTATCATACTTGGAATCTCCGGTAATATGTTTAGCGACATTCAAAAAGGAAAGCATCATCATAGAATTGAGTCCGCGCTGATCCCATCCCCAGATGGATTCGAAATATTCAGGAGAAAAATTGCCCCATCGGGTCGGCTGGCCATCATGATCTACCAACTTGAAACCATGCCTGATCAGGTGATCGGTAATGTCGCCAACTACTTTTCGAACGGCCGCTTTCTCCTCCTCAGATTGCGCGACTAAATCGTAATAGATTCCATAAAAGAAATAATGGCCTGCGAGTTCATCCGAACTGGTGTCGCATTTCCAACGGTAGTTGCCATCCTTACTTAAAGGAAACCGAGGGTAAATATCTTTCCAGAATGGATCCGTTTGCTGATGTCTCTTATTGTATTCTCTGCTGTATTGTTCGTTCACTGGCTCACGATAATCAACCGGTATAATTACCCTCGCAGGGAATCCCGGCTCATGAGTAATGTCTACCAGCCATTTACAGGCTTTGAAACTTCGATCGGCCAATGCCTTTGCCTCTTTGTCTTTGGTGATGGCATAGCGAAATGCCTGTGCAGCACCATACATTGAAGTGTACATACCATCGTTGTCTGAAATGCCGAGTTCATAGGAACTGATATCATAAGGCACTTTCAAATTATTAGGTGAGATAAAACCCATCCGGTTGTGCCTGTCTTCAGTCTGTTTTGTAAAGTGCGTTGCTTTTTGCTCATACGTCATCGCAGCCGATGCTATCTTAGCCACGCCTCCATTGGTTGAAATCCATGCGGCACCTGATTTATCAACAACGATATGATTTACATAATCATCTGGAAGCCATCTTCTGCTTGACCGGTAATAAAAGTAATCTGCTTCCACGCGAATTGCTCCCCGGGTTGTGCCAAACCATATTTCACCATTCGGACCGGCAGCGGCACAAGTAAAATCATTATACGGCAATCCCTCTTTTCCAGTAAATAATTTCCAGTGTGCGCCATCGTACCTGGCCACGCCTTGTTGCATCCCCACCCATAAATTTCCTTTGGCATCAACTGTCATTGCGTTCACCGCATGTGGCTTCCAACTATACTGACTATCGGATGGAAATATTTCTTTAAACTCTTTCCCTTTTAGATCGGAGAAATACAAACCATTTTCGCAACCAAGGGCAAAACCTTGTGCATAAGAAACATAGCTTACTAATTGCTGACCAGTTGGGACTTTTGGCTTTACTAAATTGACAGGCTTATTAGTAGCAATAATTTTTTGCCAGGAGTTCCCTTTCCATTCGAACTCTTCACCAAGTAATAAGGCATGTGGGTTCCCCTCCTTCAATTCAATTTTTAAAACTTTGGATTCGGGTAATCCTGCCTTGGAATAAATAGTGGCTACATCCTGATTAAATTTTCTTTCTTGTGCCTGGGATATAAAACCGGTGAATAAAAAAAGTAGTAAGAAATAGTTCTTCATGTATTTCGAGATTGCGGCAGGTTATATGGTTATGGAATCAGCAAATGTTGATGCAACTGATTCATCACCTGAAGCCTCCTTAATAATTTTTAGGTCATTGCGAAGCTGTTGGCTGAACAGTGCCATATCTGAACTGTGGACTACTATGTTCACACCCTGTTTTATCCAATCAATTTGGCGCTGAGGCTCCAATGAAAAATGAATGCCTACGCCTAATGTATATTTTCTTGCTTTTTTCACGATGACGTTCACCATCTTCACAAACTCGGGATGATCATACTGCTCAGGGATACCCATGTTAATTGACAGATCATGTGGCCCAATAAAAACGGCATCCAATCCATCAATGCTCAGCAACTCATCGAGGCGCTCCACCGCTGGAATACTTTCAATGTTGGCAATGCAAAGATTTCCAAAGTTGTACTGATCGAGATATGTTTTTAATGTTGCCGATGGTGGTGTTACGCCTTCCAGCAGTTCGGTTAACTTTTCGCCTTTTAATGGTCGGTACTTTGTTGCTCCCACCAATGCTTTTAGTTGATCTGGGTTTTCCAAATAAGGTGCAATTACCCCGATGGCACCATCATCAATCACCTGGCTGGCGCGATGAGCATCAGGTTGTGGAATCCGCACGATGGGTGTGATTCCAAGTGCCTGGTAAATACGGCACATATGCGATAACACAGACCGATCTAACGGAATGTGTTCTGTATCGAGAAAGACAAAATCAAGATTGGAGCCGGCAATTAACGTTGGCCAACGCGGAGAATGGTTAGTAACACAGGTGCCATACACGACCCTGCCGTTTTGCAATTTTCTTTTCAAATCATCGCGTAGAAATTCCGTCATATATTTCGCCTGTTGTACAGGAGCGCTTGATCCCTACAAGGTAAGATGACCGGTGTTAAATTAAGATGTATAGACTCATCTTAAAGATGTATTTAATTTTAAATGCCCGAAGCAAACCACATTCAATGTGGCTAAAAAGAAAAAGTGCCGCTCAATTATGAGACGGCACTCTTTTCCAATAAAACCCAAAAACAATTTTTATCAATTACTGAAGTAACCAAATTTTAGAATACTGAGAATCTGTTGCTGGCGCCAGCGTAGCTACACCGGCATCATAGGCAGGTTTGTTCTGTCCCAATTCAGTGGCCGGATAACGGAAACGAATCGGAAACTGGTTATTGTTGTTAGCAATAATATTGGGAAGATTTGTTCTGCGTAAATCCAGATAAGCTTCGCTTGATACTGAAAATAACGCTAACCATTTCTGAGTAGCAATTTTTTCCAGATCACCACCTTTATTACCAGGTAGTGTAACGATAGGCTGCGCTAAATAGGTGGCGATATCGGCATCACTTACTCCCCAACGCTTCATCGAATAAGCGATTCCTTTTCTGTAATACGCATCCGCACTTCCGGTTATCCATCCTTGAGCCACCGCTTCAGCTAGTATGAATTGTATTTCATCCTTATTCATGATCTGAGCTTTGAGTAAGGGATGGCTATTTTGTGCCAATAAATTTGACCATGGAGAAACTTTAAAATTGCCAAAGGTACCACCCGCAGCGGTGTTGTAATGGCCATTACCATTTTTGAAATCACCCAACATACCGGCTATATAGCCTGCATATATTTTATCAACATCAAGGATATTTCCATTGTCTACCTGAGTTTGAATTTCCGCACTGTTAGTACCTCCAACCAAATCAACATATTCCCATGTAGATGTATATTCATAGCCATTGGCATCGGTTGTCTCGAAAGAAACACCATTCTTCGTTATGTCGGTAGTCCAGGGGCGTTCGATAGGTGCAAACCAAACATTCATACGTGGGTCCTTGTAAGTAGCCAGCATATCAACCAACGTTTTGCAAGGTCTTCTCCTGACAAATTCACCGCTGGCAGATCCTCCCCAGTTGTTAGATCCTCCTACCCACGAATTTGTGGTCGTTGTCCCTACGTAGGCTATCGATGCATCCATATCCGCATCATCCGATAACAAAGGTTTTGCAGCAGTAGCTGCAATCTGGGCTGCTGCACCAGGAAGCTTTGCCGAGGCGTGTAATAATATACGCAACTTGACTGAGTTGTTGAATTTCACCCATTGATTTTTATCTCCACCAAACATCAGGTCATACGTTGTACTGATAGTCTCGGTTCCACTGCTAATTAATTCAGCGGCTTCATCCAGTTCAGCAAGAAGTGCTGGGTAAAGGTCAGCTTGCTTATCATATTGAGGATACAAGATTCCTTCACGGCCCTGCAGCGCCTCGCTGTAGTACACATCGCCATAATAATCGGTCATAAACGAAAACATCAACACCTTGAATGTTTTAAAAATACCAACATGGGTTTTAGATCCTCTTTCGTTCGCTCTGTCTATAGCAACCTGAACATACTTAAGCATATTCATAACGGTATTCAAATCATCAGATGGAGATTTAAAAGAACTATAAATGTTATCGCCTCCCTGGTAATTTTTCATTACCGTCTGTACAGCGCTTGGCAATCTTGTATCTCCCCATCCTATATTTTGATAGTATAGAGTAGAATTAGTGATCACCGTAGATAAAAGAACAGGGTCCGCCTGATTTTCAATGGCATTTTTTTGTGCCAAAACATCGTGTTGTCGTAGCTCATCATCGCTACAGGATACAACTGGTAGTATGATCGCCAGTGTAAATATGGTTATAAGGATATTTTTCATAATTTCTTTGTTTATAATAATCTGAAATTAGAAGCTTAAAGAAAGTTTGAATCCAATCGAACGAATCGAAGGCAATGTTGCACGCAACACACCTTGTGCTCCTGCTCCACCACCAGTGCCAGCAACGTTCGTAAAGGCTGTTTCCGGATCTTCATTACGACCTGATTTGTTCCATTGGAAAACATTCCGTGCAATGAAAGCCAAGTTAAGATTAGTCATCTTCAATTTGTTAGCTAAAACACTTGGGAAGTTATAGTTAAGAGATATCTCTCTCATCTTGAAGTTAGTGGCGTCATAAGAACGCAGTCCCGCAAAATTCCAGATCACATCACCAAATGCATTGTAGGTGAAATCATAGAACGTGTTATTAGGGTCAGCACCATTCACTATATAATTGGCATCATTATTTGGATCTGATCCGGGGATCAACCAAACACCTTTCGCATAACCTGCATCATTCAGATCATCATTATGATTAGGGTCATTGTAATCATTCATTTCCGAGTAATCGCTGGCACCGATGCCGGGCCAAGCTAATCCACCTTGGGAAGCATCACGTCCGCCCTTCCAATAAGGGTTGTTATCGCCAGAGCTTAATGATTCAAAAGATCTTCCATTAGAATCCATGTACTGCTGGTTAACAGAAACGTACTTTCCGCCAACACGGAAACTTCCTACCATGTTTAATGAAAGTCTCTTGTAACGTAAGGTAGTATTCAAACCCAGAATGTAATTAGGGTTATAGTTACCAATCTGCTTGCGGTCTTCAGCCCCTGATTCTTGAAACTTACCATCATCATCCAACAAAGGCATGCCAGCATACTTTCCGGTTTTCACCCGAAGGATCGGATTCTGCTCATAAATATTACCAATCACTTCGCCTGGAGCTACCTTCACTACTGTCTTACCATCATAATTGGCAAAATAATATCCTCCTGAACCAAGGAATTGAGCAGACAAGGATGTCATCACTGCTTTGTAATGAGTAACATTTCCAGTAATACTCCAATTCCAATTGCTTGACTTAATTGGATTAACCGTTAATCCCAGCTCGATACCTTTGTTGGTTACATCACCGATATTCGTTGTCATCGATGAATATCCTGTTCCTGGAACCACCGGAACGCTACCGGTTTGGTTAATTTGTTCTTTGCTGAAGTACGTGAAGTCAAGCATGACTCCTTTATTGAACATCCATACATCAATACCAATCTCTTTAGTAACTGATGACATCGGCTTAATGTTTGGATCAATCAACGTACTACTCACGTTACCGGTCTTAACTGTACTTGACCAATCTGGAACGGCATAACCGAATGTATCAATATTTCTATAATTGATTAATCCGTTTCCTACGTTCGCATACGCCAACCTTATTTTCATAAGATCTACTTGTTCTGGCAATTTAAATGACTCCGATACTACCCAGGCAGCGGAGACCGAAGGATAGAAATAATTAATCTTTTCTTCAGGCAGGTTACCTATATAATCCTGGCGACCAGTTAGTCCTAAATATAGTTGATCTCTCCATGACACATCAAAGGTGCCGTAAAAGCTATGCTGAGGCTTAACACTCCAACCGTAACCAGCAGTAAGCTTATTAGGGAAAGCATTAGCAGTATTAAACCAGTTAGGAGTACTCAAGGCTGAGGCATTGACATAATAGCTATTGCCTGAGTTATAAACATAGTTTACACCGCCCGCTGCGCTAAACGTAAAATCATTAACGGTTTTATTATAGGATAGGATGGCATCCGAAACAACGTTAAATGCATTACTTGTATTGGTATTGAAAGCACCATCACCAGAACTTGGCCTATTACTGAGGCGCTGAAGTCCAAATGATTGCCTGTATTCGTAGTTCTCATTTAGATTATTCAAACCACTACGCAGTAAAAGACTAAAGTTATCACTCAATTTCCAATCCATTTGAAGCTTACCAAAGAAATTGTTCCTGGTAAAGAGATTAAGCTGCTCATTAGCAATCCACCATGGGTTGGGTTCTGCCTGATCAATGCCATTGTCTCGTTGGATGGCACCATTCATCAATAGGCCTTCAAAACCTGTCAACCAATAATTTTTCATGTCTGAAAGTGGCTGCAGGTTAGTTGGCATATTGAATAATAATCTGTTCAAAATACTATTGCTGCCCGTTACATTGGCCTTGTTAGGAGAATTAGTGCGGACATAGTTAGCATTTACAGTGAATTTTAACTTGTCTGACAACTTGTATTCAGAATTGAAGTTAATCGAATTTTGAGTCGTCTTGGTATTTGGCATTACCCCGGTATTTTTCATATCCGTTATCGATAAACGGAAAGAACCTTTGTCATAATTTCCATCAAGGTTAACATTGGTGTTAACGGTGGTTCCGGTTTGCAGGTAAGCTTGTATCCTGTTTTCATTAGAAGATCTTTGAGGGCCATTCTCCCACTGTTGTGTTTTCGTATTCCAAAAATCAGCTGTAAAGGATCCGTCTAGTTTAGGTCCGTAGGTATCTGTATTATCATACTGCCATGAATCTGCACGTTCGCCCTGACCATAAAGAGTTTGCTCTTTAATAAACTTATAAGGTGAGTCTGCAGTAGTGGCAACGGAAGCAGAAACTCCAATTCCTTTTTTACCACCTTTACCTGATTTGGTAGTGATCATAACGACTCCGTTACCACCTGCTGAACCATATAACGCACCAGCACTTCCACCCTTCAACACGGTTACACTTTCAATATCTTCCGGGTTTAACTGTGAAAGGATGTTACCAAAATCAACCCCGTTCTGAGCAGTGATTGAACTGCCCGAAGCTGTTGAATTATACATAGGAACACCATTGATTACATACAAGGGTTGTGAGTTTGCCGCACCCCCCAAGGTTGGTAATAGAGAATTACCACGGATGTTCACTAAAACTGATGAGGTGGGGTCACTGCTTAAACTAGTTAGGTTTACACCACTTATTTTGCCATCAAGTGATTTCATAGTGTTAATTGCACCACCTTTAACCAATTCATCAGATTTCACTTCGCTTACCGAATAAGCGAGTGATTTCTTGCTACGTTCAATACCCAGGGCGGTTACAACAACCTCACCCAGCATCTGAGTATCAGCATTCATTTGGATATCTATCACTGTTCTCGACCCGGTTCCAAGTTCCTGAGTTTGATACCCAATAAAAGAGAATATCAGGGTGGCGCCTGAAGAAGGTATAGAAAGAGAATAATTTCCCTCTGCATCGGTAACCGCACCATTTGAGGTTCCCTTCAAAACCACGTTTACACCAGGCATAGTTGATCCGCCACTTGAGTCGGTCACCTTTCCTGTGATCACCCGATTTTGAGCCCAGGCAGTGAGCACAAGTATGAGTGATAAGGATAGTAGTAAAAGTTTTTTCATAATTAAATAAATTGTTATGTTTTAATACGGCCGTAAGGTAGGTAGACCGTTGTCAGATAAGGATGTATAAGATTACATTAATGATGTATTTAATTTCAACCCCTCCTTTTTATTGTGATTTTAACATATTATGAGGTTTTTTTTGAAATTAATTTAATGAAGTCTGCATCATGAAATTCAGAAAACGGTACCGTCCAATAAAATATGAAGTGCTTTCGTAGATGATTAAGCTCGCATTTTATTCTGTCCTCCTTAGCTAAAGTTACAGTCCGAGCTACGCTGAACACCCCATCTTATTCATTTATGGAAAGTCTTATACCTATCATTTTTCGTTAGTGGGATTCGTTTTTATAATGCACCTTTCTCTCAACCTCCTCATCATCCATGGGCGGTCCCTGTTCTATCTTACGCCAGTCGATCGTCTTATGATATCGCTTCATGGCCTTTTCGGGATCAAAGATCCGATCGTCATGGCGTTCCATAGTATAGGGTGTATAGTCGGGTTCAGACGTAAAGAAATCCTGAAGCAAAGAACCGGTAACATCGAATTGGTTTACATAGGGCACACTAAGAATGTTGTAGATGGTTTTTAAAATAGATCCGAAATTGGCGTGAGTATGTGATACAAATCCTCTTTTCACATAGGGGCCGGCCATCATCAACACCGAACGGTGTGCATCCACATGATCCACTCCTCCCTGAGGGTCATCTTCGGTAATGATCACAAGCATCTCTTTCCAATATTTTGTCCGGGATAGAAAGTGCAATATCCGCCCAAGTGCCAAATCGTTATCGACCATAAATGATTGAGGATAATAATATCCGTCCTCAGGGCGAATACCTGTACCTGTGCTATGATCATTGGGAACCTGCATGGTAATCAGCGAAGGCATTGATTCCTTTCCATTAATCCACATTTCAGTAAACTCCCGCTCAAACTGCTCCATTCTGTATTGATCGGGAATACTCATGTTAAATCCAGCATAGTCATGACTTGTTCTTGAAAACAACGCTTTTTGCATGGGCACCATTACACCATGCGCAGCACCCGTTAGGGTATCGTACCATTCTTCCCTTACATGCCCGGTTTCATTCGCTTCACCAAAATTGTAGAATGAAACATTGTTTCGTTCCAATGCTTCCCATATCCCTCCTATTTCAGCATAATCCTCAGGGTCTATGCTTCCTGTTGATTTTGGCGCACGTCTACCTGGAGCCGTTGAAAAAACTTTACCTGATTGGGTTACACTGGAATTGGTTTCCACCCATTCGTTGGGGATAACGCCCATCATCCAATGGTGACCATGGATGGAGGCATCACTATCACAATAAAAATTATCGGAAAAAGAAAATTGGTTAGCTGCTTTATGATGGTTTGGGCTGATACGGAGATTTAAGAATTTTTTCTGGAGCGAATCCGGCAACGTGTACTCATTATGCACACCAAATCGCGCAAGGGTGCTGTCGCCCCTGGCATTTTTTAACTGTCCAAATATTTCGTCATAGGTTCTGTTCTCTTTGGTAATGTATACAATGTGTTTAATTGGTGATTGGCGTAATCCAGGTAATGATGGCAATGGATTTTCTTCATCATCCTCCAATTCAATACTTGTAAAAGTATTGTCGATCGATTGCTTTGTGTAAGCTGCCAGTTGGGCGTTATCCGGCATTTTTATTTTTTGAAAAGTTCCCAATTGAATATCCCCAATATAGGTACCCTGAATCGGATCGATAAAATCTTTACCACCATTAGGGCCAGCGCCAAGCCCTCTACAGGTGATAACATAAATTTCTCTTTCATCATTAGATAATTCAACACGAGTAGGTCCCCAGCCCGAAGGAATAATTCCTTTTGTTTTTCGTGACGCTACATCAATAACTGCTACTGCGTTAAATCCTAATAAGGCAACGTAAAGAGTTTTCTCATCTTTGCTTAAGGCTAAACCAAATGGAAGCAAGCCACGGAATTTATCAATTCGAGTATCGACCAAAATTGGAATATGACCAATGATCTTGTGGTTTTTATAATCCAGGATAGAAATATTATCATTTGTTGCGTTGGATACGTAAGCATATTGCTTTCCAACTGCAACTGAATTCGGACTGGCCCCACCTACCACCTCGGCTTCTTCAATCATGGTTCCTATTTGATGCCCGGTTTTGAATTTATCCACAACTAGATTTTTTTCAAGATCGATGGTAAAAACGCTCATGGCATCCGGATGAAGCGGACTGCCTACGCCAGGGATCTGGCGTCCTTCTACCACGGTGCCATTGATCGATTCTTCGGTGTTGTGTCCATAGGGATGATGAGAAATCATTAAGGAATCATAGTTGGAAGGAGTAGCCCCGGTTATCAAAGGATAGTCATACAATCCCACGTTAGCAACAAACGCCATCTTTTTATCAGGACTCAATGATAAACCAAAAGGCAGGCGCCCCACCTTGATTGATGCTGACTTCTTTTTGGTGGTTAAGTCAATCCGTACCATTCTGAAATTAGCACGGTCTAACACAAGCAATTCATTATTCTCTTCATTGAGCACGAGGTCCGAAGTAAAACTATCCTCATATTCGATTCCATCTACCTTTCCATTTAAGGATATAACATCAAGTTGCTTCAAACTTTCGATGTTGTAAGAAACGATCAACCCATTGTCACCACCACTTAAATAAACTGTTTTAGAATCGGTGGAGAAGGCAACACCCAAATAGGATCCTTTCAATAAAGGCGACTTGATTGTATTATCATAACTGGGAACCCGTGTTGCACTTAATGTGGGAATATCAATGATCGTAAACACACCATCATGAAGGGTTAATGCTTTTTGGCCATTGGGTGAAATAGCTAATCCAAATGGATCGTCCGTTATGCGGATCATTTCTCCAGCCGGAGTAACAAAGCGTCCGCTTGGTAAAATCGAAGTGCCATTACTATCAATTTTCGCGAATTGATCTCCTGCGGGAACGGTCAGGATTTCAACTTTCTTTGATTTGCATCCTGATATAATAAGAGTTGCACCGATACAAACGAGCGCGATACGAAAGATGAATGTCATGTCTATTGATTGTTGTCTGGACTTAACTTAAGAATAAATATCTGCTTTTTAGGCTCATCGCTTCCTTTGACGAACCGATTGAAAGCCATCGCACTTCCGTCTTTTGACCACACTAAGTTTGAGGGCATTTCGCTGGCTTTAGGAGTAAGCCTTTTATACCTTTTTGAAAACGGGCGATTAGAAATTTCACAAAGGATAATGCTATTATCCCAGATGTACGCTAAGGATTTATTATTCTCACTCCATCGAACACCGCTCTGCACATCTGTTTCATGTTCTGTAACCTGAACAGGCTCACCACCACTGGGTGAGATTAAGAAAATCTGTTGAATTCCATTCTGATCGTTTTTTAAAAACGCAATCTGGCTGCCATCAAATGAAGAGCGGACCACTCCTGCACATCCCGGATACGGTGAGTTGACACTATAAGTCAACCTGCGTTGCAGGGTTCCCTTAGGAGGCATCGGAAAAGAATTTTTAGTTCCTTCCAGTGGACCGTACTCGCCTGGAACATTGATCGAATCAGGAATATCAACAACGAAAAGTTCATCGACTGCATTTCCATTCTGGTCACGCACCTTTCCTAAAAAAGCACGCGCTACTTGTAAACTACCATCCGTTGTTTTGTATCCGCTTGTGCCTACCCAACTATCAGAGGCAGCATGACTGATTTCATCACTTCCTGGCTTTGGCTCCGGAACCACTCGCACAACCAATGCGCTGAACCATGTTCCATTTACATTCTCTCCATCTTCAACAAAATTGTTCACTGGATGTTGCTGATTAGAAACTCCAATGGTTCTCAAATTCCAATGAATACCTGTCGAGTCTTCGAGTTCTTTCATGATCGCATCATTGTAGGTAAACCCGACCCACTTGCCATCGCCACTCCACTCATGACGGTGGGTGCCACCGCGCAGTGCTCCTGTTGTATAGGGAAAAGTTACATCCCGTGCATCCATGTTTATCGTCACATTAGGCTGATCATCGTTTATCATTACTCCCGTTCTTCGCCACTGTTGATAAGGATTGAGCGCTGTGCACAGCGGCAAGCCATGGATAAATATGACTTTATTCTCATGAGGATGATAGCTTGCTGCCCCGGCACCAGGGCCATAATCGTGGTTATCCTTGATTTCAAAAAGCACCTGCATTTCGCTGGTCCTGATATTTACTCGTTCAATGGAAGAACATCCTGCAATAGCTGTCTTATCATTTCGTGTATCGTAAACCAACCACTGTCCGTCAGGCGAAAAATTGTCGTTGTTGTCCAGATCATGATGCTTATCATCATGAGTCACTTGAATTTCATGAAGAAAAGTATCAGCAGAAGAACACGATCCGGTCATCAATATGAAGGTTAAAAGTATTTTTAAATTTAATGGCATAGCGCATCACAGTTCTTTCCTGGACTTATTATCCGCAAATTTTTACAAAAAATAATAGTTCTATGTCTGCTAAGTTTCAATGTTCACTCTAATCGACAACAGAAATATCAGGAGAAATACATATTTGGATGACAATATTACGAGCAAAGGATCCAATATCAATTCAAATCTGCTTTGCATCAGCTCCTAAACCTTCGCTGCCAGAATTAAATCATTGATAATTAAAATATTAATGATCTCCTTTTTTTAGAGTTATTTAGGTCGGTTGCCCATTTCTCGATGGGACAAGTTCGGTGTTCAAGATTATCAAGGCTACAACAGGACGTTGCTTACTAATTGTTTTTTTTGGGTGAATTTACCCATCTGATTATTATAAATAATTCAGACTTCTTTTAGGAAGCACAGTTGGTAAATTTTCAACCTTTGAAAAAACGATCGGCCTTCTTACGAAGGAACTCAATATCTGAAGTTACGGCTATGTCAGAGTAAATATGCGCTGATAATTCGCGCACTACTCCCTTTTTATAGCCAAGTCGCTGGGCAATGTTTTCACAAAAGTCGATCTCGTCTGTGATCACCTGTCCATCTGCTTTCATCATTCGGATCAGATAACATAAATGTTCAAATTTTTCATCGGAAGTCATAACCCCAAAGCCTTGAATGGGTTCTGGTCTTTTAATCATCTCATCAATGACAGCCACTGTGATTTGATTGGCCCTCCCGATTAAATGAATTAGTCTTGCTTCCCTGGCTTCAATAATATGATCAAGTGCTGCCAGATTGATCAGTACATTCAGTTCATACTTACTATTGAATAACATAGTGATAGATGTTAGCCGTGAGGAATAATTTACTATAGACCTACTAAAGATAAGGTTTTTCTAAGTTTAAAAAAATCTCTTAGCTGCACGGCTTCATAATAAATTATGCTTTCCTCCTACGTTGCCATTTTACTATCTCAAACCAGATCACAGAGAAAAACCCAACACTTATGCAAATCAATAATTCAGTCATAGATAGTTTTTGAAATTCAAAGAACGCTGTAAGTGGGGAAACAAACAGGAGAAGTGCAGTAATCACAATCGTTATAAATATTATCCATGGAAGGAGATTATTCTTATAACCGGATGTGGTGATGATCGAATAATAAAAGGAGCGATTCCATGCCGGAACGGAAGTCCAGTACTTGCTGATCGGTTACCCTTTATTTTAAATAGATAGGCAGGCATTACTTCAAAAATCAATTTCTCATCAAGTATCTATTCAAAAACAAACTGCCTGCCTTCTACATAGTTTGGATAAATCCGGAGATGTTTTCGCTTTACTTCCTCAAAAAGCAATTTCTTAAGGGCTTGAATATTATCTTTTCGGTGTGCCGAAATAAATACTACTTTTTCAAAACCATGTTGGCGATAGTACCCCGAAAGCTCTTCCAATTTCACGTCTTCGTTTGCTTCGAGCAAATCGATCTTATTCAAAACCAAAATGGTAGTGATGTCTCCCGCTCCCAACTCTGCGAGCGTACTCTTCACTACCTCAATATGGTTATCATGAAAGGGATGTGAAACATCTACCACATGAAGTAGAATGTCGGCCTCACGCACCTCGTCCAGCGTAGACTTAAATGATTCAATTAAATGATGAGGCAGCTTACGAATAAATCCGACCGTATCGGAAAGCAAAAATGGAATATCTCCGATCACCACTTTTCTTACCGTTGCATCAACCGTTGCAAAAAGTTTATTTTCTGCCTTCACCGAAGACTTGGACAATAGATTCATAAGGGTTGACTTACCCACATTGGTATAGCCCACCAACGAAACCCGAACGACATTACCGCGTGACTTTCTCTGAGTCTGACGCTGCTTGTCTATTTTCTCCAATTCATCTTTTAGCAGTGAAATGCGGTAACGGATATTTCTACGGTCGGTCTCAATCTCACGTTCTCCGGAGCCACCTCGAGTTCCTGTACCACCACGCTGGCGTTCCAGGTGAGTCCACATTCGAGTAAGTCTTGGCAGAAGGTATTGATTCATGGCAAGCTCTACCTGGGTGCGGGCCTGAGCGCTTTGTGCCCTCATCAGGAAAATATCCAAAATGAGTAAACTGCGATCATACACCCTTACTTTCATCTCCGTTTCTCCAGAATTGAATTCCTTCTCAAGATTTCTCAGTTGAGATGGGCTTAAATCATCATCAAAAATGACGTTATCCACATCATTTGAAGTCACTGCCTGCTTAATCTCCTCTAGTTTTCCCTTCCCGACAAAGGTGCGCACATCAGGATGCTGTAATTTCTGGATAAATCTGGTAACTGTTTCTATTCCAGCAGTTTCGGTCAGAAATGCCAATTCATCCAAATGCTCGTCCGTAAGTTCTGGCCTGTCCTTTTCCGCCAATGCCACCAAAATTGCCTTCTTAATTCCCATATTATAATAATGAAGATCAAACTTAATTGATTGTTGGTTCAATTTTGAGGTTACCATTTAATATCTATCGGATAGATATCTGACTTAGTAAAAATTTTACGATTTTTGAAAAGTTTAAGTTGACTCTAAATCTAATCCTCCATTACCTGCAAAGGTTGGACCTTGAAGAATGAAAATAGCGATTGTGTTAAACACATCCTGGAATATCTACAATTTCCGGATGAATTTTGTTAAAACCCTCCTCGATAAAGGACACGAAGTACATACCATTGCGCCCCATGATTCCTATACTCATTTTCTGGAAGAAGCAGGTTGCCTTCATTATGATGTAAAAATGGATAGCCGTGGAGTTAACCCAATTAAAGATACCGCTCTCTTTTTTGAACTTTTAGGGATTTACCGTAAGGTAAGGCCTGATGTCATTCTCCACTTCACTATTAAGCCTAACGTATACGGAACCCTGGCTGCCGCTATTCTTAAAATCCCTTCCATAAATAATGTGTGTGGGCTTGGCACCGTTTTCTTAAAGAAAAACCTGGTGTCGGTTATCGCCATGACACTTTATAAGATTGCCTTTCTTTTCCCCAAAAAAGTATTCTTTCAAAATTCAGATGACCTGAATCTTTTTTTAGATAAAAAACTCATCCACAAAGAATCCGCTGATCTAATTCCCGGTTCGGGGATTGACTTAAATAAGTTCCGGCCGATGGAGTTCAATAGAAATAAGGTCTTTACTTTTCTATTGATTTCAAGACTGATTACTGACAAAGGTATCCTGGAATATGTTCAAGCTATTGAAAACCTGAAACAAAGAGGGTTAAAAGCCCGCTTTCAGTTATTAGGAGCAAAAGATCCTGAACATCAAAGAGGTATTCAACTCCCCATTATCGACCAATGGATTTCATCCGGTATTGTGGAATACCTGGGCACTACCGATGATGTGAGATCATTCATAGAAAAAGCAGATTGTATCGTGCTCCCTTCCTACCGGGAAGGCACACCTCGTACCTTACTTGAAGCGGCAAGTTCATCAAAGCCCATTATAGCCACCGATGTGCCTGGATGCCACCATGTGGTTGAAGACAATCACAATGGGCTATTGTGTAAAATCAGAAATGCCGATGACCTCGCACAAAAAATGGAAAAGATGTCAACTCTGGATGACAGCATATTGAAAACATTTGGGGAGAATGGTCGAAGGAAAATTGAAATTCAGTTTGACGAAAAACTCGTTATCGACAAATACATTAAAGAACTTGAAACTGTTCGCAAGGCAATTTAAAACTGCATCCTGCGAAGTTACCTGTCCTTCATAGTTATTAAAAATCTGTAACTTCACGCGATTAAATACATCGGTCTGTGCGTATTATTTTTTTTATCTTCATCTTATTCATGAGTTCGTGTGCTTCCTATAAGCAGAACATCATGTTTAAATCCACCGAAACGGAAGCAGCTGAAAAAGCCAAAAAGAATGCCTCAGAAACGGAGAAAAATTTCCGCGTAGCAAAAAATGACAGGCTGACCCTCGAAGTATACTCAAATGGAGGGGAGCGATTGATCGATCCCAACCCTGAACTCACCAAAACAACTCAAGACACACAAACAACCTCTGAAGATAAACCCGTTTACCTGGTGGATATAAATGGTTTAATCAAAATACCTATGGTGGGAGAAGTAAACGTAGTGGGGTTAACGATAAAGCAAGCCGAAGAATTATTGCAAAAGGAATATGCTAAGTTTTTTAAAGACCCCTTTGTTCAACTTTCGTTCATCAACAAAAGAGTTGTTGTTTTAGGGGCGCTCGGAGGTCAGGTAATTCCATTGGAAAATGAGAATGTCACCCTGGTAGAGGTGTTGGCCTTAGCAAAAGGATTAGACAATAACTCAAAGGCTCAAAATATGCGGCTTATTCGAGGAGACAAAGTGTATGAAATTGACTTCAGCACCATTGAGGGATTTAAAAACGGTAACATGCTTATACAATCAGGAGATATCGTTTATGTTGAGCCTATTAGGAGACCGTTTAGCGAAGGGTTAAAAGATTATGCGGGAATCATCAGTATGATGGTTGCGCTGGCTACATTGATTACCGTGATTAGTAGTGTAAATTAATTTAGTTTGAAACAGCAACCTGACTTAGATAACCACACGCGCACAGTAGAAGGTATTGACTTCGAAAAACTGTCTATTGTTTTTAAGAAAAACATTCTTTGGATCATCATTATCTTCCTTGTTGCTAACCTGGCCAGCATTCTGATCATTCGCTATACCCGCGATTTATTTGAGTCGGAGTCTGAATTAAAACTGGACATCAAGAGAGATGCTACAGACCTCGGTATTAAAACTGTCATCGAAGATCAATCTATTAACATCGTTTCCGGTGAAATTGAGCAGATGAAATCAAAGTTATTCATCAGCAGATTAATCGATTCAATGGATGTGAAAATCAGTTACTATAGTTTGGGTAAGGTGCTAAAAAACGAAATGTATAAGCGCTCGCCCTTTATTGTAACCGCGCATAAAATCAACAAAGGCCATTACGATCAACCTATACACTTCGAGTCAGTGGATGTGCAGCATTTTCAATTGAAACTGGAGGAAAGTGGGATTACCATAAATGGATCTTTTGGAAAACCAGTTCAATTGGATGGCTCAGAATTTGAAGTGAGGAAAACTATGTTGTACCAGGAAAATGACGGTAATGATTATTTCTTTATTGCAAATAGCCCGGCAGCATTAATTGAATATATATCCAACAACCTGAAAGTTGACCCACTCAATACGAGTGCAAATACCATTCGCATTTCTTTCAAAGACCATAATGCATTAAAAGCTCATGATGTGGTGAATAAAACGGATTCGCTTTATATTCATTATAGTAATAGGCAGAAGAACCTGGCTAACATGCAAAAAATTGAATGGTTAAACAAAGAACTGGTGCAAATAGAAAAGCGAATTGAAGATTTCGAAAATTACTTTGAAGACTTCACCTTGGAAAATAAAAGCAACGACCTTACCCTTGACTTAAAAAAGACCATCATCGCCATTAACAGAATTGATTCGCAGCGGTACGATTTAAATAAAAGAGTTCTTGGGCTAAACACCCTCATTGATGAGTTACAAAATAACAAGATACTAAGTTTGTCCTACACAAGATCACTTCCAGAGTCAATCACTAAAAGCCTGGAGGAACTTCAACGCATTTCGTTAGAACGCGATAAACTCTCGCTGGCATACAATGAAAATACGTTTGCGTATCGGCAAAAAGAACAAGAGTTAACAACACTAAAGGATAACCTTTTTGCTCAACTTTTAACGATTAAGAAGGATTGGTTGATCCTGCTTGCTGAAATCAGTAATAGAAAAATAATCCTTGAAAAAGAGTTTGTTCAAATGCCGGATAAGAACACCCAATACACAAAAAATCAACGTTACTATAAACTTTACGAAGAGTTTTATTTATCGATGATGCAATCAAAGGCTGAATTTGAAATTGCCCAGGCGGGTAGTACTCCCGATTTTAAAATATTATCGTCTGCCACACTTCCTATTCAGCCCATATCTCCAAAGAAAAACCTGATTCTTGCCATTGGTTTCGTGGCCGGAATTGTGGTTAACATATTCTTCATCGGATTCCTCTACTTAATAAATAATAAAATTATTAGCATACGAGAATTAGAAAATGGAACTCAAGTAGCAATTCTCGGTGCAATTCCAATTTCAAATCACGCCACCGAAACAATATTCCACGTTATTGATAATCCAAAATCAATAGTGAGTGAAGCCATTCGTACGTTGCGCACGAATCTTGATTTCTTTTCATCGGGCGAACCGAACAAGGTGATTTCGATTTCTTCTACAATTTCAGGAGAAGGAAAATCATTTTTAGCGGTAAATTTAGGTGGTGTCATTGCACTGTCAAGGAAAAAAGTGGTGCTGGTTGATCTGGACATGAGAAAACCAAAAAATGACAAATACCCTGCTGGAAGCGATTCAAATAAAGGGATGAGCACTATCCTTATACGAAAAAATAACTGGAAGGAATGCCTGATTCATACTTCCCTGGAGAATTTTGATTTCATACCCTCTGGGCCACATCCTCCTAATCCATCTGAACTATTAGCTAATGAAGAATTCATTGACTTCTTAAATGATCTGAAAAAAAATTATGAATTCATCATCATTGATACCCCACCGGTAGGTCTTGTTACGGATGGCATCATGGCCATGAAGCATTCTGATGTCTCCATCTATGTTTTCCGTGCCAACTACTCGAACATGGATTTTATGCATAACCTATTCAGGATCGTTACACTCAATAAATTAAAAAATGTCTCTGCCGTATTGAATGCTATGCCTGTAAAATCAAATAACTATGGGTATGGATATTACGAAGATCGAACACCTTTAAAAAGACGCTGGAAGAAATTATTTAGAATATCGTGATCTCATTCTTTAAGAAAAAAAGTGAATCATTTCTGCAAGTCATCAAAACCGACATGCATTCTCATTTGCTTGCCGGATTAGATGACGGAGTGAAATCTCATGATGAAGCGATCGAACTGATTCAGCAGTTTTCCAGGCTCGGATATAAAAAAATAATCACGACACCTCATATCATGAGTGATTATTACCGAAATGAACCCGAACAAATCCTTTCTAAACTATCTGAACTGAATTCGATTTTACAAGACAAGCAGATTCCTATTCAGGTGGAGGCTGCTGCTGAGTATTATCTCGATGAAAGTCTCATTACAAAGATCAACGAACAAAAACAATTGCTCACATTCGGTTCAAAATACCTGTTGTTTGAGACCAATTTCTTTTCGGAACCTTTTCAGCTCAATGAATTTATTTTCACCGCAATCACGCAAGGTTATAAACCCGTACTTGCCCACCCTGAACGCTACCAATATATGTCTATGCAAAAAGCAGAAGACCTTAGGGATCGGGGCGTTTTACTTCAATTAAATATTCCTTCCATAGTGGGTTTCTATGGAAAACCCGTTGAACGCATGGCTGTTAAATTGATCGAAGCAGGATGGATAGATTTGGTGGGAAGCGACTGTCATAATATATTACAATTCAAGGCTCTTGAAGAAGCTTTCAAAAACAGGAATTTCAAAAAAGCGTTAGATTTACGCTTACTAAATAATTTACTTTAAATGATTGTCGTTACCGGTGCCAACGGGCTTTTAGGAAGTCACCTTCTTAGAAGATTATCGAAAGAAAACGTGCCGGTGATTGGAGTAAAAAGACCTGACAGTGAAACAACACATCTCAAAGACCTTGCTCATCTGGAGTGGCGAAATGCTGACGTGCTTGATGCCGAAGGATTGACTGAAGCATTAAAAGGGGCAACCACCGTAATTCACACCGCTGCTTATGTATCATTCAATCCGCGCGCAAGAAATAAAATTATTTCGGTGAATGAAGGCGGTACACGAAACGTAGTGAATGCCTGCCTCGCTTCAAAAGTAGATCACCTGATTCATGTAAGTTCTGTGGCGGCTATTGGGAGGCAAAGAGGATTTCATCACGTCAATGAAGAAAGCAAGTGGGTGCCTGGCAATCTCAATACCGACTATGCAGAATCAAAATATCTTGCTGAATTAGAAGTGTGGCGAGGTCATGAAGAAGGCTTGAATATATCGATTATTAATCCATCGGCTATTCTTGCCCCACCTGAACTAACGAAAAGCAGCGCACAACTTTTTCACTATGTGTTAAAGGAGAGATTATTTTATACGGATGGACAACTCAATTTTGTTGACGTTCGTGATGTGGTGGAAATAATATGGCAAATGCATCAAAAGAAAATTTATGCAGAGCGCTTTATTGCAAATGCCGGGCATACCACTTTCAAAAATCTTTTTTTTCAAATTGCTCAACGTGTGAATAAAAGACCTCCTTTCATAAAAATGAATTCCACGCTTCTGTCACTGTTGGCAACAGCAGAAGAAATACGAAGCAGGATTACTGGCACCGAACCACTGATTACACGTCAGTCGACCAAAATAGCCAAGGAATTTTTCTATTATTCAAACGAAAAAGCGATTCATAAATTCAATTTTCAGTTTCACAGTCTGGAAAACACGCTGGATTGGTGCTGTAACGAGTATTCTGGAGCTTATACCACAAACATTTAGAAAGTGCAACCTTGACCGGCTGCAATTATTACCAGAAATTTGTACCGATCTTTTTAAGTTAAAAACAAATTTTCCTAATTTAGGAAAACCCTTTTACGAATGGCCCAGGAATTCAGAAAGAGACAAGAGGAGGAGGAGTTAATCAGGCGTTACGAAGAAAATCTTAAACACAATAAGACTGATTTCTTTGATATCGATTCATACGAAACGATTATCAGCTACTATTTGGAGAAGAGTAAGTTCAAACGCGCGCTCGCTGCCGTAGATCAAGCGAAAGAACAATATCCGTTCTCAACCGAATTGCTCACACTTAAGGCGCAAATATTAACCAATCTTCAACGCTATGAAGAGGCGCTTGAGTTATTAGAGCAATCCAAAAATCTCCATCCGCTGGATTTAGAAATTCATCTTTCTATTGGGTCTATACTTTCACTACAAGGAAAGTATGAAGAAGCCATTGCCCTATACGAAGAATCACTGACCTTTGCTGACGAAGAAAAAGATGAAATCTATTACAACATTGGCCTCGCCTATCAAAGCATGGAGAAATATGATCAGGCCATTGAAGTCTATAAAAAATCAATTGAAGAAAACATCAGTCATGAAGGTTCTTTATATGAACTGGCTTTTTGCCTCGATGTAGTTGGTCAGTTGGAGGGAAGTCTGTCTTACTACAAGAAATTTATTGACGAAGATCCCTACTCTGCTGCTGCCTGGTACAACCTCGGGATTGTATCCAACAAACTGGAACGCTTTGACGAAGCCATAGAGGCGTATGAATTTGCCATCGCCATTGACGAGAATTTTGCTTCGGCCCATTTCAACATGGGTAATTCATTCATGAACCTGGAGCAATATGATAAAGCATTGGAGGAATTTAAGAAGACGATAGAAATTGAAGGCCCAAGCCCGGAAGTATATTGTTGCATGGGTGCTGCTTATGAAAATCTTGAGCAGTACGATTTAGGCCTGAAGTATTTTCAAAAATCTTCAAAGCTGGATCCATTATATGACGAAGCCTGGTTTGGAGCGGGCAGCTGCCTTGAAAAACAGGAAAAATGGCATCAGGCACTTCATTTCTTCAATAAGGCTATTAAGATCAATAGTCACAATGCTGAGTATTGGAAAGCGGCCGCTCATGCTGAATTTAAGATAGGAAATATCATTTCCAGTATAAGTGCATACGAAGAGGCTAGTAATCTTAGTCCGGATGATAAAGAAGTGTGGCTGAACTGGTCTTATATCTACTACGAACAAGGTGAACATGACAAGGCCACCGAAACACTCTTGCAAGGAATGAGTGAACTGCCGGATGAATCTGAATTTTTCTATCGGATGACCGTATATTTGATCGAAGCAGGCAAGTTCAAAGAGGCACTTAATTATCTCGAAAATGCCTTAATTTTGAACTTCGAAGGGCACGCCATGCTATTTGATTTTTTTCCTAAAATTGAAACCCAAAAGGCCCTCTACAAAATAATTGAACAGTTTAGAAAAGAAGACCCCTCATGAACTACACCTTAAAAAACCTGCCTGAGCGAACCAAAAAGCCAAGGCAAACAGGATATACTATGGCCATGGATAAAGGCCTGAGCGTGCGCGAAGCAGAAGATTTTATGAGCATCGCAGCCGACCATGTAGACATTGTTAAGCTTGGTTGGGGAACCTCATTTGTTACGCCTAATGTGCAGGACAAGATCAAAGTCTATCAAGACGCAGGCATTCCGTGCTATTTTGGCGGAACCTTATTCGAAGCGTTTATCATCCGCGATCAATTCGATGACTATCGTAAGATACTTGATAAATTCGGGATGACTTATGCTGAAGTGTCCGATGGCTCCATCGACCTGGAGCATGATATAAAACTGGAATACATCCGTAAACTTTCGCAACAGGTTACAGTACTTTCTGAGGTGGGTTCAAAAGATGCCGATAAAATCATTCCTCCTTACAAGTGGATTGAATTGATGCAGACCGAATTGGATGCCGGAGCATGGAAAGTAATTGGCGAAGCACGTGAAGGTGGAAACGTTGGACTCTTCCGTTCTACGGGAGAGGTTCGTTCAGGTTTGGTTCAGGAAATTCTAACCAAAATTCCATTCGAAAAAATAATTTGGGAAGCTCCTCAAAAAGCACAGCAGGTTTGGTTTATTAAATTATTAGGCGCCAATGTTAATATGGGGAATATAGCACCTAACGAAGTGATCCCACTTGAAACCATACGACTTGGCTTGCGGGGCGATACCTTCCTTCACTTTCTTGGGTTAGAACGCAAAAAAGATAACACCGCACCACCGTTTCACGCAGACTAACTACTTTGAGAACTCCTAAAGATTATTTTCTCCTCTACACAAAAGGTTTGTGCATGGGCACAGCGGACGTAATACCTGGTGTATCAGGAGGAACAGTTGCGTTCATAACCGGCATTTACGAAGAACTTCTTAATTCGATTAAATCAATAGATAAAGAAGCAATTCAACTGCTGCTCCGTCTAAGAATTGCCGACTTCTGGAAAAAAATAAATGGCGCGTTTCTCATTTGTGTATTGGGCGGCATCGTTACAAGTTTGGTTTCGTTAGCCCGATTGATGACTTACTTACTCGAACACTATCCCATTCAGATCTGGTCGTTCTTTTTTGGTTTGATCCTGATTTCATCGCCATTAATTCTTCGCGATATAAGAAAATGGAATATGGGCACGGTGCTATCGTTCATCATTGGTGTTGTTGTCGCATACCTGATCACCGTATTGTCGCCCACAGAAACTCCAACTAATTTGCCCTTCATTTTCTTTTGCGGAGCATTTGCCATTTGCGCCATGATATTACCAGGCATTTCAGGTGCATTCATGTTGTTACTGATCGGCAAATATGAATATATGATTACTGCTCTTATCGAATTAAATATTCCGATAATTATCGTGTTCGTTTCAGGTTGCTTTTTTGGACTGTTGGGTTTCTCGCGATTCTTAAGTTGGATACTCACCCACTATCGTTTCCCAACACTTGCCGTGCTGGCTGGTTTCATGATTGGGTCTCTGAACAAAGTTTGGCCATGGAAGGAAGTTACACTCTTTAGATTAAACCATGAAGGTGTAAGGGTTCCTGCCTTTGACAAGAGTATTTGGCCCTGGCACTATCTGGAAAAAACTGGACAGGATCCGCTATTATTGAAAGCAATTCTCTTTGCGGCAATCGGTATTTTTCTGGTTGTTGCCATTGAAAAGACTGCTGCCTACCTAAAATCAAAATCGTAATTATGGAAAAAAAATATGGCCTCATTGGCGCTACGGTTAGTCATTCGTTCTCAAAATCCTATTTTGACGAAAAGTTTTTTCGTGAGGGCCTCAGAGATTATCATTATGATCTTTACTCTCTTCCTACTATTGATGATCTCAAAAATCTGCTTCTGGAAACTCCTGAATTGGAAGGCCTCAACGTAACCATCCCCTATAAAGAACAAGTAGTTAAATTTCTAAATGAAATTGATCCTGAAGCAAAAAAAATCGGGGCAGTGAATGTAATCAAGATCAAAGACGGCAAGCTAAAAGGATTTAATACGGACAGTGTTGCTTTTTATGAAACCTTAGAAAAATGGTTTCCAAGAACTGACGCATCAAAAGCATTAATTCTTGGTACAGGCGGTTCCGCTAAGGCGGTGCAACAAGCTCTCAAAAAATTATCCATTTCATATGAAATGGTTTCGCGCGATAAGGGGAAAGCGGATTATACGTACGAAGATCTTGAGAATGATGAGCAAATTATTTCTGGTGTGCAACTCATCATCAACACTACACCGCTCGGCATGTCTCCTAATACAAATAGCTTCCCTCCAATCAATTATGATCAATTAACGCCTGATCATTTCGTATACGACTTGATTTACAACCCGGCACGCACGCTCTTTCTACAAAAGTCAGAAATGAGAGGTTCTCATATTAAAAATGGGCTTGAGATGCTACATATACAAGCAGAAAAAGCCTGGGAAATCTGGAATAATTAGTTCCGAAATTTATTATCCGATAATCAGTTAACAGGTATAGTTAACTATGATATTTTGCAGCCATGGAATTCAAACTGGTAAGTGACTTTGAACCTACCGGAGACCAACCCAAAGCCATTGAGCAACTGGTAAATGGTCTTAAAGAAGGCGAGGCCCATCAAACTCTGTTGGGGGTAACAGGGTCTGGAAAAACATTCACCGTGGCGAATGTCATTGCCAACGTGAAAAAACCAACACTTATTCTAAGCCACAATAAAACGTTGGCGGCTCAATTGTATGGAGAGTTCAAGCGATTCTTTCCTGAAAATGCCGTGGAATACTTTATCTCCTACTACGACTATTACCAGCCCGAAGCGTTTATTCCTTCGTCTAATTTGTATATCGAAAAAGACCTTTCGATCAATCAGGAAATTGAAAAGCTACGACTCAGTGCAACTTCTTCGTTGCTTACCGGAAGACGTGATGTCATTGTAGTGGCCTCGGTTTCATGCATCTATGGTATTGGAAATCCGGAGGAGTTTGGCAAAAACAGAATTCAACTTACCTCAGGTGAATCCATTCCCAGAAATAAACTGCTTTTTGCTTTAGTCGATATATTGTATCAACGCACGGAAGCAGAGTTTAAACGAGGTACCTTTCGGGTAAAAGGAGACACGGTTGATATTTTTCTCGCTTATGCTGATTATGCCGTGCGCGTCTATTTCTTTGGTGACGAGATCGAAGCGCTTCAACTGATCGACCCGGTTTCAGGTAAGAAAATTTCTGACGAAAAATCATTGGTGATCTTTCCTGCTAACCTGTTCGTAACCGGAAAAGATATGCTACACCAAGCCATACATGAAATCCAGGATGACATGGTATTGCAGGTGGAGATGTTTGAATCTGAAAAAAAACATCTTGAAGCCAAGCGACTCAAAGAAAGAACAGAGTTTGATCTTGAGATGATGCGTGAATTAGGATATTGCAGTGGCGTAGAAAATTACTCTCGTTACTTTGATAGAAGAAAACCCGGTGCGCGCCCCTTCTGCCTGATTGATTATTTCCCCGATGATTTTTTGATGATCATTGATGAAAGTCACGTCACAGTGCCACAGGTGCGAGCCATGTGGGGGGGTGACCGATCGAGAAAAGTAAACCTGGTAGACTATGGTTTCCGATTACCCTCCGCATTAGACAATCGGCCTTTAACCTTCAATGAATTCGAATCAATCTTAAGTCAGGTAGTGTATGTCAGTGCCACTCCTTCAGAATATGAATTGAGGAAATCAGAAGGAGTAGTGGTAGAACAACTTATACGTCCCACCGGATTACTCGATCCACAAATTGATGTGCGACCGAGTAAAAATCAGATTGATGACCTGCTCGAAGAAATTGATGAGCGCGTAAAGAAAAAAGAACGCGTGCTGGTAACCACGCTCACCAAGCGAATGGCCGAAGAACTTACCAAGTTCATGGAGCGCGCTTCCGTAAAATGTCGTTACATCCATTCAGAGGTAGCTACGCTGGATCGCGTAGAAATACTGCGTGAATTACGCTTAGGTGTTTTTGATGTATTGGTAGGTGTAAACTTATTAAGAGAAGGACTTGATTTGCCGGAGGTTTCATTGGTTGCTATTCTGGATGCTGACAAAGAGGGGTTCCTCCGCAATCAACGCTCATTGGTACAAACTATAGGCCGTGCTGCCCGAAATGAAAATGGAAGGGTGATTATGTATGCGGATAAGGTAACCGAATCAATGCAACTAGCCATTGATGAAACCGACCGCAGAAGAAAAATTCAAATCGACTATAACATTAAGCATGGAATTACCCCTACAACAATTATTCGTTCCAAAGATTCAATCATGGAGTTATCGAACTCAAAGAAATCGGTTAAACGATATTACATTGAGGAAGAAGAAAAAACGCTGGCAGCTGATCCCGTAGTTTCATATTTATCCCTGGACGAATTAAAGAAAATGTCGGAACGCACGCGTAAGGCGATGGAGAAAGCGGCCAAGGAACTCGAATTTATGGAAGCGGCACGATTACGTGACGAATATATGGCCATCGAGAAATTAATCACAGAAAGAAAACCGTAGAACTACTGAATGTTGAATGCTATGAAAATTACTTTTTCTACATTATTCCTGCTGATTGCGTTTTCTGTTACTTCATTTGCGCAAAGCAATAACGATATCATGATCGGAGGCAGTTTGGATTTGATTAAAACGGATTATAGCAATTTTCTTGACAAAGGTCAGATTGGATTGGAAGCGAATTATTTTGTGGTTCGCCATTTTGCTGCCAGTGGTGGTGTTGAACTTTGGACCAAACAAAAGAGTTCGTTCATGATGGGAATGCGTTGGTATCCTTATGATCATGTGTTTGTACGCTTGCGCGGATTAATTGGCGCCAACGATGTTTCAATTGGGGGAGGTTGGGTAAAGCCCATCAACGAAACCTGGCGATTTGAGGCGATCGGAGATTTCTATGTGGCTGATACTGAGTTTGCCATTCGCGCGGGTCTTAGCTATGTCATTAAAAGTAAATAAGATATGCCATCTCAAAATCCAAGATTAAACCAGTATGTTTTGCAATTTGAAGCGATATATAATGGACAACCATGGTATGGTAATTCCATTTGCGAGATTCTTACCAGTGTTACTCCTGCCAAAGCATATTGGCAACCCACCAAAGAAGCTCATACTATAGCACAAATAGTATCTCACATGATTTACTGGCGTCAGGCTCTGATTAAAAGATTGGAAGGTGATCGTGAATACAAGCCTTCCATGAAAAGTGAAGACAATTGGAAATCAAATGCTCAATTAAAAAAGGCGGGATGGAAATCGCTACTAAAAACACTGGATGCATCACAAGCACAGTTACTTTCACTCCTGGCTAAAGAAAAAGATGCGCTGTTAAAAAAGAAGTATTCAGACAAAGCAACGTTTCATGATTTGATCAATGGTATTCTTCAACACGACCTTTATCACACGGGTCAGATTGCCTATCTCAAAAGTAGCTATCGCAAATAAATATTAAGGCCCTGATTTTACCAGGGCCTTTTAGTTTATTCAATCCGTTACTTACCTGCTATGTCCATAGTGCTTGGCCACTTCGCTCCAGTTTACTACGTTCCAGAACGCAGCGCAATAATCAGGTCTGCGGTTTTGATAATTCAGGTAATACGCATGCTCCCATACATCCAGCGCTAAAACAGGCGTGCCCTTTACCTCAGCAACATCCATTAAGGGATTATCCTGATTAGGTGTGGAAGAGATGGTTAGTTTTCCTGCCGCATCTTTCGTTAACCATGCCCAGCCCGATCCAAAACGACCAACTCCAGCCGCACTGAATTTAGTTTTAAACTCATCAAAGGTTCCAAAGGCTGCGTTAATAGCGTCCGCCAAAACACCAGTTGGAGCACCACCCGCATTGGGTGCCATCAATGTCCAGAACAAACTGTGGTTATAGTGGCCACCACCATTGTTACGAACAGCAACAGGGTATTTGGAAATGTTAGCACAAATTTCTTCAACGCTAAGATTTTCCTCAGGTTTTCCCGCCACTGCATTATTTAAGTTGGTTACATATGCATTGTGGTGTTTGCCATGATGAATTTCCATCGTGCGTGCATCAATATGTGGCTCCAGTGCATTCAATGCGTAAGGAAGTGCCGGTAGTGTAAATGCCATAATTATGTATTTTTTAAATGTTTAAAGAGTTCAAATATAATAACTAACGAGAGCCGACAAAAGTTTACCACAAGTGAATTGAACAGGTCTAGATCTTTTTAGCCTTATAGCCCTCCTTTGTTAGAATGGCTACCACTTTTTCCCGGGCATCACCCTGAATCAATATTTCTCCATCCTTGAAGGAGCCACCCACACCACATTTTGTTTTGAGCGTTTTGGTCAATGTCTCCAGATCTGCAGCTGTGCCTACAAAGCCAGTAACCAGAGTTATCTGTTTCCCCGCTCGACCACTCTTATCCAACATAACACGCAATGTCTGCTGGGCAGGAGGTAAGGTGGCCTGCTCATTTTGCTGAGAATGAGAGTAATTAAAATCAGAACTGGTCGAAAACACCACTCCTTCCCGGGATTTCCAATCATTTTTTTTGCTCATATTAAAAGAAATGAATGCGTAGAAACAACAATGACAACAAGCCTAATAAGAAGTTTACCACTCCTAAATTAAATCTGAATTCAACACCTTTCCAATAAAATGTACCTAATAAAGAAGTGATGATCATAACCAACGGACAAAAAATAAAATTGCCATAAATGGCCACCGGAATTTTTGCCTTGAAATGAGTTCGTTCGTTTTCAACTTCGATCGGAATGTCAAACAATGAAGAACGATAAACGAGGATTTTCTCCCCTTGTTTGAATGAATTGGCATCCTTTCTATTTAAACTGATGGTCACCCCATCTTTAAGGTTCAGCTGCATGGATCGGCTGCTTCGATACTCATTCCGGTAAGATGCATATAATACCTCTAGTTCCGTTCTTTCCCTGGGCAAAGAAAAATCAGCAATGAGTATCGTTGAAAATACTAACGTCATGCGCGAGATCATAAGTGCATACTTCAGATAATCGCTCATGACCTCCAGCATTTCCTGCCGCTTAGACTTACGTGAAAAAGAACCAGGAGGGCGCGGTCTGTATTTCGGATCACGATGCGGCCGCGTGGCCGTGGGAGCAGCAGGAGAAACTCCTCCTAATAACTGATCATAAGAAAATTTTTTTTCGCTATCGCCCAATATTTCATAAGCTTCATTAATCTCTTTGAAAATTGATTCAGCCTCGGCCGATGGATTTTTATCAGGATGAAATTGCAATGCCAGCTTCCTGTATGCGTGCTTTATTTCAGATTCACTGGCGTAAATAGTTAAACCTAATATGAAATAGTAATTCTTCAAACCGGATTAGATAATTATGGATAAAGTTAAAAAATAAAGCCTCCCGAAAGATCGGAAGGCTTTAAAACGGGTTTATATACTCAATTAGTGTTTAACCACAAAAGTAAGTACAGGGCGCTTGGCATGCCCTACTACATCTTCTGCAATACTCCCAGCCATGACGTGTGCAAATCCAGTGCGTCCGTGAGTGGCCATTGCAATTAAGTCCGCATCGATGGTCTCAGCAAAGTAAATGATACCTTCCTCTTCTGTGATGTCGTTGAAAATATTAATCGTATAATTCTTAAGGCCTAATTTCCTGGCAAATTTCTCCATATACTCTCGTACCACATAATCTCTTTGAAAATCTCCTGGGGTATTGATTCTTACCAAATGAATCGTTGAGTTATACAGTTGCTGTGTTCTCTTAATTATCTTGGCAAAGACTTCTTCATCTTTATGCATGGCCGTGGCATAAACGATGTTTTTGAAATCTACCTTAGCGGGCTTTTTTTGAACGCTCAACACAGGGCATCGGGCATGACGCACTACACGCTCTGTGTTGGTTCCTATAATCATTTCTTCCAGTTTAGAGTGGCCGCGAGTACCCATTACAACCAAATCCACCTTGTGTTCAGTAATAATCGTGCGCATACCGTGAAATGCGTTACCTAAACGTAATTCTCCAGTCACTTTTACAGACGAAAATCGAGGATCAAGCACCAATTTTTCAAGCTGTGCTTTCGCCTTTTCCAACAGTTTCAGAGTAAATAATTTATCACTCCAATCTTCTTCCGTCTGCCATTCCCCGGCTATATTATATGAATCAGGTGTAGCCTGTTCAACCACATGAAGTACGGTGATTTCTGAACCAGATTTTTTTGCAATCTCTGTAGCAACTTCAAGCGCAGTTATCGAGGTTTTCGAAAAGTCGGTAGGAACTAATATTTGTTTCATCGGATTGAAAATTTTAATTAGTTAAAAATAGTACTACTAAAAGTACGGAATTCAGTTTAATTTCAAAATCACCTATGGACAAATCACCTCTTCAGTAATGCTTTTACTAAGCTTATCATGATGACTGTCCATTGGATGATTGATCATCACACGGGCAAGTAGCCATACACCAATCATAATAAATACAACGGTGGTGATTCTCTGATAATTAAGTTTGATTTTTCCAAAGCCCAAACCAAGCAACCAGGTAAAACCAATCATAACCGGCCAGGTACCCGCACCAAACAATATCATAAACCAAAAACCTTCGAACGGGCTGGGCATAATGAAACAATAGGTCATAGCCAGGTAAGTGAGGCCGCAAGGAAGTAAGCCGTTCAGCATACCCATCACCAGCACTGAAAAGTCACTCTTCTCCTTCAGCCAAAAATGGAAAAAACTTTTGAGCCGATTGGTAAATCGATTGAGCGCATTGGAAACCAATGGAATTCGAACACCGCTGATGGCACCAATACCCATAAGCAGAAACAAAGCACCAATAATAAATGAAACGATACCCTGATAAGGGGTGATCATAAACAAACTTCCAAAAGTCGCTGCAATAGCACCTAATATCCCATAGGTAAAAATCCGCCCCGTGTTATAAATGACTTTACTGAATAAAAAAGGTTTTTGAGAAGTGACTGCCATCGCTAATGGGCTGCACATCCCTGCACAGTGTAAACTGCCGGCAAAACCCATAACCAATGCTGTCCACCACATATTATAAAACCAATATCTTTTCGAAGTAGTAATCCTTTCCTTCCATACTCCATGTAAGACTCACACGATACAGTCCCTTCTCCCAAACCTTCAGGGGAAACAATTGACTATCTCCTTCCATCGCATTTAGTTCAAAGTGCTGATCCAGTCGATCATCTGATGGACGCATGACGCTTAACTCTCCTTTTTCAATACTGGAAGAAAATGGAAATAATAATTTCACCGAATTATTCTCAAAAGAGAGTTGAGGCTTCTCCGCAAGTTGATTTGCATTTTCCTGCTGAGTAATCTTATTCTGATGATTGAGTTCCTGTTGGTAATAATCCGCTGATACAAGATTAATATCCTCACGCACACAAATCACGACCAACGTGCCGATAAACAATCCAAAAAAAACAAAAGCTACAACTACCCATTTCATATCGCTGTTATTTTTAACTATTTCAATGCTACTTTTTTAGTCTTTATTATAGGGCCAACAAATTTAGCTTTTGCGGTTTCCACTTTTTTTCCGTCCTGATAAATTCCTAGTTCAATCACAGTTTTCATTGACGTAATAGCTTCTACAGGGAGTTTTACCATGATCATTCCTTTCAGAATTCCCTCTTTCGGAACCACGATGGCAGGGTCTCCTATCTTCATAAACGTAGCCTCCTTTGGAGACTCTACTTTAACCTCCAATGAAATATCGTCAAATGTTTTATTTACAAATTCAATACTATAAAGATTGGTAATCTGTCCATCATCCGTTTTTGTATACAGCGTGCCCGGCACTTTTAATACTGTGGTCTCAATATCAGCACGGGTGGAGATAAAATAAGCTAACAAGCTAATCAATGCAATCAGCACAAAAGAATAACCAGCAATTCGTGGTGTGAATAATTTAATAGCACCATCCTTTATTGCATTATAGGACGAAAACCGGATAAGTCCTGTTGGTTTGTTGATTTTAGTCATCACGTCATCACACGCATCAATACAAGCAGTGCAATTGACACACTCCAGTTGTGTGCCATTGCGAATATCGATACCCGTTGGGCACACATGAACACATAATTTACAGTCAATACAATCACCTTGTTTTTCTGTGATGGTCGTCTGATGTTTTTTTAGCTTTCCGCGAGGTTCTCCGCGCAGCCAATCATAGGCGACCACAATAGAGTCTTTTACCAACAGCACGCCTTGCAAGCGGCCATACGGACACACGGCAATACAAGCCTGTTCTCTGAAATAAGCAAATACACCATAAAAGATTCCGGCAAATACGCCCAGTCCAATAAAGCCAGCCATGTGTTCCGCTGGAGGTTGGCTTACAATCACTTTTACCTCGTCAATCCCAATAAGGTAGGCCATTGTTACGTGGGCGATCAAAACAGAGAGCAGAATAAAGATGATCTGCTTGGTCACTTTCCTGCGGACTTTCATGGCGTTCCAGGGGCCATTGTTTACTCTGCGCTGCTCGTTGGCATCGCCTTCAATCCAATATTCAATTTTACGAAACACCATTTCCATAAACAGCGTTTGCGGACAAGCCCACCCACACCATATACGACCAAAGGCTACCGTAAATAATATCACAAAAACGAATAAGGTGATGAGTGTAAGGGCCAGGAGAAAGAAATCCTGCGGCCAAAATACCTGGCCAAAGAAAATAAACTTTCTCTCAAAAATATTGAAGAGCATAAAAGGCCTTCCATTCAGGCTGATGAAAGGGCCAACAAAAAAAATGGTCAGTAGTAGAGTTGTAACTGCAATGCGTAATTTATGCAATCTGCCTGATGGCTTTTTAGGATTAATCCATATACGCTTTCCTTTCTCGTCTACCGTACCAAGCGTATCTCTAAACTCTTCCTCGAACTCATAAAAATTTGTCTGCCCCGCTTCTTTCATTTCTTATGTCAACAACAACCAGTTTTATTAAAAGAGCATCTTCAAAATTACAACATATTAAAGATGCTCTTAATTCACACCACCTACTAAAGTTACAAACTTGCCTGCACCTTTACGGTATCAGCTTTTATTTCCACAGCAGGTTTATAAATTTCACCTTGTGGCTTTTTGGGATTTGCTGGATTGGCTCCCTTTAATGTCAAAATATAGTTGGCTACATTCTGCATTTTTTCAGGACTGATAAATCCTTCCCAAGCAATCATATTTGTGCCCTGCACACCATGACGAACCACCTTGAATATATCCTTTATATCGCCACCATGAAGCCAATACTCATCCGTTAAATTTGGGCCAATATCACCGCCTGCATCTTTGCGATGACAGGAGGCACAGTTATTTAAAAATGTTTGTTTGCCATCCGCTAAAGCGAGTGCTTCTGTAATTACCTTAACATTCGTTTCGTCAATGGCCGCTACCGGGTTGGATGCCTGCAACTTTCTGGCTTGATCTTTCGCCAACGCCACTTCATTTTCATATTCCTGTATGGACAATGGTAGCGTATCCGTAACGTGATAGAAGAACATGTACACCACGGCAAATACTATGGAAAGATAGAATAACCATTTCCACCAGGGCGGAAGGTGATTGTCTAATTCACGAATGCCATCATAGCTATGATCGAGCATGATATCCACTTCTTTCTCAAGCGGAACAAAATCGTTTGACTCCATCCATAATTTAGCCCACAGGGATGGTTCTTCTTTATATTCTATACCTAAACGCTGTGCCTTTTCCTGAGCGGTTTGGTTTGTCATTACCCTTATTACTTGTAACATATAGACCGCCACTAATAACACCAGCAGGACGACCACAAAAATAAAAGCAATGGCTACATAGAAAGTAAGCATAGGGTCAGAAGCAGCTGGTGCCTCGGTGGCACTTTGGGCAAAGCTGGCTGTAGTGATGCTCAGCAGTGCTGCGAAAAATGAAATCAATTTTTTCATTGGGTTATCGATTTTGAGGTTCCTCATTATTTGCGTTCTCCGATCCATCCTGCAATGGCTTCTGACTCATTTCTTTTATGAAATTTTTATCCGCTGTAAAAACATACCACAGCAGCAGGATAAAAAAAGTGAAGAAGATAATGAATGATATGACTGGCCAGATAGCTACATTTTCTATTGTTCCAAGAATTTCTTTATACATAATCTTAGTTGTTTGCGTTCGCTACTTTTTCCGCTTTGATATCAGTGCCGAGGCGTTGCAGGTATGCAATCAATGCGACAATCTCAGCTTCCTTCGTAGTTTCATAACCCTCTAACTGAAGACCGTCTACAATGCGTTGTGCCTGCTTGTCAAGATCATCGTTGGCAACCTCTTCATAGCCTTCCGCATAGGGGACTCCTACTGTACGCAGTGCATTGATTCTTGCAGCAGTAGAACTCTTGTCAATCTCTTGCTCATATAGCCAGGGATAAGCCGGCATAATTGAACCCGTGCTCACCTCCTGAGGAGTAAGCATGTGGCGGTAGTGCCAGCTATCGGCATACTTGCCTCCGGTGCGTTGCAAATCCGGACCCGTACGCTTCGATCCCCAAAGGAACGGGTGATCATAAACATACTCACCTGCTTTAGAATACTCCCCTCCCTTAGGATCGTAACGTTGTACTTCAGAACGGAACGGGCGTATCATTTGAGAGTGACAGTTCACGCAACCTTCACGGATATAAATATCACGACCGTGCACTTCAAGCGGAGTGTACGGTTTCACACTGGAGATGGTAGGAATGTTTGATTTGATCAAAAAGGTTGGAACCATTTCAATAGCACCACCAATCAAAATTGCCACTAATGCCAGTACCGTGAAAACTATGGGCCTACTTTCCAATACTCGGTGCCAGTAGTCACCGGCATGGCTTGTCTTCACCAATGGAGAAACTTCCACTTCTTCATCAGCAATAAAATTACCTGAGGCAGCGGTCTTCAATAAGTTATAGGTCATGATAAGCACTCCTGTCAGATACAAAGCTCCTCCAATGGCTCGAAGCATGTGCATCGGTAATATCTGGGTCGTTGTTTCAAGGAAGTTCTGATAGGTAAGGAAACCATCTGCAGAAAATTCTTTCCACATTAAGCTTTGCACAACACCAGAGATGTACATTGGCAATGCATAGAATACAATACCGAGTGTTCCAATCCAGAAGTGAAGATTAGCAAGCTGTGATGAGTACAGTTTAGTATTCCACATGCGTGGGATAAGCCAATACAGCATACCGAAGATGAGGAATCCATTCCAACCCAAGCCACCCACGTGTACGTGTGCAACAATCCAATCAGTATAATGAGCAATCGCATTTACGTCTTTTAGCGAGAGCAGTGGGCCTTCCAGCGTGGCCATACCATAAGCAGTAACGGCAACCACCATAAATTTCAGCACGGCATCTTCACGTACCCGATCCCATGCACCACGAAGTGTGAACAAACCATTCAACATTCCACCCCATGATGGGGCAATCAGCATGATCGAGAAAACAACGCCTAATGATTGTGCCCAATCAGGCAATGACGTATATAATAAGTGGTGAGGTCCAGCCCAGATATAAATGAAGATCAATGACCAGAAGTGAATAATCGATAAGCGGTATGAGTAAACCGGACGATTTGCTGCTTTGGGCAGGAAGTAATACATGATACCCAGGAATGGTGTGGTTAGGAAAAATGCCACTGCATTATGACCATACCACCACTGCACCAATGCATCCTGCACACCCGCATACCATGAATAGCTCTTGAAGAGACTCACTGGTATTTCAACAGAGTTAACAATATGAAGAACAGCTACTGTCACAAACGTGGCAATGTAAAACCAGATGGCTACGTACATATGTTCTTCCCTGCGTTTGATGATGGTGCCAATCATGTTAATACCAAACACTACCCAAACAAGCGCGATGGCGATATCAATTGGCCACTCTAACTCTGCATACTCTTTGGCTGTGGTCATGCCCAGTGGCAGTGTAATGGCGGCAGCCAAAATAATAAGTTGCCAACCCCAGAAATGAACCCAACTTAATGTGTCGTTAAAGAGGCGCGCCTTTAATAATCGCTGCATGCTGTAATAGATACCTGCAAACATGGCGTTGCCCACAAAAGCAAAAATTACTGCATTGGTATGCAGCGGACGAATGCGCCCAAAGGTTACATACTGAAGATCGAAATTGAAAAGCGGAAAAAAAAGCTGAATGGCGGCCAGCAAGCCCACCGTCATGCCCACAATGCCAAATATTACAGAGGCAATAATAAAGGCTTTGACAATCTTATTGTCATAATGGATTTTCTCAAGTTGCATGGTTCAGGTATTTGTTTTAATAGTTTACGGCCATAAAAATAAGAGGCAGATAAAGAAGATCCGCATGACTGGGATTAGTGTAAATTATGATTTTTATCATAATTATTCATCTACATCTAAAGAAGTATATGAGTAACGGCATGAAATCGATAGCAATAATCATTGGGTTTGGGTTATTAAGCCTGCCCTGAAAACCCAAACTATTAGACTTCAAAAACATCCTTAGTGCTGAAATGGCAAAATGACGATCACTTACGATCTCATTATTAAACTCACTTCCCCTTCCATCCTGGCCCTCTCACAACCTTTCCTGGTTTAGCTCCTGTATGTTCTCCATTCTCTAAAACCTGTGATCCATTAACAAATACATGGATCATCCCCGTACTGTACTGATGTGGATTTTCGAACGTAGCATGATCCTGAATTTTTGCCGGATCAAAAATGACGATGTCGGCAAAATACCCTGGGGTAAGGGAACCCCTCTTCTTAATTTTCAGATTGCCCGTAGGTAGGGAAGTGAGTTTGCGGATGGCCTCTTCCAGGGGAATAACTTTTTCGTCACGTACATATTTACCGAGCAGCCTGGAGAAATTGCCATAAGCGCGAGGGTGGTCTTTATACTTAAGAAACATTCCTTCTGCCGAGGGCGAGCCAGCATCCGATCCGAAACTCACATAGGGCAAAGCGATCTGCCGCTTGATGTTGTCTTCATTCATTAAAAAATAAGCCGTTTCCACGCGGGTGCTATCCGTAATAACCAAGTCCATGGCAGTTTCCTCTGGTGATTTACCATATATCTTTGCCACCTCGCCTAATGTTTTTCCCGCGTAGCGCTTTAATGAATCGTTGGTGAAGCCAAGCAACAACACACGATCAGGATCTCCAGCGTTCAACAAAAGATTTTCCCATTTATCGGTTGGTGTTCTCATCTCTTGCAGTACTTTGTTCCTGACCGAAGGATTTTTTAGTCGCTTGATCCATTCTTTAATTCCACCTTCCTGTACCCATGGTGGCATCGTAGCATCCAATCCAGTTGCACCTGCAGTATAGGTATACATATCAGCCGTGATGCGAAGTCCCGATTGATTGGCTTTTTCAATTTTGGCTATCACCGAATCCAATTTGCTCCAGTTTTCTTTGCCCCCTAATTTCAAATGATAAATCTCAGCTGGAAGATTCGCTTCACGCGCAATGCGAATGGTTTCATCAATTGCGTTCAGAATATTGTTTCCCTCGCTGCGCATATGCGAGATGTACATGCCACCATAAGTTGCAGCTACTTTGCTCAATTCAATTAACTCTTCCGTGGTAGCATAATTATCCGGAGCATAGATTAATGCCGTGGTGGTTCCCATCGCCCCTTCTTCCATCGCTTGCTTCACAAGTTCTTTCATTCGTTCCAGTTCATCCGGTTTTGGAGCACGATTTTCATAACCTAATTCATGAATTCGGATGGTATTCGCCCCAACGAAAGAGGCTACGTTAGGCGATACTCCTTTGCGTTGCAATGATTCGAGATATTCCCCGAGGGTGGTCCAATCAATATCAAATTTCCAATCCGGATTTCGTTTCATCTGATCTTTCGAGTCATTCTTCATCCTATCATTCAATGGCCCCATTGAACCTTCGCCCAAGACTTCAAGTGTAATACCTTGTCGTATGTCACTTTGCGACTTGCCATCGATGAGTAACGATACCTCAGCATGACTCAACATATTGACAAATCCAGGAGCTACTGCTAATCCTTTCGCATTAATTTCTTTGGTGCCAACTCCGTTGGAAAGATCACCAATGAAAGCTACCGTATCTGCGTTAAAGGCAACGTCTGTAACTATCCCCGGCTTGCCCGTGCCATCAAAGACAGTACCTCCGCGAATGATTACATCATATTTCTGCTTTTGACAGGAGACAAACACAATCACCATTACGAGAAAGAAAATTAGTTTTTTCATAAAGATGGCTTTAACGTTTGCTTTGATGTCCTTTGAAGATATTACTTTCAATAATTAGGCGAATAAGCCTCCCAATCTTAAAAACACAGGGAAGGTAACAATTTGTTTTTCATCCTTCCAATGAGGTGTAATGGCCTCAATCAATTTATCTACAGGATTTTCACCATTATTTGAAATATACTTCTGCACTGCCGACCAGGTGGTGATGTATCCTTTAACGTCATCCAATGCCCAGGATACTGAAATCGCAAATGATGGTGATTGGATTTCCCTAAATGGAAAATACAGATTGGCATAATGTTCATCAATATGAATTCTTTCTTTATCCCAATGCGTTCCAATTACCATTTTATAAAAATGATTAAAACGGGAATCAACTTCAGTATTGATTCTTAGCAAACCATATCCCCACACGGCAATTTTTCCATTGGGTTTTAACACTCTATTTACTTCTTTTGAGAACAGTTCCATATCAAACCAGTGTGCAGCTTGGGCTACGGTAATAAGATCTGCACTTTGATCTGCGAAAGATGATTGTTCGCTAGCGATGGAATAGAAAATATTTTCTGCGCGATAAGCATGCTCTATCTGCTTTTCGCTTATATCAGTAGCAAAGACGGTGTTAAACTTCTTCGAAAGTTCGCGAGCAGCTTGTCCATTACCGGTCCCGCAATCCCAGGCAGCATCAAAATGATGAACGTGCTGGTAAATAAAATCATACAATTCAGGTGGATAGGTGGGCCTGAATTGGGCGTATTGGTTTGCATGTTTCGAAAACCGATCCTTCATGTAAAAATTCTATTTCTTATTCCAACCCGGACCGCGAATACAGCGACCTGGCTTGGCTCCGGTGTGAGTTCCGCTGTCCAACACCTGAACGCCATTAACAAATACATGATCCATTCCTTCTGCATACTGATGTGGTTGATCAAAAGTTGCTTTGTCCCTAACCTCGGCAGGATCAAACACGACCACATCGGCATAGTTGCCCACTTTGAGTATTCCTCGTTTGTTGAGTTTTAGATTGGAGGCCGGCAACGAAGTCATTCTTCTCACGGCCTCCTGCAACGTCATAATTTGTTCATCCCTCACATATTTTGAAAGCAATCGGGCAAAACTTCCGTAGGCACGCGGGTGCGTGGAATCTTTTATAAAAGGAAGTTCAGAGGGAATGGAAGCAGCATCCGAACAAATACTCACATAAGGCATCGTCAACATTCGTTTCACATTGGCTTCTGATATCAAAAAGAAAATTGCCGGCACTCCGGATTTGTCTGCCGAGATAATGTCCAGCATCGTTTCATTGGCATCTTTGCCATGAAGCCTGGCTGCTTCGCTGAGTCGCTTGCCCTGATATAGTTTATTCAATGAATCTTTTCGGAAGCCCAGGAGCATCACGTCTTTGGGATCAGAGTTTCGGGTTGGTATTCCCAACTCTAATTCTGTCAATAACCTTTTTCTTAGCGCTGGATCTTTGAATCGCTTACGCATAGCAGCCCCTCCACCCTCCTGCACCCAGGTGGGTAAACGCGCAGTAAGATTAGTGCCGCTGGCATTGTAGGTGTACATGTCGGCCGTGATTTTTAAGCCTGCCCGTTGGGCACTGTCAATTTTAGCCAGCACGGTATCTACCTTATTCCAGTTCCACGTGTTGTTAATTTTCAAATGATAAATTTCGGCAGGAACTTTTGCTTCGCGCGATATCCTAAACACTTCATTCAGTCCTTTATAAATCTTATCGCTTTCGCTGCGCATATGAGTGATGTACAGGCCTCCGTATTTACCAACTACTTTACTTAACTCGATCAACTCTTCGGTGGCGGCATAATCGGCAGGTGCATAGATCAGCGAAGTACCAAGGCCCATCGCACCTTGTTTCATGGCTTCCTCTACCAATGATTTCATTTTAAGCATCTCATCCGGTGATGGCTTTCTGTTTTGGTAACCTAGCACCATATCACGCACCGTAGTTGCACCCACAAAGGAGGCGAAGTTTGTACTTACACCTTTGCGTTCAAGGGTTTTAAAATATCCATCCAGGGTAGTCCATAAAGTATCCTTACTGCTTTTCTTTTTACGCGGACCTGGACTCCATCCTTCTCCAAATACTTCCAGCGTAACGCCTTGTTTGATGTCACTCATCGATCGACCATCTTTTAGCAACGACCCATCGGCCCAACTCAGCATATTGATGAACCCTGGCGACACTGCTTTTCCTTGTACATCAATGATCGTTTTTGCCTTAGACGTCTTAAGATCTCCGATTGCTGCAATCGTATCGGCACGGATGGCTACATCACCCCGGTAGGCATCGCCACCTAAACCATCATAGATCATTCCGTTTTTCAGTATGACATCATACTGAGCCAGCAATTGAGTGGTTATAAAGAATAGAGCCAACAGTAAAGTATATCGCATGAAAACAGTTTAAGAAACAAAGCTAAACACGTAGCAATACATCCAACAACTCTTTATAAAGTTTACCAGCCAGCATGGCTGTGATACCGGATGGATCACGGGTGGGGTTGAACTCAACAAGGTCTGCTCCGATCACATTTCCCTTTAACTGTTGAAGAATTGAAATGATCTCACGAGAAGTAAACCCCCCTGGCTCGTGATGAGAAACACCGGGCGCAAATGCAGGGTCAATCGCATCCATATCCAGCGATATATAAACAGGTCCTTCAAACTTAACTCTCATATATCCCTTCCAGTCTTTCATCTCAAACACCTCTACTCCAAATCGATTGGCCTGTTCACGCTGATGATTATTGATGGTCCGGATTCCTACCTGAACAAGGCGGGAAGCAAGGCCTGCCTCCATGATCCGCGCAAACGGACAAGCGTGAGAGAATTTATTTCCTTCAAAATGATCATAAAGATCAGGATGCGCATCAAGGTGAAGAATATTCAGCTTTCCATATTTCTTTGAAATCGCCTTAACGATAGGATACGTGATGGAATGATCACCACCTAGCGAAAGAATTTTATCATAGTGGGTGAATAAGTCTTGTATTCCTGACTCAATTGCACGAATGGCCTCATCTCCGGAAGGCAAATGCAAATCACCATCGTCTTTCCAGCCCTTATGATTGTTCAGGTCAACACCACTTTCCGTAAAGTAATTGGAAGAATCAGAGTGATATGCCTGCCTGATTAAAGAAGGAGCCTTCTCCGGTCCATGAAGGAACGAAGAAAACTCATCGAAAGGGACACCGACTACGGCAATCATTTATTCAAATTCAATTTTTGATTTAACGGGGGTAATTCTCCCGTAAGGATTGAATTCAATTTTGTAAGATGTCCTTCTAACTCTTTCGACAACTCATCATATACTTTATAAACTCCTACTGTCGGTTTGCCTTCACCGGTTTCCAAACTTCTTCTCACAGCCGAAATGCGATTGCCTAATTTGATCGGAAAGTTTAGTGGATCTTGCCCGCTCCTGTTCTTAGTTTGATACAAATCCTCTTCTACCACTGTGATTTTGGCAATAAAATCTTTAATCGCTTTTGTTACAGCAGGATCACTGGTTGACTTCATTCCCTCTTCCAATTGGCTGCGAATTTTTCTAACCTTAATCACCGCTTCATTCGCCTCGCTTTCACGATTGCGAATTTTCACAGCAAGATCAAACGTCTCTTTCAAATCACCTTCTGTAACTCCGCTGAGGTTCGGATTCATTTTGATCTGAAAAGGATAGGTTTTCATATAACTTCCCGCTGTCAACTTTACCTGGTATTTTCCCACCGGAGCTTTCGGTCCGCTTTGAGGACGTGCACCCCAGATAATCATACCATCAAAAACAGTAGCTCCAGGATATCGCAATGTCCACACAAATGTATTTAACCCCTCGGCAGATGTGGGAGCAGTCTGACCTCTTCCCCACCAATCCTCGCCATCACCTTTTGCATCTGCAGCTTTACTTACAAATCGCTGCACGAGATCTCCATTTTCTTCCAGTATTTCAACAACTACGGAGTCCATTTTATTTTTCAGATAATACTGGAAGGCTGCATCGTAAACTCCACGGACGGCATCGCCCGGTTGAAAAAGAATTACTTCTTGTTTCATTAATTCTGGTGTGAGCTGTCGTAAAGGCTGAATGTCATCCAATATCCAGAACCCACGTCCGTGCGTACCCAACACTACATCATTATCCTTGACCACGAGATCGCGAATAGGTGTATCAGGCAAATTCAATTGGAGTGGTTGCCAGTTGTCACCGGCATTAAAGGATACATAAGCACCATGTTCTGTTCCCAGGAACAATAATCCTGGTCTTACATGATCTTCGCGAATCGATCTGGCGAAATGTCCGTCCTTAATTCCGTTTACAATCCTGGTCCATGTTTTTCCGAAATCTGTAGTTCGAAATACATACGGTTGCCGGTCATCTACCTGGTAACGGAAGGCAGCTACATAGGCCGTGCCCGGGTTATGCTTCGATTCATCAATGATGGCCACTACCGAATGCTTTGGCAATTCTTTTGGTGTAATGTCAGTCCATTTTTTTCCACCATCACGCGTGATTTGAATCTTCCCATCATCCGATCCAGCCCAGATAGTGTTCACGTCATGATGAGATGGAGCCAAAGCAAAGACGGTTGCATAAATCTCAGGACCGTTCATGTCCTTGGTAATTTCTCCTCCTGTCGGGCCAAGTGTTTCAGGATCTGCATAGGTCAGATCCGGACTTATTTTCTCCCAACTTTGTCCATCGTTCATAGTGCGCCACACGTGTTGTGAACAAGTGAACAATATGTTCGGATCTTTTGGTGAGAATACAATCGGGTATGTCCACTGCCACCGTTCAGGCAAAGAGTTGGCAGGTTCACCAGAAAAAAATCTGGGATAGACTTGTATATCACGTATCTGTCCGGTCTTCACATCTTTGCGTGTAAGCAACGCACCCTGACTTCCCGCATAATAAATGTCTGGATGATTAGGGTGTGACGTGATATAACCACTTTCGCCACCACCCACATCATAACCCCAATTACCTAACACATTCATGTGCGACCATCCCTCGCTAGGAACAGCAATGGTTGAATTGTCCTGTTGTGCACCCGCTACATGATACGGAACATGATTGGTTGTAGTCACGTGATAAAACTGCGTGGTGCCGTAATCTTGATCCGTCCAACTCTTTCCACCATTCACGGACACAGAACCTCCTCCGTCATCAGCCACAATCATGCGCATAGAGTTGTTCGGATCAATCCAGAGATCATGATAGTCTCCGTGCTTGCCTTTAATTTCCTGGTCAAACTTAACGCCACCATCGGTTGACTTGAAGAAATCTACATTCAAACAATAGATGGTTTCGCGATCAAACGGATCGGCATAAATGCGGGAATAATAAAATGCGCGCTGGCGGAGTTTGCGATCATCATTCGTTTTCTTCCAGGTTGCTCCTGCGTCATCACTTCTGTAAATTCCTCCATCATTGGCTTCAACAATGGCCCAAAGGCGTTTGTTATCTGCGGGTGAAACCGTTATTCCGATTTTCCCTATTGGTCCTTCGGGCATTCCCGGATTCCTGGTAAGTTCACTCCACGTTTCTCCTCCGTTCTCAGATTTCCATAGTTTACAATCCGGACCACCACCCCACATCTTCCAGGTTTTGCGATAGACTTGCCAGGTAGAAGCGTACATCACTTTCGGATTCGTGCGATCGATGATTAAATCTGCCGCACCAGCTTTCGGGCTTACATACAAAACTTTTTTCCACGTGTTGCCACCGTCTATCGATTTGAACACACCGCGTTCTTCGTTGTCTCCATAAGGATGGCCGAGTGCTGCCACAAAAACGATATCCGGATTGGTAGGATGAATGCGGATTCTTGAAATGGCCTGGGTTTCTTTTAAACCGAGGTGCCTCCATGTTTTTCCGCCATCCAGTGATTTATAGACTCCATCACCTTGAGTAATACTTCCTCTTAGTTCAGTTTCGCCTCCGCCTATATAGATTATATCTGGATTGGTTTCGGCTACGGCTACCGCGCCAATGGATGAACTGGAAATTTTTCCGTCAGTTACGGACTCCCACTCCTGGCCTCCGTCTGTAGTTTTCCAAAGCCCTCCACCCGTGGCTCCAAAGTAATATTCATTTGGTCGGCCGGGGCTCCCGGTTGCTCCTAATGATCTACCTCCCCGCAGAGGACCGATATTACGCCATTTGAGTTTGTCAAAATATTTGGAATCATATAAGGTGGGTTGTGCATAGGTTACCACAACGACACATATCAACAGTAAAAGCAAGAAACTTCTCATCCTGAAATTGGTTTGATTATTTCAAAAGGTAATGAAAAGCACGTGCGGGCCAAATTCCTTTTACAAGAGCAGAGATCGCCTGATTTAAATGGTGCCGAAGGAAAAAGGACCTTAATTTACAATGTCCAATAATTCAACATCATAGATAAGATTTGAGTTTGCTGGTATACTGGCAGAGCCGCTGGTAATTGCCTGAGATCCAAACCCAAGCCCCGATGGGATATATACCGTGGCTTTGCTTCCAACAGGAAGATTAGGTAATGCTGCCTGCAATCCAAAAATATAACCAATCACACGACTGTCAAAATCGGAAGAAGGCTCTACTGTTCCATTGAAAAATTCGGTGCCTCCCGACATCAACTTGCCACTATACTTAACCTTGATTTTGCTATAAAGAGTGGGTTTTGCACCAGTGCCTAATTGCGTAACAACATACCGTATACCGGATTTATCGTGTACCGCGTTGATCGAATTGGAGGCGAGATACTGATCGATAGCAACAGTATCCGTAGCAAGTTGTTGTTTCTCTGTTTCTGATTTTACTACTTCTGTAAGCTGCAACTCAAACATGATATTTGTATTGGGTGGAATACTTCCAGACCCGTTTGATCCATAACCCAACCCGGAAGGAATATAAACCCTCGCTTTGGAACCTTCTGTCATCAACAATAGGCCCACCTGGAACCCACTTACAAAATTATTTACTGGTCCGCTGGTGGCCCCTTCATCAAAAATAGTTCCGCTGAGAAAGCGACCCTTATATTTAAACTTTACAGTGCTTGCATTTCTTGGCGGAAAACCTACTGCCAGTGAGTCAATTACGAACCGCACCCCACTAGCATCAGTCAGGGTGGTAATATTATTGGACCGTAAATATGACCCAATAGCGGTGGTATCCATTTTCCATTGCTCTTCAAAACCAGCGTTTGGATCAGGATTAGACTTAAGGCAGGAAGTAAATAATATTGATGTAATAGCGGCAAATAGGACAAAAGAGAAAACTACTTTCATTTTTCTGGATGTTTTGAAATAAAACGCACAAAGGAAAGAAAAATTTTAAACTATCATTCAACAATAATCAGATCGCACGATTGGGTTAGAATCTCCTTAATAACTGATGGAGATCATTGAGTTGTTTGCTTATAATTAGCAACTTAACGACACAAATCTTCTTGTTAATGAAAACCATCCTCTTTCCCACCGATTTCTCAAACAATGCTAACCGTGCACTCGAATATGCTGTTGAAATTGCCGCCCTTGCCAGTGCATCTCTTCATTTATTACATGTTTATACGCCCGTTGTATCAAAAGACAATGTGTATAGCGCTCTGATCACAGACGAAGTGAGCGATGCCAAACAGGAAGCTGCAGAAAAGCTGGCGGTAATCACAGACACCATTTCCAAAGAATTTCGTACCGTAACCTGCAAAACTCATGTAAAGGTTGGCGAAACGGTAGTGGAGATTATCAATACCGCCTCAGAAATTAAGGCCGAACTAATCATTATGGGAACACTAGGGGCAAACAAATTATCCAAAATGATTTTCGGTTCTAATACTTCCACTATCATTGAAAAATCAGAATGCCCGGTATTGGCGATTCCTTCCAATTGCACGTATCGTCCGCCCAATAGAATTTTGTTTGCCACCAATTTTTCCTTCAAGGATTTAGAGGGTGTAAAAAAACTTGCCCTGATCGCACAAGCATTTAACTCGGAAGTAATATTAGGACATGTAGATGTTTCCATTGATGAAGAAAATGATGAGTCGGGCTCCATGCAAAATTTTATGAAAGAAGTGCAAGTCTTGACATCGTATCCAAAAATCTCGTCCGAAATCATTAGCGACCATAATGTTAGTATGGGATTGGACAAAATCATTGAGGAGTCTTCTATTGACTTGTTTGCCTTGTCTACCCGTAAACGAACCTGGTTTGAGAAAATCAACGATCCAAGTCTTACCCAAAAGATATCACATTACATGCATATTCCATTGTTGGCATTTCACAATCCAATAGACCAAGAAAAGACTGGAAAAGATTTTTAAGAATCTTCTTAAATTGGTGAATGGAAATTTACCAGTTGGTATCTACAAAAGCCGGTGAGATAGAGGCCGAATTAAAACGCTTAGGCCGTTGGTCGCAAAATACATTACCCGATGAAGTGTTTGAAAATATGGGTGCCTTTGGTTCCAACACCATGAGCTTTGAACAATGGATTCAGTTTGTTTTAATCCCACGCATTCGGGAAATTGTTGAAGAGCAAGGTGATTTTCCTGCAGAAAGTAATCTTGCCCCATATGCCATTCGTTACTTTGACGGTGATTCTGATGCTCATCCTTTATGGCAAATGCTTGATGATCTGGATCAGTTGATTAATCAAAAGCAGGAATCGACCATAACGATGACTCCACCATTTTTTTTAAATCCAGTTCCTCCTTCGGTTTCGATTGCGGACACTACTATTCCAGAGGTTCTCTATTCAATTGCTGAAGTGTTGCCGCAGTTTGCACTAAATGATCTGGAGAGTCAATTACAGACCTTCGATACGTTCCTTGAAATTCTATCGCCTTCTGTAAGGCCGTCAGTCAGTGCCATGTTGAAGAAAGCAGCAGACCAAACTACACAACCCGAATGCAAAAAAAGAATAGAACAAGCTGCATTGGATGTGGCTGATGGGAAACGAGCGGCTCCACCCTATAATCATGAAGAGGCCATGAAAAAATATCGGGAAGAACACCGTAAAAACTTTCCTTCACAATCTACATAGTATAAATACATTAATATCATCGTATTCACAGGTTACGCTGTCAACGATCCATTGAGAATTTCAAAATGAAAAATGTCCGATTGGTATTAGGGAGTGGAGGAGCCCGGGGAATGGCACACATTGGTGTGATTGAAGAACTGGAGAGAGAAGGGTTCAAAATTAAAGAAGTAGTGGGTTGCTCGATGGGTGCCGTAGTGGGTGGAATTTATTGTGCCGGGTATTTAACTGATTATAAACTCTGGCTCATCAAGCTCAGCAAACTGGATGTGTTCATGCTCCTGGATTTCACACTTTCTGCGCAAGGGTTTGTAAAGGGGGAAAAAGTATTCAAAGCCATCGAAGAGTTTATTGGCGATGATCAAATAGAAAATTTTCAAATTCCATTCACCGCTGTAGCTGCCGACCTTCTTAATAAAAAGGAAGTGCATTATAGAACAGGCAGTCTATTTAAAGCTTTACGAGCTTCTATTGCCATACCAACTGTGTTCACGCCAGTAATTAATGGAAGATCTCAATTAGTAGATGGCGGGGTGCTCAATCCACTACCTATCAATCTGGTGCAGAAAGCGGAAGGAGAAATCATCGTTGCTGTAAATCTGAATGCAAACACTCCATATGGGGCCGGCAATTTGGTGGTGGAAGAGAATAAAGAAAAAGCGGCTTATCTGAAAATGCTTGATGTTATTCGATCTACGTTTCCCAGGTTTGAAAACAAGAATGAAGACACCGCTGAGAACCTTGGGCTGTTTGATATTCTTAACAAATCATATGATTTAACGCAAGACAGACTCACTGAATTAATGATTGAAGTTCATCAACCGGATATTGTTGTAAACATCTCACGCGATGCGTGTGGCGTTTTTGAATTTTATCGCGCCAATGAAATCATTGAAGAAGGAAGAAAATCATTTCATCGCGCTTATGATCAATATCGAAGCAATGGTGTAACTGTGTGATTAATTAAGTACCTTTGTGCATCACTCCTCCAAATTCCCGTAGAAACTCGCTTTCTGCGTAGCCGCTCAAGGCGGATTCGAGCCAAGAGGCGTTTAAACTAAACGATTGCACGGTTTCCGTGAATCACAACAATTACTAATGTCATTTGAAAAATTAAATCTCATTGAACCTATTTTAAAGGCTCTGCAGGTGGAAGGTTATACCAAACCAACTCCCATACAGGAACAATCTATTCCGGTATTGCTGGAACGCAAAGACCTGCTAGGCTGCGCACAAACCGGCACCGGAAAAACAGCTGCGTTTGCCATTCCTATTCTTCAACTTCTTCACCAGGACGAACTTTATAAAAAAGGACCGGCTGGTATTAAAGTATTAATCTTAACCCCTACCCGCGAATTAGCCATTCAGATTGGTGAAAGTTTTGCGGCTTACGGAAAGCTTTTACGCATTCGCCATACTGTCATTTTTGGTGGTGTGCCACAACGTTCACAAACCGATGCATTACGTGCTGGTGTGGATATTCTGATCGCCACCCCTGGTCGTTTACTCGACCTGATGGATCAACGCTATGTGCGTCTCGAACATCTGAAAATGTTTGTACTCGATGAAGCTGACCGTATGCTCGACATGGGTTTTATCCATGATGTAAAAAAGATCATCGGTCGTATTCCGGCAAAACGTCAAACCATTTTCTTCTCGGCTACTATGCCAGCAGAAATTTCAAAATTGGCCGATACTATACTCACAAATCCGGTGCGCGTTGAAGTAACGCCTCCTTCTTCTACAGCTAATACCGTGAAGCAAGAGATTTACTTCGTTGATAAAAACAATAAGAGATCATTGTTGCTTCATCTCTTGAAAGACGATGCGATCAATACTGCATTGGTGTTTACACGAACCAAGCACGGTGCTGATCGCGTTACGAAAGACCTGAATCGTGCGGGCATTATGGCCGAAGCCATTCATGGCAATAAATCACAAAACGCACGACAAAAAGCATTAAGCAATTTCAAAGCACAACATACCCGTGTATTGGTTGCCACTGACATTGCCGCAAGAGGAATTGATATCGATGAATTATCACATGTTATCAATTATGAATTACCAAATGTACCTGAAACCTATGTGCATCGCATCGGTCGCACGGGCCGTGCAGGAGCCAGTGGTATCTCCATATCATTTTGTGATGCCGAAGAGAAAGCCTACTTGAGAGACATTCAGAAACTGATCGGCAAGACAATACCGGTTGCTGAAAACAATCCATATGCGATGACCAACACTTCACTGGGTCATTCATCTGAAGCTCCTAAGGCTCAGCAGCAAAACCGGTCAAATGGATCAAGAAGATCCGGAGGATCTAAATCAGGTGGATTTAAACGTTCCTCTTCAAGTCCCAAATCAACAGTGACTTCTTCCAGAAATTCAAACTCTGCTTCATCTAATTCATCGAGAACGAATAATGCATCTTCTTCACCGAGAAGACCCAGCAGAGACTGGAGGAGTATTTCCAACGAGAAGAACTATTAATAAAGCAAAGATCAATCTTGTTAAAGGTCAGTTTGTTTTAGTACAGACTGACCTTTTTTTAATCAATTTGGATCAATTCGGAAATTAAAAATTGCAAGAAGTAAGAAGAGAAGGTTATTTATTCAGATTGATTTAATTTTCAGTTATGAAGATTGGACTTCTCTCTGATACCCATAGTTACCTCGACCCAAAGATTCTTACTTACTTCAACCACTGCGATGAAATCTGGCATGCCGGAGACATTGGCGATCGCATTGTGGTGGATGAACTGGAAAGAATAAAACCCTTGCGTGCTGTTTTTGGAAACATCGATGACAAAGACATGCAGGTACGCTTCCCGGAAGATGCATGGTTTGCCTGCGAAGGTCTTACCATTTGGATGACACATATTGGCGGAGCACCACCGAACTATAATCCCAGCATCAAGAAAATATTCAAAGAAAAGATACCCGACATATTCATCTGTGGTCATTCACACATCTTACGGGTGAAAAAGGATCCCAACTTTAAAAATCTGCTTTACATCAATCCCGGAGCAGCCGGCAACCAGGGCTTTCATCACATGAAAACGATCATGCGCTTTGAAATCGTAGGAAAAGAAATTAAAAATCCGGAAGTAATTGAATTGGGGAAAAGAGGGGCTATTTTGATATAACACGCAAGTGGCTACAAAAACAAAAAGCCAACGGAGTAAACCATCGGCTCAAGTTTATACGGTAGAGAATTATTTTGCCTTCTTGGCCTTAAACTCTTCTTTGATCTTCTCGATATCCACTGCTTTCGCCACAGGCTTAAAGTTTTGATTTTTCAAGCTTGTTCTTCTGCGGGCTGCTTTGGCCTTATCTTTACGATTCTTTCTCTTCAAACGGGTAACTGACATAACTCTTTGTTTTAAAGGCTGCAAAAATAAGCAGGTTTTGCAAATTACAGCCACAGATTCACAGATTATTTCAATTTAGCTTTAAAATCAGTGAACCTGCCTGACTGGCAGGCAAGTCTGCGGCCATAATTGATTAAATTGCCCCGTTTAGATATGGAAAAACCTACGTTACCGAAAGGCACCCGCGACTTTGGCCCGGCACAGATGGCCAAGCGACAGTTTATACTCGAAAACATTAAGAAAGTATTTCAGAAATATGGTTTCCAGCCACTTGAGACTCCCGCCATGGAAAACCTTACTACCCTTACGGGGAAATATGGCGAGGAAGGGGATCAGCTATTATTTAAGATTCTAAACTCAGGTGATTTTCTGAAAGATGTTGAACCCTCAAGGCTTGCAACTCAAAATTCAAAGGCCATAACTTTTGATATATCAGAAAAAGGCCTTCGCTACGATCTTACAGTTCCGTTTGCCCGTTATGTGGTAATGAACCGCAATGAGATCACCTTTCCCTTCAAGCGCTACCAGGTACAACCGGTGTGGAGAGCGGATCGTCCTCAAAAAGGAAGATATCGAGAATTCTATCAGTGCGATGCTGATGTAGTCGGTACCGATTCCCTCCTCTGTGAAGCAGAGATTGTACTAATGATTAAAGAGGTTTTTAAACAATTGGGCATTGAAGACTATTCTATAAAAATAAATCATCGCGCTATTCTTGGTGGGCTGGCGGAGTTATGCGAAGCAAAAGGAAATGAAACTTCTCTCTTTGTAGCCATCGACAAACTCGATAAAATCGGGGAAGAAAAAGTAAAAGATGAACTGCGGACTCGTGGCTTTACTGAAAACAGTCTGCACACTCTTTTTGAAATCCTCAACTTCAAAGGCACCACACAACAGAAGATTGAATTTCTTGCTTCAAAGTTTTCCAACACACCTTCCGGACAAAAAGGAATTAACGATTTTAAGGAAGTATTGAATCTGCTGACTGGCTATGGTGAATCTGAAGATCATGTAGAATTTGATATTACCTTGGCTCGTGGACTTAGCTATTACACGGGTTGCATCTTCGAAGTGAAAATTAATAAAGTTTCTATCGGAAGCGTAAGTGGTGGCGGACGATACGATAACTTAACTGGGGTGTTCGGCTTGCCTGGAGTTTCAGGCGTGGGCATTTCATTTGGTGTTGATCGCTTATATGATGCGATGGAAGAATTGAAACTCTTTCCGCAGGAAGCACAAATCTCTACGCAGGTATTAATTGCACACTTTGATGACGAGAGCAAGCGATACGGTCTAAAAGTGTTACAAACACTTCGTGAAAATGGAATCGCTTCTGAGATTTACCCTGACTCAGTAAAAATCCAGAAACAATTGGATTTTGCTAACAAGAAAATGGTTCCATACACCATCGTCATTGGCTCTGAAGAGGTTAAGAGCGGAATTCTTGCTTTCAAGAAAATGAAAACAGGTGAACAATTTAAATTAACGACCGAAGAAGTTCTTAAAAGATTAAAAGTAGGCAATGTGCAGTAAGCAATAAGCAATGTATATTGTTTGCCTACTGCCTATTGCTTAATATTAAAAATGGAGCCTACCCACCCGATATCTGCCAAACAACTTACCATAAAAGAACTGGATCACATTCTTCATGGGCATTCCAAGATTTCCTTGTCAGAAGATGCACGGGTAAAAATCATCCGCTGTCGCGACTACCTGGATGAGAAACTGGCTTCTGCTTCGCATCCAATTTATGGCATCAACACCGGGTTTGGATCTCTTTATAATAAACACATTCCCAAAGATCAGTTAGAACAACTGCAGGAAAACCTGGTGATGTCGCACGCGTGTGGCATCGGACCTGAAGTGCCGCGTGAGATTGTGTTACTGATGTTGTTTTTAAAAGTACAGTCACTCTCTTATGGTTACTCCGGTGTACAGGTTGAAACGGTAGAACGATTGATTGACATGTTCAACCAACGCGTATTACCCAGGGTTTATGAAATGGGATCGCTAGGTGCATCGGGTGATCTGGCACCCCTGGCACATCTTTCTCTTCCGCTTATCGGAATGGGAGAAGCACATTATCTGGGAAAAATTTATTCCGGACAGGAGTTATTAAAGCATCTTGGCTGGGAACGCATTCATTTCAAAGCAAAAGAAGGATTGGCGCTGCTCAATGGCACGCAGTTCATGAGTGCTTATGGTGTTTGGAGTGTACTGCATGCCAATCGAATTTTGAAACTTGCGAATCTGATAGGTGCACTTTCACTGGATGCTTTTGATGGACGAATTGAACCATTCGATGATCTTGTTCACCAGATTCGTCCGCAAACAGGACAAATAAAAGTAGCCAAAGAGATCAAAGAAATACTGCAAGGGAGCTCTATCATTTCGCAGCACAAAAAACATGTTCAGGATCCTTACTCGTTCCGATGTATACCGCAAGTGCATGGAGCCAGTGATGATGCCATTCATTATGTAACCTCCATCATCCTCACGGAAGTGAATGGAGTAAGTGACAATCCAAACATTTTCCCGGAAGAAGATAAGATCATTTCTGCCGGCAATTTTCATGGACAGCCTTTGGCTATTGCATTGGATTTTCTGGCGATTGCATTGGCGGAGTTGGGGAGTATTTCTGAGCGGAGAACCTATCAGCTTATTTCTGGCGCCCGTGAGCTTCCTAATTACCTTGTGGCAAATCCTGGTATCAATTCAGGCTTGATGATACCTCAATATACAGCAGCCTCATTGGTGAGTCAGAATAAACAACTTTGCACACCAGCTTCTGTTGATTCCATTGTCTCCTCCAACGGGCAGGAAGATCATGTGAGTATGGGTGCCAATGCTGCCACCAAAGTATATCGCATCGTGAACAATGTGTATTCAATCCTGGCCATTGAATTGATTACCGCTGCCCAGGCGCTTCATTTCCGCAGGCCGTTGAAAACCTCTTCTCGTCTGGAGGATTTTGTAAGTAATTTTAGAAAGCAGATTTCGTTTATAGAAACAGATCGCTTGCTTCATGACGATATGGTAAATGCAGAGCGGTTCTTGAAGGAGTCAAAACTCGAAGATTGAAAAAACTGATCATTATATTATCCTTCATCTTATTAACTGGGAATCTCTACGCGCAATACACAAGCCGTTTAGGAAGATTTAAAGTGGACGAGATTAAAGGTTGTGCACCATTTACCGTAACTATTCTGGATGCCAATCTGATCACCATCGGTGAATGTACAGTCGGTAAGCCGTGCCTGATGAGTGCAGGAAATACCACTCCCCCGCAACAAAATCAATTTACGCTGATCTATCCAACCGCAGGAAGTTTTAAACTATCAGTACTTTATCAGAACATCGGTGTAGATGATATTACCATCACCGTTGATCCGAACATTCAACCCGATTTTGAAGTATACACGTGCTCAGGTCTGCAAACCTCCATTAAAATTACCAACAAAGACTACGATCAATATTATGTTGATTTCAATAGTGACGGAATTTCTGAAGTAGCGATGCCGAACAGTAACAATCAAACCGCTGCGCACAACTTTGGCGTGGCCGGAAATTTTAATATTAGTGTTAGGGGAAAAGATATTAACGCAGCTGATAATTGCGCGGCAAAGGTTCAAGCGTTTACCTCGGTAGCAACTTTACCAGTGCCTCAGATCAATACTCTTACAGCCGTTAATGCAGGGCAGCTGAAGATTGACTTCACACCCTACACCAATGTGCAATTCAAGCTTGAAATTGCAGTGAACAACTCCAACATCTTTCAGCAATTTCAAACTTTATATGGTGTTAATTCGGCCGCAGTGCCTAATCTGACTGTAGAAGATAATTATTATTGTTTCCGTTTAAGTTCCTTTGATCCGTGCACCAACACGAATACGTATTCCTTCCCCGTATGCAGTCAGAATTTCGATCTCGCCATTCAAAGTGGAGTGAATAAACTCACTTGGGCGACTTCAGGGGCGGGAGTGATCACCACCGATGTGCAAAGGGATGGCGTCACCTACTCACAAATACCGGGTGCACCAATGGTTTTCAATGATGTCGATGTGGTGTGTAAAACTAACTACTGTTACCAGGTAGTGAATGTCTATGCAAACGGTGCTCAAAGTATTTCTCTTGAAAAGTGTGGCGAAGCATTCACCACAACAAGTCCTTCACCCATTAATAATACCTCATCAGTGGTATCAGCCGATGGCGTTACCCTAACCTGGAAACAAGATCCGCTATTTAAGCCGTTTGAATACACCATACTTCGCTCACAAAACGGTGGAACATTCAGTGAACTCGGCACAACTTCAAATAAAGAATTTTCAGATGCGGACTACACGACCGGGTCAAATTCCTGCTATCGAATAAACTACTCAGACTTGTGCGACAACACGAGTCAACAGGGAACTTTGATTTGTCCAATGCGCCTATCATTTGCCGTAGATAAAAAGAATGTCATCACACTTCGATGGTCACAATTAAAAGGATGGAAAAATGGTGTGAAGAATTATAGTGTCCAGAAATTTGATCGAAGCGGAGGTTTAATGAGTACCACCAATGTTGGTACGGACTCTGTGTTTGTCGATGATCAACTGGACTTAACAAACCAGGTCGTTCAATATCGAGTGGTGGCAGTAGCCAATGAAGTTGGCCTTACTACTTCTATTTCCAATCAAGAGGTAGTTACAAAAGAAGCAAACCTTTTTTACCCAACCGCTTTTACCCCCGATGGCACCGGTCCGGTTGAAAACGAAACGTTTTCAGTATTTGGTCAATACATAGTAAAAATGGAACTCAAAATTTTTGACCGATGGGGGACCATGATTTTTTTCACTGATAAGAGTGTCGCCTGGGATGGGAAGCAAGGTGGACGATCTATGCCAGAGGGAACCTATGTATGGATCGCAAAGATCTCAGATATGGCAGGTAGAAATTTCTCCCGCGAAGGCACCGTGGTAATTCTTAAGAAAACGAACTGATCACCCCTGATTTTCATTACTTCGCATCAAAACATTTACCTTTGACAATTCTACAATCAATTAAACCTTACGATTATGTTTGACATGATGAAAATGATGGGCAAGATGAAAGAAGTGCAACAAAGAATGAAGGAAGCCCAGGACAATTTGATTCACATAAAAGTTTCGGGAGAATCTGGAGGCGGTATGGTACGCGCTACAGTAAATGGTAAAAAGCAAGTCATCGCGATTGATATAGATCCAATCATCCTCAAAGCAGAAGATAAAGTCTTAGTACAGGACTTAGTAGTTGCAGCCGTGAATAAGGCCTCTGAAGAAGCCGATGTATTGGCCAAAGAAGAACTGAAAAAAGCTACAGAAGGGTTATTGCCCAACATACCAGGCATGGACTTAAGCAACCTGATGGGATGACCGAAGTAGCGGTTGTCATCCTGAATTATAACGGAAGAAATTTTCTAAAACAGTTTCTTCCCAATGTCATTCAATACAGTGGTAACGCAAAAATCATTGTTGCTGATAATGCTTCAACGGATGATTCCATTCCATTAATAGAATCTGAATTCGCATCTCATGTTGAGGTGTTAAAAATTGACCGAAACAGGGGTTATTGCGGAGGCTACAATTATGCTCTTCAGAAAATCGAAGCAACCTTTTTTGTGTTGCTCAACTCCGATGTAGAAGTTACTGCACGTTGGATCGAGCCCGTTATCAATCTTTTAAAAAGTGATACTACCATCGCAGCTGCACAACCAAAAATTTTATCCTTCCACGAAAAGAATAAGTTCGAATATGCCGGGGCAGCCGGTGGCTTCATCGATACGTTGGGTTATCCTTTCTGCCGCGGCAGAATCTTCTCCCACCTTGAAGAAGATCACGGTCAATACGATGATACCCGACAGGTATTCTGGGCTTCAGGGGCATGCCTTTTTATTAAAAGTGAAGATTTTAAGAAGTCAGGAGGATTTGACGAGGGTTTTTTTGCACACATGGAAGAGATCGATCTATGCTGGCGGCTTAATCGGGAGGGTTATAAAGTCTACTATCAGGGGGAAAGCAAAGTTTTTCATGTTGGTGGTGGAACGCTCTCTACTTCAAACCCTAAAAAGACACATCTCAATTTTAGAAATGGATTAAGTCTGCTTGTAAAGAATTTGCCAGCGGGCGAATTACGCTGGAAGCTACCGATTCGCCTAACACTCGATTGGTTTGCTGCCTTGCTTTTTCTGGCAAGTAATAAGCCATCGGATGCCAAAGCTGTACTATCAGCCCACCTGGCATTCTTTAAGAATTTGAAATCAGACCTTATAAAGAGGGGTAATCAAACAAAGGGTAGACGAACCAGAAATCATACAGGAATTTATCGGAAGCTACTTCCACTTCAATATTTTATTTTCCGTAGAAGGAAATATACGGATTTGAAGTAAAAAGCCCTCAAAAATCCCAAATCGTACTGCGTTTCCTCAAATGGGACCTCATATTCATGATAAAAGCCAACGATAAGTATATAATTATTGGCGAACCAAAGGTCAAAAATGAGGTATAAATAAAGAACAAACGGATAGACGATGTGGCAATGCCCATCTTTTCACCCAGAGCAGTGCAAACTCCGAAAGCATGTTTTTCAAAAAAAAGTTGAAGACGATCGATTAAACCAGTCATAATTCGTTTGCTTTAGAACAATCTCACTTACCGTTTACCTGAGTTAAAGCCTGTTTATCGACAATAATTTCCCTCAGCAAATATAAGCCGCATATACGCTATTCTAATCCTTATAAGTGTAAATTTTTTAACTATAATTGCAAAAAAAACAGGGCCAAAGGCTAAATTTGCACCTCGTTTAGGAAACCTTAAATTCTATATCCATGAGAAAATTATTTTACGCTATGCTGATCATAGGGTCGCTCAGCTTCTCCAGCTGTACCCTTCCCCAGATGATCAAGGCTGCCAAAGAACAAAAATTAGAAATCAATCCAAATCCTCTTGAAGTTCATAAAGATACTGTTAAGATGGATTTGTCTGGAAACCTTCCAGTTAAAATGCTTAAAAAGGGCACTGTTTACACGCTAAATACTTTTTATAAGTATGGAGAAAGCGAGCTTGCGCTGGAGCCATTAGCATTAAAAGCTGAGGATTATCCTAACAGCAGCACTGAACAGACTAAGGTTAGCAAAGCCTTTTCATTCCCCTACAAAGATGCTTACAGAGTTGGCACGGTAGAAGTACAGGGTGTTGCATCAAAAGGAACCAAGTCAAAGACTACTCCTCGTATGCCATTGGCAACCGGTATCATTACTACATCAAAATTAGTTCAAAACTCATATTACGCTGCCTTCGCAGCTCACTCATATAACAATCAGGAAGAACTTATCCCGGTTGTAATCCCTGATTTCATTTTTGAAAGAGGTAAGTCCGTCCTAAGAAAAACTGAAATCAAAGCTGATCAAGGAAAGCAGTTGGATGCCTTCATTGCTTCCAAGAACGTAACACGTACCGTAACTATTACCGGTACCCACTCTCCTGAAGGTGCTGAACGTGTTAACACCAAACTTTCTGAAGAGCGTGCTAAAGCCATTGAAAAATACTATCGTGAGGAAATGAAGAAGTATGACTACCAGGGAATGGCTGATGAAATTAAATTCATCCTTAAGCCAATCGTTGATGATTGGACCGAATTCAAAACAGCGCTGGCTGCTTACGAAGGTATCACTGCAGATGAAAAATCTGCCTATTTGGACATCATCAATGCAGGTGGTTCTTTTGAAGATCAGGAAAAGCAAATGAAAAAACTGAAGACCTATAATAAGGTATTCAAAGATGTTTATCCTGGCTTACGTGCTGCTAAAACAGAGATCCTGACGCTGAAGGTTAAGAAGACAGATGCAGAGATTTCAGTATTGGCTAAGCAAATCTCAAAGGGCGAAGCTGGCACAGATGCACTTAGCTTTGATGAGCTAATGTATTCTGCAACGCTAACACCTTCTCTCGAAGAGAAAGCAGCGATCTACGAAGCCGCTACAAAATATGGCACAAACTGGACTGCACACAACAACTTAGGTGCTGCCTATCTTCAAATGGCCATAGAAAATCCATCACGCGCTGCTGACTTAGGTAATAAGGCTGCGGCTCAATTTGACATTGCTGCCAAAATTCAGGAAACTCCTGAAGTGAATGCTAACCAGGCAAGTATTGCACTTTGGAAAGGTAATCCGTACAAAGCTTATAGCTATGCTTCTAAAGCCCTTCGTGGTGCCAACAATGAAGTAACCCGTGGAGTAAACGGTGTGAAAGGTGCTTCTGAAATCTATATGGCTAACTATAGCAGTGCTGTAAGTTCTACATCATCCGCTACTGATACTTATATTAATCTTTTCAACAAAGGATTGGCTCAGTTGCTGAACAAAGACTACAGTAACGCAGCTTCTTCCTTCGCAGAGTCTTCACGTAAAAACAGCAATTTTGCATTAGCTTACTACGGTGCTGCCGTGGCCGCTGCCCGTCAGGGAAGTGGTGATGCAGTGGTAAGTAACTTAAGCAATGCAGTTAAGATTGATTCATCGCTTAAAGACAAGGCGCTTACTGATCTTGAATTCGCAAAATTCACAGCTACTGAGGCGTTCCGCAGTGCATTGAAGTAATTGAGTTTTCCCAAATAATAAAAAAACCCCGGCTTTACCGGGGTTTTTTTATTATCCATCCCTTGTAGTAATTGGGAAAAAATCTGACTAACATTTTAACCTGTAATTCCAGATACCTATTTTTACGGGCTTTCCAAACAAACGTCAGCTATGAGAGAAATTCAATTCAGAGAGGCACTTCGTGAGGCAATGAACGAAGAAATGAGAAGGGACCCAAAGGTATTACTCATGGGTGAGGAAGTAGCAGAATATAATGGTGCGTACAAAGTAAGCCAGGGAATGCTGGACGAGTTTGGACCAGACCGGGTAATAGATACTCCTATTGCTGAGCTTGGATTTGGTGGAATTGCTGTCGGTGCTGCCATGAATGGACTGAGGCCAATCGTAGAATTTATGACCTTCAACTTTTCGCTGGTTGCTATTGATCAGGTGATAAATGCTGCCGCCAAAATGTACTCTATGTCAGGTGGACAGTTCAATATTCCAATGGTATTTCGCGGCCCCACCGGTAATGCTGGACAATTAGGAGCTCAGCACTCTCAAAACTTTGAAAACTGGTTTGCTAATACTCCTGGTTTAAAGGTTGTGGTTCCCTATACACCATACGATGCAAAAGGTCTTTTAAAGACTGCTATACGCGACAATGACCCGGTTATCTTCATGGAATCTGAGATGATGTATGGCGACAAGGGTGAAGTGCCTGTTGAAGAATATTTAATTCCTATTGGCTTGGCCGATATCAAAAGAAGCGGCACCGATGTGACGATCGTTTCGTTTGGCAAAATCATGAAGGTAGCTCTCGCTGCCGCCCAGGAATTGGAGAAGGAAGGAATCTCTGCTGAAGTAATTGATCTTCGCTCAGTCCGTCCGATTGATTATGCGGCTGTAGTGGAATCCGTAAAGAAAACCAACCGATTAGTTATTGTGGAGGAAGCATGGCCGTTATCCTCTATTGCAACGGAGATCACTTATCATATTCAGAAACATGCCTTCGATTATCTCGATGCGCCTATTTATAGAATAAACAGCCTTGACGTTCCTCTTCCATATGCTCCAACACTAATTGAAGTTATTCTCCCCAATGTTGCTAAGACAGTAAAGGCTGTGAAAGCGGTGCTTTACCGGGACTAAACATTAGAATCAAAAATATCCTTGATAAAATGCCAGCCATGATGCCGGCATTTCTTTGGGTTAATCGTAACCATCACGCCTAATTGCAAGCTAAAATTTCTCCGGTGCATTCACCGAATCCTATTCGCACTCCATCTCTCTCAGCGTGTCCCTTCATGATAACGGTATCTCCATCTTCAAGAAATTTACGCTCTGTATTATTCGATAATTTAAGCGGTCGCTGACCATTCCACGAAAGCTCCAGCATGGAACCAAAAGAACCTGGCGAGGGCCCGCTGATCGTTCCGGAAGCATACACATCGCCCACCTGAATATTGCAGCCATTGACGGTGTGATGTGCCAATTGCTGGTTGATATTCCAATACATGTATTTGAAATTAGTGCGACATACCGTGGTGCGTTCAGATTTTTTTACCTCAAGAAGTACCTCAAGCGTTAAGTCAAAATTCTTTTCTCCATCAATTGACAAATAAGGAAGTACGTGAGGAAATTGCTCAGGACCTTTGACACGAAAGGGTTCCATGGCGTCCAGCGTTACGATCCATGGCGACATAGTTGAACCAAAATTCTTCCCTAAAAAAGGACCAAGAGGAACATACTCCCACTGCTGAATATCTCTTGCTGACCAATCGTTAAAAAGTACCAGTCCAAAAATGTGATCTTCTGTATCCTTTATCGAAATGGACGATCCTAACTTTGTTTCAGAGCAGGTTATAAACGCTACCTCCAGTTCAAAATCAAGCTTTTGAGAAGGACAGATAACAGGTAACTCTGAATCCGCTGGCTTTATCTGACCTTTTGGCCGATGAATGGCTGTTCCTGATACAACAATGGAGGAAGCGCGACCATGATAACCGATCGGTAAATGTTTCCAGTTTGGAAGTAATGCATTTTTAGGATCGCGAAACATGGAACCTACATTAAATGCATGCTCTTCACTGCTGTAGAAATCAGTATAGTTACCAATCTTAATCGGCAATTGCATCTCCACTTCTTTCATGTGGATGAGCGATAATTCGCGCGCGGCTACGTTCGACTTTAATTCGTCATTGTCATAACGCAACAATTCTGAAATTCTCTGTCTTACTTCTCGTCCTTTTTTTCGTCCTAAAGCCAAAAAGCCATTCAATTCCCTTTGGCTGAAAACTCTTGGCGGCAATCCAAGTCCATCCAAAAAACCATTTTCATGGAGATAAACTAAATCAAGCACATAATCGCCAATGGCTACACCTGCACTGGGTGGAGAATAATCGGTTTTAAAAATCCCAAAGGGTAAGTTCTGGATAGGAAAATCAGAACCTTTGGCTATCGCTACCCAACTTTTTAATTTCGGATCATTAGCATTTACCATAGAACTCAAAATTAGTGCTTATTTTTCTCGCTGAAATGAAAAACTCACCAAGTTTGCCCAAAGAGTTTCAGGAAAGGATGCTCACTGAACTGGGAGCAAGTTATTCAGACTTTATCGCAAGCCTAGATCAACCATCTCCTGTAAGCATACGGCTTAATCCCTCCAAACCATGCGAGCTAAAAGGAGATGCTATACCCTGGAGCCGATATGGGAGATACTTAAGTGAACGCCCTTCTTTCACGTTGGATCCTCGTTTTCATGCCGGGGCTTATTATGTTCAGGAAGCTAGTTCGATGTTGCTTGAACAAGCGCTTGTGCAATCATCGGATTTGACAACTCCTTTGCGTGCGCTCGATTTGAGTGCTGCACCAGGCGGCAAATCGACACATATCTTAAGCTTAATAAACTCAGAGTCGCTATTAATCGCTAATGAAGTAATTCGCTCCCGGGCTTCCATCCTTTCAGAGAACATTCAAAAATGGGGACGTCCAAACGTGCTGGTGACGTGCAACGACCCGAAGGATTTTCAAAAATTGGAAGGATACTTTGATATCATAGTAATAGATGCACCATGTTCCGGTGAAGGGTTGTTCAGAAAGGATCCTGACGCCATGAATGAATGGTCGTCAGACAATGTTCAACTTTGCTCATCACGCCAGCGAAGAATTTTGAATGATGTACTTCCATCCTTAAAGGAAAATGGCATACTTATTTATAGCACCTGCACTTTCAATGAGCAAGAAAATGAGAACAACTTAATCTGGTTGGCGCAGCAAGGAGAGTTTGAATTTATTCCGCTTTCACTAGATCAAGGATGGGGGGTGGAAACCATCCAAAAAGAAAATGCAATTGGCTACCGGTGTTACCCACACAAAGTCAAGGGCGAAGGTTTCTTTATTTCAGTCTTAAGGAAAAAATCAACTTCACGAGAAGTAAGGACTAAATCAAAAAAGAGATTCTATTCAGCGTCAAAAAAAATAACCGAACAACTAAGTAACTGGCTGCTTCACTCCGACCGTTTCCATTTCATCCAACAGGAAAATTTGTTGATTGCTATACCAGCGCAACAGTATGAGAATGTTCAATTTCTTGCAGATCAATTAAACATCATCACCAAAGGAACTGCCGTAGCTGAAGTAAAGCATGAAAAACTTATTCCTGAACATGCCTTTGCTCTTTCGGTTTATCTTAACAAGGACCATTTTCAACAAATTAATTTAAGCCTGGAGCAGGCCTTGTCATTTCTCCGAAAAGAAAACTTTGTACTTGATGATGAAAGAAAAGGATTCGCTTTGGTTAATTATAAAGAAAACCCGCTTGGGTGGGTGAATCTCCTCGGCAATCGGATTAATAATTTATATCCTTCCTCATGGAGAATAAGAATGGGAGTTTAGCATCATTCCGTCCATTTTCAATCAAAAAATAGAAGTCTCCATTCATTCCCTTTTCCTATTTTTGCGGTCTTATTAGCTAAGTTTTATGGCGCTTTCCACCAAATACAATCCTGTCGAAGTTGAAGATAAATGGTATCAATACTGGATGGATCAGGGATTCTTTCATTCCGAACCAAACCCAGATAAAGAACCCTACTGCATTGTAATTCCTCCACCCAATGTAACCGGTGTGCTTCACATGGGGCACATGCTTAATAATACCATTCAGGATGTATTAGTGCGCAAAGCGCGGATGCAAGGAAAAGAAGCCTGCTGGGTACCTGGCACTGACCATGCGTCCATAGCCACGGAAGCACGAGTAGTGGCCATGCTACGCGAGAAAGGAATTAAGAAGTCGGATCTTACGAGAGATGAATTTCTGAAATACGCATGGGAATGGAAGGAAAAATATGGCGGCATTATTCTGGAACAATTGAAAAAACTTGGCGCCTCCTGCGATTGGAGTCGCACGAAGTTTACGATGGACCCGGATTATTATGAGGCGGTGATCGATGTATTCATCGACCTTCACCTGAAAGGATATATCTATCGGGGACTGCGCATGGTGAATTGGGATCCCGCAGGAAAAACTGCCTTGTCGGATGATGAAGTCAATTACAAGGATGTTCAGTCGAAGTTGTACTATATTAAGTATCCTCTAGTTGATCACCCGGATCAGTTTGTCACCATTGCCACCGTGCGACCAGAAACGATTATGGCAGATAGCGCCATATGCATTAATCCAAATGATGAACGGTTTAAGGATTTAAAAGGTAAGCGTGTTCAAATTCCTTTGATCAGCAAAAGTATTCCCATCATTGAAGATGAGTATGTGACCATGGATTTTGGGACAGGTTGTTTGAAAGTTACACCTGCTCATGACATGAATGACTACGAGTTGGGGAAGAAGCACAACCTCGAAATCATCGACATTCTCAACGAGGATGGTACGTTAAATTCAAAAGCGCAAATCTATATTGGTGAAGATCGTTTTGTTGCACGAAAGAAAATTGCTAAAGAACTAGATGCGAAAGGTTTTCTGGCAAAGGTTGAAGATTACAAAAGCAATGTAGGCCACTCGGAACGTACAGACGCAGTGATCGAGCCTCGTCTTTCACTACAATGGTTTTTAAAGATGGATACCATCACAAAGCCCGCTTTAGCGAACGTGATGAATGATACCATCAACCTGATCCCCTCAAAATTTAAAAACACCTACCATCACTGGATGGCTAACGTACGTGATTGGTGCATCTCACGGCAGTTGTGGTGGGGCCATCGCATACCGGCCTGGTATGATGACAAGGGTGATTATATCGTTGCTAAAACGGAAGCAGAAGCAATCAATCTATACAAACAGAAAAATTCAGCCAGCACAATCACATCACTCAAACAAGAGACTGACGTAATGGATACGTGGTTCTCAAGTTGGCTATGGCCAATGGCTGTTTTTGATACTTCTATTTTCAAGGATCCAAAAAACAACAAAGGCAACGCAGATTTAAACTATTACTATCCAACGAACGACTTAGTAACGGCACCTGAAATTCTCTTCTTCTGGGTGGCGAGAATGATTATTGCTGGCTATGAATATCGTGGAGAAATGCCCTTCAAGCATGTATATCTCACCGGAATTGTGCGAGACAAACTTGGCAGAAAAATGTCGAAGTCGTTAGGCAACTCCCCTGACCCACTTGAGTTAATTACAAAGTACGGTGCCGATGGTGTTCGCACCGGAATGTTGTTTAGTTCACCAGCTGGCAATGATTTACCGTTTGATGAAAAACTCTGCGAACAAGGAAGAAACTTTGCCAATAAAATCTGGAATGCTTTCCGGTTGGTTAATGGCTGGGAAACTTATGAAGGAGATATTCCTGAAACTGATAAGGTTGCCATTGGGTGGTTTGAATCAAGACTCAATCAGGCATTAACAGAATTGGAAGATCATTATGCTAAGTTCAGAATATCCGATGCCTTGCTAACCACCTATAAACTAATATGGGATGATTTCTGTGCGTGGTACCTGGAAATGGTAAAACCTGAATTTGGTAAGCCCATTCATAAGGAAACCTTGGCAAGTACGATTGACTTCTTTGAACGTATTTTAAAAGTGCTTCATCCCTTTATGCCTTTTATTACTGAAGAGCTTTGGCATGAATTGAAGGATCGGGATTCAAAAGATTGTTTGATTGTTTCACCATGGCCACAAGCAAAAACACCTAATGAAAATATCATTACTGAATGTGCCTATGCTTTTGAAATTATTGGTGAAATCAGAAACTTCAGAAACGGTAAGGGCCTATCGCCTAAAGAATCTTTGAAGTTGATTGTAAAGTCTGGTGATCAGAATTTGATTCATTCTTTCTGGCCAATCATTAACAAACTTTCTAATCTGAATGAAATTTCGTTCAACACAGAAAAAGTTGCCAACGCCTCTGGCTTTGTTATAAAGTCGACCGAATTTTTCATTCCATTAGACGGAAAAATTGATGCCGCAAAAGAGCGTGAAAATATTTTGAAAGAACTGGAATACCAGCGTGGGTTCCTGGCATCAGTGGATAAGAAACTTTCCAATGAAAAATTTGTGAACAGTGCCCCGCCACAGGTTATCGAAATAGAACGAAAGAAAAAACAAGATGCAGAAATGAAGATCAAGTCGTATGAAGAAGCATTGAAGAATTTATTGTAATGTATTCCGCTCTTAAATATTAAGCTCAAACTCACGTTTAAATCCAGAGAGTTTATTTTAGCTTGCTACACACGCACAGCCAATAATAATTCGATGTTCTTAAATTTCATTCCAAACTTTCGAGCCACCGATTCATTTGTTAAATTTCCTTTGTACGTGTAAACGCCTTTCATAAACCATTTGTGAGAGAAAATCATTTCTTCGATTCCACCCTCTTCAGCTGCGCGCAGAATAGTTGGGGTGAAAATATTGCTTAGGGCCGTTGTCGCTGTGTTTGCAACCCGTGAGGCAACATTGGGAACACAATAGTGAATCACATCATACTTCCGGAACACCGGTTTGTTCAGGCTGGTGATTTCGGAGGTAGCAATACATCCGCCCTGGTCAATACTAAGATCAATGATCAAGGAATCAGGTTTCATTTTACTCACCATATCCTCAGAAACCACGTGTCTTACTTTTCCCTTTTCAGCACGTAATGCACCAATGACAACATCGGCATGTTCCAGGCTCTGACTAAGTGTTATGGTATCAATAGTAGAAGTATAAAACTGGTGTCCAAGCGTGTGTTTTATTCTTCTCAGTTTGTAAAGATGATTATCAAAGACTTGTATTTCAGCACCAAGGCTAAGTGCTGCACGTGCCGCATATTCGGCCACGGTTCCGGCACCGATAATTACTACTTTGGTAGGCGGTACTCCCGTGATTCCACCCAGAATAATTCCCTTTCCTTTGTTGACTGTACTTAAATATTCAGCGGCAATAAGCATCACTGTGCTTCCGGCAATCTCACTCATAGCACGCACGATGGGCATGCCACCCACCTTATCCTCAATGAATTCGTAGGCCAGGGCCGTCACCTTCTTTTTAAGCAGGGCATTGACGCACTCCTGCTTTAGATTTCCCATTTGAAGTGCGGATATCAGCGTCTGCCCAGGCTTGAAATACTCGATCTCATCGATGGTAGGGGGTTCAATTTTAAGAATGATTTCTGCTTTATAAAGCTCCTCCACCGAATAGGCAATTTTAGCACCCGCCTCGCTGTATTGTTTATCCGAGAATTTAGAGCCTTCACCGGCCATGGTCTCCACCCACACCTCATGGCCATTGTTTACCAATAAGGCTACCGCATCTGGCGTGAGACTTAATCGATTTTCCTGTAAGGAAATCTCTCTGGGGAGACCTATAAAAAAGGAGTGCTTACTCTTCTTTACTTTTAACATTTCCTCTTGCGGATACAGGCTGGATTTAGCCAAGGTTTCAAATCCGCTCTTTTTCTTTTCAGTCATGCCTGCGATAATAAATTTTCCTTCTCAAAGAATCATACGGTTGAATTTGCACTTCAAAGTATTGATCTGGCAGCAACCGTTCAAGTTTTTCCGGCCATTCAATCAAACATATATCTCCGGAGTTAAGGTATTCCTCCAACCCAATATCAAAAGCTTCCAATTCACTTTTCAACCGGTACAAATCAAAATGATAAACAATCAATCCTTCCGGACTTCCATACTGATTAATAATTGAAAACGTTGGACTCGCTACCACTGCCTTAACACCTAACTGATTCACAATCTGTTTCACTAACGCAGTTTTGCCAGCACCCATCTCACCTTTTAGCAACCACACCGGAAGCCCCTCACTTTCTCTGATCAATTCGGCTGCAGCGGTTGGTAAATCGTCTAAATAAAGTGGATGTAAACCTACCGACCTCAGCTCATCACTCATTCTTCGAAGTTAAAAAAATAAAAGGAATGATCATCTCTTCCAGGCTCACTCCCCCGTGCTGGAATGTATCCTTATAGAAATTCACGTAGTAATTGTAGTTATTCGGATAAGCAAAAAACTGATCCTCGATAGCAAAGACATACGAGGTAGAAACATTTGTTTTAGGAAGGAAATAGCGTTCAGGTTTCAATGCCTCCATCACTTTATCACCTTCATATCCAAGATTTTTTCCCTGCTTGTAGCGTAAATTGCTATTTACAGCACGGTCGCCAACGATTTTGAAAGGACGCTTAACGCGGATGGTTCCATGATCGGTGGTGATAATCACTTTGGATTTTTTATCGGCAATTTTCTTAATGATTTCCAACAATGGCGAATGCATAAACCAGGATTTGGTAATGGATCGATAAGCAGCCTCGTCCGGAGCCAACTCGCGTACCATAGCCATATCCGTACGTGCATGGGAAAGCATATCAACGAAGTTGTAGACAATCACATTAAGATCATTGTGAAAAAGATTATTGACGGAATCCGCCAGATCACGACCTTCTTCCAGTTTTTTGATTTTATTGTAGGAGAACTTGATGGATAAATTATTTTTCTTGATCTGCTTAGCCAGAAATTCATCTTCAAAATTATTCTTCGATTCATCTTCATCCTCACCTACCCAGAGTTCAGGATGCACTTTTGCCATTTCGGAGGGCAACATACCCGAAAAAATCGCATTGCGTGCATAAGCCGTGGTGGTCGGAAGTATGGAGTAATAGGTCTCTTCTTTTGCTACGTTAAAGTATTCTGCCAATATCGGCTCAATTACTTTCCACTGATCGTAGCGAAGATTATCAATCAAAATAAAAAAAGTAGATTCTCCGGATTTCAATTCCGGAAATACTTTCTTTTTCATGATCTGATGCGACAACATGGGTTTTTCTATGTTGGGGTTATTCAACCAACTCTCATAATTGCGTTTAATGAACTTGCAAAAATTCAGATTGGCTTCAACCTTTTGCATCTCCAACACTTCGCCCATATCCCGGTTATCGGCATCATCCATCTGAAGTTCCCAAAAGACAAGTTTCTTATAGATATCAGCCCACTGCTCGTGATTCATGTCATCCATAAAAGCCATGCTGATCTTCCTGAAGTCCTGCTGATAATTAAGGTTCGTTTTTTCAATTACGAGCCGTTTATTATCCAGGATTTTCTTGATGGCGAGCAGTATCTGACTGGGGTTGATTGGCTTGATGAGATAATCGTCAATCTTGGCGCCAATCGCCTCTTCCATAATCAGTTCTTCCTCATTTTTGGTGATCATTATCACTGGAAGATTCGGCTTATTATTTTTTATCAACGCAAGAGCTTCAAGGCCAGACATTCCTGGCATATGTTCGTCAAGAAACACGATATCAAAATGCCTGGATTCACTTAACTCAACAGCGTCAGAGCCATTGTTTACAGGAGTAATATCATATCCCCGCTGTTGCAGGAACAAAATATGGGGCTTCAACAAATCAATCTCATCATCCGCCCACAAAATGCTATATCTTTGCATGGAAATCGTTTAAAAAAATCTGTCTAATTTACATCATTCACCGCAATCTTCCCTGATCGATTGAACAAAAAGAAAATCATTAACGACCCGGTGTATGGGTTCATCTCTATTCAGAATGAACTGATTTATGATCTGATTCAACATCCCTACTTTCAGCGACTCCAATACATTAAACAATTAGGCTTAAGTAACCTGGTCTACCCTGGGGCTCAACACACACGCTTTCATCATGCGTTGGGTGCTTTGCATCTGATGGATAAAGTCATCAAGAACCTGCGCTTAAAAGGAATAGAAATCAGTAACCAGGAAGAAGAGGCCGCGCTCATTGCCATTTTACTTCATGATATCGGCCACGGACCATTGTCGCACGCCCTGGAAGAAACCTTATTGCAGGAAGTACATCATGAAAGCCTATCCTTTCTTTTCATGAAAACATTGAATAAGCAATTTAATGGCGCGTTGGAATTGGCGATGAGTTTTTTCAGAAACACATATCCCCGAAAATTTTTTCATCAATTGATCAGCAGTCAGCTTGATATCGACCGCCTTGATTACTTAAAGAGAGACAGCTTTTTCACCGGAGTGATGGAAGGAACCGTTGGTGTAGATCGAATCATCTCGATGCTCTCGGTCCATAACGATGAACTGGTAGTAGAAGAAAAGGGGATATATAGCATTGAAAGTTTCCTGCACTCACGAAGGCTCATGTATTGGCAAGTGTACTTGCACAAAACAGCCTTGAGTGCTGAACGCATGATGGTGAACATTATTCGAAGAGCACAGTACCTTTTGCGGGCAGGTGAAGACCTTGTTGCTTCTCCGGCTCTGAAAGGTTTACTAACTAATTCGTACACGATAGAAGATTTCAGTCAACAACCCGAATTGCTAGATGCTTTCGGGCAGATGGATGATCACGATGTGTGGGGAGCCATGAAGTTCTGGAGAAGTCATCCTGACCCGATTTTATCGGGCTTGTGTAATCGATTAATGGTGCGTGAATTATTCCAAATCATTCTCTCAACCGATCCAATCCGCAAGGCCATGGTAGAAAAAGTGCGACAGGAAATCCACCAGGTTTTCGGTATTCTTCGAAACGAAACAAATTACCTTTTCTCCTATGGCACTGTCAGCAATGAAGCCTATGTGTCGGGTGGAAAATCAATTAATATTTTAACGAAACAAGGTGAAGTGGTAGACATCGCTCACGCGTCTGATCTTCCCAGCATCAAGGCGATCAGCAAAATCGTGGAAAAAAACTATTTATGCTGGCCCAAAAATGTATCTTTGTAGATGGTCATTTTCAACCCCAAATTGAAAGTCAGCATACTACACCTAAATCACCCATTCAATAATTATGGAGTTTAGCATCTCGCAAATTGCTGCCATGCTGGGCGGAGAAGTGACCGGAGATGGATCTGAAAAGATCAATATGTTGGCGAAAATTCAAGACGCCAAAAAAGGACAGATCGCCTTTTTATCAAATCCCAAATATGAGCAGTACATTTATACTACCCAGGCAAGCGCTGTAATTGTAAAAAAAGATTTTCAGGCTAAAAAAGATATTACCTGCGCACTGATTCGTGTGGAGGATCCTTACTTAAGTTTCACGGCATTGCTGGAAGAGTATCATAAATTAATTTCATTTCAAAAAACCGGTATTGAACAGCCATCCTTTATTGGCGAGAACTCAACTATAGGGTTAAATATTTACCGCGGTGCTTTCTCTTACATTGGAAGCAATGTGAAGATTGGTGATCATGTAAAAATATATCCGCAGGTCTTTGTGGGCGACAACTCAATTATTGGTGACAATACCATTCTTCATCCCAATGTAAAATTATACGCAGGCAGTCGTGTGGGATCAAACTGTGTTATTCATTCAGGCACCGTGATTGGAAGTGATGGCTTTGGATTTGCCCCGCAAGAAGACGGTACCTATAAAACCATTCCGCAATTAGGTAATGTATTGATCGAAGACAATGTGACCATTGGCGCCAACACAACCATTGATTGCGCCACTTTATTTGGTGACTCAACCATTATCCGTAAAGGAGTTAAAATGGATAACTTGATTCAGGTTGCTCATAACGTTGAAATAGGAAAGAATACAGTGATCGCTGCCCAAACGGGCATATCCGGTTCAACTAAGATTGGAGAAAATTGTGTGATTGCTGGTCAGGTTGGAATTGCCGGTCACCTGGTGATCGCCAACAACACGAGTGTTGGTGCTCAGGCTGGCATCGGAAAGTCTACAGAAGAAGGCCAACGCCTACTTGGTTCTCCGGTGTTGGATGTCAAGCAATTTTTCAGATCCTATGCAGTTTTTAAGCAGTTGCCAGATCTTAATTACAGGTTAAGGCAACTTGAGAAAAAAATGATTGGAGTGCCAGATTCAGTGGCAGAAAACGCTCAAGACGGATCTTAATAATCCTAAGGTTAAACCAATAGGGCAGTAAAATTCTTCAAAACGTGCACAATTAGCCTATTTATGAGCTTTCTTGATATTCCCCATATTCGAGGTTAACTTTGCACACTTTTTTAATATGAGTTTAAACCATAAGCAGCAGACGATTAAGAAATCGGTTACGCTTTCAGGAGTGGGCCTCCACACAGGCGTTCAAACCAATATGACATTCCTGCCGGCCAAGCCGAATCATGGAATCAAATTTCAGCGGATTGATTTGCCGGGGTCTCCCATTATTGATGCCGACTGTGATCGTGTGGTGGATGTTTCTCGCGGAACAACCATTGAACAAAGCGGGGCGCGAGTAAGTACCATTGAGCACACTCTTGCTGCCTGCGTTGGATTGGAGATTGATAATGTATTAATTCAATTGGATGGCCCCGAAGCACCCATCATGGATGGTAGTTCTATCCAGTTTGTGAATGTGTTGAAAGAGGCTGAAGCGGAAGAACAAAATGCCTTGCGCGATTTTTTTGAAGTTCAGGATAGTATTTTTTACCGCGAAGCCGCTCGCAATGTTGAGATCGCTGCATTACCCCTGGATGACTATCGGGTAACGGTAATGATTGATTATAACTCACCTGTATTAGGAAGTCAGCATGCTTCCATTACCAACATCCGTCAATTCGAAAAAGAAATAGCATCCTGCCGCACATTTTGTTTTTTGCATGAGCTTGAAATGCTCTACAAAAACAATTTGATAAAAGGCGGTGATTTAAATAATGCTATTGTTATTGTGGATCGTGTTGTGGAAGCACACGAACTGGAAAGCATTGCCAAGATGCTTGGAAAACCTAAAGTTGAAGTAAAAAAAGAAGGCATACTTAATAACATTGAGTTGCGCTATAACAATGAACCAGCCCGGCATAAACTGCTTGATGTGGTAGGTGACTTGTCATTAGCGGGTCGTCCGTTGAAGGCACAGATATTAGCCGCCAGACCTGGTCACGCAGCCAATGTGGCTTTTGCGAAAAAGTTAAAGAAAGCAATGGCGGATGCTGATAAGAAGGGAGTACCGCGTTACAATCCTAGTTTACCTCCGGTAATGGATATTAACCACATTGTTAATACCCTTCCTCATCGTTATCCTTTTTTGCTGGTTGATAAAGTTATTTACCTCGATCAGGAGACCGTGTGCGGAATTAAGAATGTGACCATGAACGAGCCATTCTTTCAGGGTCATTTTCCAGGGAATCCTGTAATGCCCGGTGTTTTGCAAGTTGAAGCAATGACGCAAGTAGGTGGAATTCTGGTGTTGAACACCGTTCCCGATCCTGAAAACTATTGGACCTATTTTTTAGGTATTGATGAATGTCGCTTCAGAAAAATGGTGTTACCAGGCGACACACTTGTTATTCAATGTGATTTGTTAGCACCAATTAAAAGAGGCATCGCGAAAATGAGAGGTCGTGCTTATGTGGGCAATACGCTCGTGTGTGAAGGCACTATGACGGCAAGTATAGTTCGAAAAGATTCATGAGTTATTCTCCCTTAGCCAACGTTCACCCAGAGGCGAAAATTGGCAATAATGTTATAATAGAACCGTTCGCAACCATCAAATCCAATGTGGTCATTGGCGACAACAGTTGGATTGGACCCAATGCCGTTATCTGGGAAGGAGCCCGACTTGGAAAAAATGTAAAGGTATTTCCTGGAGCATCCATCTCAGCCGTTCCGCAAGATTTGAAGTTTGCCGGTGAGAATACAGAGACTTTCATTGGCGACAATACCGTAATCCGCGAATATGTTACCATCAGCAAAGGCACATCCGATAAGTTCAAAACAGTGGTTGGCAATAATTGCCTGCTGATGGCCTATGTACACATTGCTCACGACTGCATGGTTGGCAATAATTGCATTCTTGCCAATACGGTGCAGGTGGCAGGTCATGTCACCATCGAAGACTGGGCGATCATTGGAGGAGCCAGTGCACTACATCAATTTGTAAAAGTGGGTGCGCACGTTATGATCTCCGGAGGTTCACTCGTGCGAAAAGACGTTCCTCCTTATACAAAAGCAGCGCGGGAGCCACTTACCTATGCCGGAGTTAATACAGTGGGTTTACGAAGAAGGGGATTTACGCCTGAAAAAATTGGTGAGATTCAGGAGGTGTATCGTTATATTTTTCTGAAAGGGCTTAATAACTCTAAAGCGATCGATCTGGTTGAAAGTGAATTAACGTACAGTGAAGAACGTGACTATATTATTTCCTTCATTCGCACCAGCGAGCGTGGAGTTATGAAAGGATTCACCACCAACTCAGCTTCGATTGAATGAGGATAACCGCTAAGAATCTAAGCAAGCGATTTAATCGCGAATGGATTTTTAAAGACCTCAATTACGAATTTAATTCTCCCGGTGCATACGCGATTGTAGGGCCTAATGGTTCTGGCAAATCAACTTTATTGCAAGTGCTCTGGGGGCAAATGGTGCAAAGTGCAGGATCACTTTTGTATGAATCAGATAATCACGAGATTTTGCAATCCGATTTCTTTACACACATATCCATCGCTACGCCCTATATGGATTTGATTGATGAGTTTACTTTGATTGAAATGGTGAAATTTCATTTTTCATTTAAAGAAATCCGGGATAACCGATCCATTGAAGAAGTGATAGAGATATTCGATCTGTCACATGCGCGCGACAAAGCAATTGCTAATTTTTCATCCGGTATGCGACAACGATTAAAATTAGGACTGGCTTTCTACTCAAACTGTAAGGCATTATTTCTGGATGAACCAACTACTAATCTTGACCATAAAGCAATCGATTGGTATAGCAACCACCTGGAGAAAGTACCAGACAAGACGTTGATATTTATCGCATCAAATCAGGATCATGAATATCCGACCCACGCACATAAAATCGACATTTTAAACTACAAGAGGGGTTACTAGCGAGTGAAATCCTTTATTAAACCCTGATTTTTACCATAAAGCGGGTGCGCTCGTTTTTTTTACAGATTCAATTTTCTTAAGTTTAAGCTGTTTTAAAACCATCGATAAATGAAAGCTTTTAAAATTCTCTCTCTCATAGGCCTGATTGGTGTTCTACTTACCTATTCAAGCTGCAATAAAGATAAAACAGAACCTGAGCCTATTACAGACGTACAGTTAGCAAAGCTTGCTAAACCATGGAAAATTAATACAGTTACCCTGGATGGAGTTGATAAAATAGCGGACTATGCCGGTTTTACACTAACATTAACCGGAACAAAAGGAAATACATCTTTCGGATACAGCACAACAGGAAGACCTTCATTAAGCCCATGGAAAGCCAGTGGAAGTTGGGAGTTTGGTTCTTCAGTTGAAACGCAAATGATCCGCGATAAAGGAACGGCCGATGAGCTGGCTATGACCTATGCTGTTACGGAGACAACGCTCTCACTTACCTTTTCATTTAACGGTGCGGGATATTCACGTACTGGAGTGGTGAAAGGCGCATGGGTTTACACATTCAAGCTTTAATGTTAGATAACCTTATATACCAAACCCCGCCCTAAGCGGGGTTTTTTATTTCAATATTATTACGGTGATGCCATCACCACCTCGCTCAACATGTTCGTCCGCAATTGAAACAACCTGTTTTACTTTTTTCAAATGTTCCCTGATCACTTTTCTTAAAACACCTTCACCCTTGCCATGCAAGATTTTAAGTTGAGAATGACCCAATAACAGGGCATCATCAATAAATTGATCTAATACCGGAATTACTTCTTCTACCCTTTTACCCCTTACGTCCAGTGTAGTCACGAAAGATGATTGCTTACGCATAATATCAACACCCATTGATCTTGCCCGTATCACGGTTGGATTCACATCTACCAAATCACTGCGCACCAGTTTCTTCAATTTCACACTCGATCGCAAATCTCCAAACTGAACTACAGCAGTGTCTTCTTTAATTGATTGTACAGTACCTGTAACCTCCTGCCCGATCAAACGAACCTTATCTCCCTCCACGATTTTTTCATTCTTGCTTTCTGATTCTTTAGCAGCGATGTGAACTTTGGACACCAGCGATTGTAAACCTTGTCTCACTTTCTGTGTCTCCTTCTTTTCCGCTTTGTTTTCGCGAATGTGCCTGATCGTCTTCTCTATTTCACGATTGGTCTCTTTTAATAAGGTTGACGCTTCTTCTTTGGCCTTATTGATAATTTCCTTCTTCTTACCTTCTAATTCACTCGATAAAGATTGATAATGCGCCTGGGTCTCTTTCAGCTTCTTTTCTCGCTGTTCAATGTCACGTTTTCTCTTTTCCAATAATTGCTTTTCCTCTGCTACAGATTTCATCAACGTTTCAAGACCGGTCAATTCCGTACCGATAATTTTTTCAGCGCGATTAAGGGTGGCAGTGGGCAAACCCGTTTTGCGGGCAATCTCCAGAGCAAATGAACTTCCTGGCTTTCCAATCTCCAGCATAAACATAGGCTCCAGTTTTTTTGAATCGAATTGCATAGCCCCATTCCGAATGCCCGTGTTATTGCTTGCAAATAATTTCAAATTATAGTAGTGTGTCGTGGCAACACCCCATACTTTCTTCTGAGTGAGTTCAGTTAAAATTGATTCAGAAATTCCTCCCCCAAAATTAGGATCCGTGCCTGAACCTAACTCATCCATTAACACCAGCGTTTTATTATCGGATTGGTGAATGAAGAAATTCATATTCTTCAGATGTGAACTATAAGTGCTTAAATCATTTTCGATGGATTGCTGATCGCCAATATCCAAAAAGATATTTTTAAAAATTCCCACTGAAGATTTATCATGCACGGAGGGCAATACGCCACACTGAACCATGTATTGTATCAAACCTACCGTTTTAAGGCAAACTGATTTTCCTCCAGCGTTTGGTCCGGAAATCAAAAGAAATGGATCCTCATTCGTCAAATCAATGGTGAGAGGAACAATTTCTCTCTTGCCTTTTAAACTTAAATAAAGAAGTGGGTGTCTTGCCTGCAGCCAATTGAGGTCAGGATGATCTTTCAAATGAGGCATCTCCGCCAGAATGTCAATAGCAAACTTTGCTTTTGCCCTTGTGAAATCAATCACTCCCAGAAAATGAAAGGATGGGTATAGCTCTGACAAATGAATTCTTAGCAATGAAGTCAATTCCTTTAAAATCTTTATCATCTCTCTTCTTTCGGCATGAAGTAAATCCCTGATTTCATTATTGGCTTCCAATACTTCTGCGGGTTCCAGATAAACGGTTTGCCCGGTGGCCGATTCATCAACTATAAAGCCCTTAATTTTACGCTTATGTTCTGCGAGCACGGGAATCACTAATCGTCCATCACGGATAGCGGCCGAAACACCTTCGGGCACCCAACCCTGATCAGCCGCATTTCGAAAAAGCTGATCCAGCAGTCGCTTCACGCGAAGTTGTTCAGCGTGTAAACTTCTTCTAATCTTACTTAACTCAACACTTGCGTTATCTCTTACCAATCCATGATCATCAAACTTCGCTTTGAGCTGTTTAATCAGGTTTCCCGGATCGAAGCTCACGGACGAAATCTTAAATAATTCGGGATATGATTCGTGGTGCTGTTTGAAAAACTGTCTGCAATCTGAAATAATCAGCAACGACTTTATGATCTGCTGAAAAGCTTCTTCTTCCAGGTAACTTCCTTCAATGGCGGCTCTCTTGAAATGATCATCAGGGCTGCTATGCACGGTCGAAGGAAATTCCTTTGCGGATTCAAGGACCAGTTTAAATTCTAAATTCTGACGGAGTAAGGTAAGAACTGCTGAATAGTTAGCTGAAAACCTCATCTGCTCCACTTGCTGCACACCTAATGGCCCCTGACAATAATTTATAAGTTTTAATCGAATCTGATCGAAACCCAATCGCAGTTCAATTTCTGAAGGGAAAATCATTTTATTTAGCGATCGGTGGTGCACTGGTTGCTTTACGCTCCCGCAGGCTCAGCGAGTCAAGCACCACTTCGTAGATCTTTTCCAATTCAATTGGGTGATCAAAATAATACTGATACGTCCTTGAAAGCGTTGAATCTGAAACGCCATACTTTTTTAATACAGACGCCTCGAAGGGGATGAAAAGTTTATGAGCAGAGTCATATGGAATGGAATAGTTGGTGAGCCTGGCCTCCCCGAGGTAAAATTCGATCATAATTCTAGTGAGTTTGTCCTGAGGAAGAATATCCTTGGGAGTCGCCACCGTATTACAACCTGAGCATAACCAACCGACCACCAAAAACAGGGCGGGTATTATTACAAGTATTTTTTTATTAGGAGGCCGCATGTCACTAAAGTAGGGTGCGAAATTAGTCATATTTCTTATTTTTGGGCTGCTAAAAAAGTGCCAGAGTGAAAGAGCTGCTGAAAAAACTGCGCAAATACGAAATACAGATCAGGAAGGCTATTAACAGCCAGATGCAGGGCGACTTCCACTCTATCTTTAAGGGTACTGGCCTTGAATTTGACGATGTCAGGCCCTATCAATATGGAGATGATGTTCGCACCATTGATTGGAATGTGTCTGCTAAGGGGCATGGCACTTTCGTAAAAACATTTAAAGAAGAAAAAGAGCAAACCATTTATTTCATTCTGGACGTAAGCGCATCGCAGCACATTGGCACTCCAGGTAAAACCAAGTTTGATATTTCGAGCGAGATTTGTGGAGTACTGGCTCTTTCAGGCGCGAAAGAGTCCAGCCAGGTAGGATTAATTTGTTATTCGGATGAGCGGGAAAAATTTCTAAAACCAAAGAAAGGAATTGCTCAGGCCTATGAGATCATTAGCAGCCTTTCAAAGTTGAAACCAAAATCAACGAAGACAAACTTAACCAAGGCCATTTCATTTGCACTTGATTCCGTCAAGAGAAGAAGTGTGATCATTATCATTTCTGATTTCATAGACGAAGGCTATGACCACCGTTTGAAATCATTGGCTCGAAAGCACGATTTAGTCATGATCCAGGTGAGTGACAAAAGAGAGACCCAGTTGCCTAAACTTGGTATCATCCCTGTGTTTGACAATGAATCAAATAAGACCGTGTGGGTAAATACAGCATTTGGTGGATTTCGTGAAAAAATGGCTACTCAGCATGCTGCCCGCCAGCAAGCGCTGATGACGTTTAGTCGAAAACATCAGATTAATTTTATCAGCGTCTCTACGGAAGAGGAATATGTCTCCAAGCTCCTTAAACTTTTTAAAGTCAGAAATAAATCCTTAAAAAGTGTTTAAACGGGCGTTCACATCAGGTCTTATTTTGCTGTTCACCATGGCTGCCTATGCGCAAGAAATAAGGGTCTTGGGTCGATTCAAAACAGATAGTGTAAAACTAGGAGAACCAATCGAGTATTATGTAATCACAAAATACCCAAGTCAATGGCAGGTACTCCTTCCCGACTCCACTTTTTCATTCACTCCTTTCGACTTCCAGAAGAAAGTGTATTTCCCAACTCGTACCACGAATAATATCAGCACGGATAGTGTTTTGTACATTCTAAATACCTTTGAAATAGACAGTATCCAGACTCTCAAGATTCCCGCATTTGTAGTATTGCCTAATGACTGTACTGTTTATGAAAGCAACACTGATACTGTCTTTTTTAAACATCTCGTTAGTCAGCTTCCAGATTCACTTTCCGCAGATCGACTTCCTTTAAGGACAAATACCGAATACAATGCAGTAAGTTGGCTTTTCAATTACCCGGTTTTTTCTATTGTCATTGGGGCATTAGTTATAATATCGATTTTGGTTTGGCTGATCTTTGGCAAGAAGATAAAAAGACATTTTACCCTTAAACGGTTAACTAAAAATCATCAAGAGTTTATCCACCATTTTGAATTGGCAGTAGAAAAATTAAAAAATGGGTTCACTCCTGAATCAGCAGAGCGATCAGTGCTTATCTGGAAAAACTATATGGAAGATCTGGTGACTAAACCATACACTAAATCAACCACTCGTGAATTGAAAGAAATTGAAAATAATGAAACTCTCATTAGTGCGCTACGCGTTATTGATCGATCGATTTATGGCCGCATACCGCCTCAAACATTGGATTCATTTCTGAATCTTAAGGAATTTTCACAAGCACAATTCAACAAAAAGCTGGAGGAACTAAAGCATGGATGAGATGTTGGACCCCTGGTATTCGTTGAATTGGTTCTTTCCCAGCACAGTAAATTCATTTACATGGGAAAACAAGTTTTACCTCTATTTGCTCTTTCTTATTCCTATTCTATTTGTAATACGCTGGTTAAGTCGATACTTTTTTAACCAAAAACTTCCTGTCGCCTTTTTGAAAAGCGATTTGAAAAGTTCTCCCATCACCTGGTTGAGATTGCTTCCTGAACTATTAATATCCCTCGTGCTATGCTTTCTCCTGGTTACGCTGGCACGACCACAACGAACCAACGAAAAGGTAGAGCAATGGACAGAAGGAATTGATATCATGCTGGCTATCGACATTTCTCAATCCATGCAGATTGAAGATTTTATACCTAACCGCCTTACAGCTGCCAAAGACGTGGCACGGGATTTTATCAAAGGACGACTGCAGGATCGAATTGGTATTGTTGTGTTTTCAGGTGATGCCTTTTCGTTGGCACCGTTGACGACCGATTATCGGCTACTAAATTCTTACCTGGATGACATTAGCTTTGAAATGATTGAATCTAGAGGAACGGCTATTGGCTCAGCGTTGGCAGTTGTTACCAATCGGATGCGCGAATCAAAATCCAAATCTAAAGTTTGTATCTTATTAAGTGATGGTGATAATACAGCAGGGAATATTGACCCAATTACTTCTGCAGAACTTGCTGCTGCCTATGATATTAAAATTTACACGATTATTGTTGGCCAGGAAGGAATGGTCCCCTTCGGAAAAGATTATTTCGGAAGACCAAACATGGTAGAAAATACCATAGATGAAAGTACCATGAGAAAAATCGCTAACATAGGAGGTGGTGAGTTTTTCAGAGTGACGGATAATGAAGCGCTGAAAAACGTATTTGGCCGTATCGATCAGTATGAAAAAGCGGAGATACAGGAAACCAGGTTCAAAGACACGTCAGATTATTATTCCATTTACCTAAAATGGGCCATCTCATTATTCTTGTTATGGCTGCTGTTGAAATCCAGTTTTTTATCAAACGCATTGCAGGACTAAACTTTCAGAAAATCTCCTGCTGTCCAAATCAATCGTGAGCCGAAAATAATCAAGCAGATACCCACCACCACGTTGATAATTACCATTAGCCTATGTGTGATCAACGTGCGGAGTTTATCCGCCAGGTAAGCTTTCAAAATATCCGTTGAAAGTACTGTGCCAAGCACCGTTGAAAAAAAAACAAAAAACTCAAACCCTTTGGAGTACCCAAAATCGAGTGAAGCAATACTGATCGCTCCGATCCAAAAAATCAACACCATCGGGCTCATTCCGTTAATGATAAAACCTTTTACAAAATAACGGTACATCTTCTTTTCTGAAGCAACATCAATGGGAGGAGTCATCTTTCGCCTGCTTTTAATAAAGAGATGATAGATTCCAAATAGGATCAGGATACCTCCACCAGCATAGGCTAAATAAAAACGAAATTCGGGGTTATTAATGAAATGAACCAATCCAAAATAACAAATGGCCACATACATGATATCACTGAGAGAAACCCCCAATGAAACCATGATGCCATTCCGAAATCCTCGTTCAACACTGGTTTGAATGATGGTGAAAAACACCGGGCCAATTAGAAAGGCAAGTACAATACCCAATTTTAACCCGTTGAAAACAATTTCCATTCTTTATGAAATGAATTTTATCCATTCCTCTAGCTGTGCATTTTTCATAACCCGCGGGAATTTATTCTGACCACCCACTTTACCCTTCGATTCCATCCACTCATAAAACTTACTGATGGGCAACACATCCACCCTCACATCGCGCAAAGCAGCGCTCCGCTCAACCGCATAATCATCATTCAACACTTTAAGGTGAAAGTCAATACGTTCTTTAAGCTTGTTGGCATCTACCAAATGATCGGTGCCAATAAACCAGTGATGTGCAAACAGCGTCTGATGAGGGATACCCGCTACCGCATATTCAGGAATTGTTATATTCAGCTCATTCGACACAAGCTCAATTGCCTTGTTCATGTTATCCACCGAAAGGTGCTCGCCACATAAACTCAGGAAATGTTTGGTGCGACCTGTAATTATTATTTCTGACTCCTCCAGCGAAACAAATTTGATAACATCACCAATCAGATAGCGCCATGCTCCTGCGCAGGTGGAAAGTAATAATGCATATTCCTTCCCTTCCTCCACCTCATCAATCAAAAAAGATTCTGCATCGGGTTTAATTTCACCCGATGGCTGGAAGTTCTTTTCATCAAACGGAACGAACTCATAGAATATTCCATTGTTAAGAACCAGCTTCATCGTCTTGCGTTTAGGCAATGCCTGGTATGCAATAAATCCCTCAGATGCCAGGTAGGTTTCTATAAAATAAATAGGACGTCCAAGTAGTTTTTCAAATCCTTTGCGATAGGGATCCATGGAAACACCTCCATGAACATAGATCAGCAAGTTGGGCCAGATTTCATGAATATTGTTCGCACCGTAACGTTCAACAATTCTCTCTAATAATATCTGTATCCAGGCAGGCACTCCAACAACGATACCAATATTCCAGCCCTTGGCATTCTCCACAATCTCCTCGAGTTTTTTCTCCCAATTTCTGTTGGATGCTATCTTCTTACCGGGCTTATAAAAGTGCTGAAACCAGAATGGCAGCCGGGCCGCTTGTATTCCGCTAAGATCACCTTCAAAATAACTTCCCTTTTTATTCAAGTGAGTGCTACCACCAATCATCAAAATACCGGCTTCAAAAACCTCCGGGGGAAGATCATATTTAGAAAGGCTGATTATCTGACGTATGCTGGTGCGTTGGATAGCTTTAGTCATTTCCTTCGTTACCGGAATATGCTTGGACGATGCGTCTGACGTTCCAGAACTGAGGGCAAAATATTTTACACGACCGGGCCAGCAGATGTTTTTTGCCCCCTTCAATGCCAGTTGCCACCAGTCTTTATAGATTTTATTATAATCATGAATAGGTACCGTTTCCTTGTAGGTGGCATAAAAGTCCCTATGTCCTTTTCTGAACTTTTCAAGAATGCGATGGAAATCATAATACTTACCAAACTCGGTCTGGCTGGCCGTAATCATCAACTCTTTGAGCTCTTTTTTCTGAAGTTCAAAGGGGGAAGTATACTCTTGCTCCAGATTTTCGCGAAGTTTAATTCCTTTTTTGAGCAACGTTCCAAGTATGGCCATAACTTTGATTAAAATTCAAAAATCTAAAGTATCAACGACTTTTTTAATAAATGACCATTAAAAGTAATATAAAAGATCTACTGGCAGAATTACCCGGTACAAAGGCAAAATTAATTGCCGTCAGTAAGACCCAACCCATCGAAAAGATCAGAGAAGCGTACGATGCTGGTCAAAGAATTTTTGGTGAAAATAAAGCACAGGAAATGGTGGCTAAGTATGATGCGCTTCCTAAGGACATTGAGTGGCATATGATCGGTCATTTGCAAACCAATAAAGTAAAATACGTCACTCCCTTTGTATCATTAATTCACTCTGTAGATTCGGTTAAGCTTTTAGAAGAGATTGACAAACAGGGAAAAAAAGCAGTGCGGATTATTCCTTGCCTGCTACAAGTTCACATTGCCAGGGAAGAAACTAAATTCGGATTTTATGCCGAAGAAGTGTTATCACTCCTTTCCGACTCTGCCCTGATAAATCTAAAGAATATTGAAATCAAGGGGCTGATGGGAATGGCCACATTTTCAGAAAATAATGAGCTAATTCGTGAAGAATTTCAATCCCTCAAAAAATTATTTGACCGATTAAAAGATCTACCACTTCCACCCAATACAACTATGAAAGAGCTTTCTATGGGAATGAGTTCTGATTATAAAATAGCAGCTCAGGAAGGGAGCACGTATGTTCGCATCGGCACCGCTATCTTTGGCGAAAGAAATTATTCTATACACTGACATCATGCTTTCACAAAAACAAACGTATTTGATTGCTTCCACACTTGGCTTTCTCGCGGTCTCATTGGGCGCCTTTGGTGCGCATGCTTTTAAAGCATTTCTTGTGGCCCACGGACGCGTAGACACGTTCGAACTAGCTGTGCGCTATCATTTCTATCACACGTTCGCGCTGCTTGCCGTTGGAATTTTAATGGATAAATATTCAACGTCCGGTGTGAAACTTAGCGCATTACTTTTTTTAATTGGGATCCTTCTCTTTAGCGGAAGTCTCTATGCGTTATGTCTGCTGAACATTACCAAAATTGCTATAATAACTCCCATAGGAGGAGTTTTTCTGATTGCAGCCTGGATCACACTTTTTATCTCCGTCTTCCGATCATCACAAATTCACTCGTGAGCTGACTTCTTTTCAAGAACGGTGGCTGTAAACATGACTTGATTCTGGGTGCCTACTGAATTGGAGGTTAGCGTTATCACCTTATTCTGTTTTCCAATTTTTCCTGAGCTATTAAAGGATATTGTTAATTCACCACTTGCGCCAGGGGCAATCGGATCACGAGGCCACCCTTTTGGCGTAGTGCATCCACAGGTGACCTCCACATTGGTAATTACCAGGTCCTTGCTACCCGAATTCATAAATTTGAAAGTATGCTCTACTTTATCTCCTTGAAAAATATCGCCAAAATCGTGCGTGGCTTTTTCCCATGATATCACCGCACCTTGCAGCGGTTTTGTATCCTGCGCAGTTGAAAAATAACTTCCAAAGAGCAGCGCAATAAGGGCAAATAAGCTTTTCATAACTTCTATTTTTGAATAAGTATATTGGACTCGTTAACTACAAATATATCTCACAACGAAAAAATGATTGATTCCGTTTATCAAGCTTTTGGAAATAGACTGCGCGTGAGAATATGCGGCCTGTGTATTAAGGATGATCGCTTACTTCTGATCAACCACCAGGGGATCACAGAAGGAGATTTTTGGGCTCCACCTGGGGGAGGACTTGAATTTGGCGAAACCGCTGAGACCTGCCTTATTCGCGAATTTGCCGAGGAAACTGGACTAGATGTTCAAATTCAGGATTTCACATTCATTTGTGAATTTATGAATCCCCCATTACATGCCCTTGAATTGTTCTTCTATGTTGATACCAAGAAGGGTGACTTGAGGAAGGGGATTGACCCGGAAATGGTTGACCAACAAATAATTCACGAGGTCAAATTTATGTCTTGGGACGAAATAAACGGGCTTTCACGCTTATCCCGACACGGAATTTTCAATTTAGTCTCAGAATCATCAAAAATAGTGGACTTGAAGGGCTATTTTAAGTTATAATTGGTTGTTTAAAAAGGTATAAAATATTTATAATTGCAGGCTAAACCTGTAACCAATGAACTTGACCAAAATCTTAACCGTTGTTTTACTTGCTGCCAGTCTTTTTTTAGCTTATAAGCTCTATAGAAGTGTGCAAGGAACTATTGAAGAACGAGAGTTAATCTCGTCCACGGAAACTGCAATTATTGAAAAATTAAAGCTAATCAGAGAGGCTGAAATTGTGTTTCATAGTGTAAACGGAAGATATACCGCTAACTGGGACTCATTAACCAGCTTTATTCAAAACGGTCAAGTACCCATCATTCAGAAAAGAGAAGTAATTACACAAAAATCTTATGGGGTAGAAGATGTTCAGGTATTCGTGGACACACTTGGATTTATCCCTGCAAAAGAGAGGATTTACAAGAAGAACTACTCTGTGAATGCCTCTGACAACGGAATATTTATGGGTTTCAAGGTAAAGTTGGGAGATAAGGTTATTAAAAATCAAAAGGCCTATTCAATAAAAGTGGGCGATAAAGTAAACGAACCACCTTTTCAGGATCAGGGAACGGTTGTAAAACTTGAATCAGTAAACATCGGTGATGAGTTGAAAAAAGGTCAATCTCTCATGAACCTGTCTGAATATATTTTTGACCCTAATACAGACTTGACCACGTTAGGTGATTTACCTGGTCAGCCTGGTCTTAAGTTTGAAATTTTTGCCGGACATGTGGATAAATCAGGCTTGAAAGTGGATGTGATTGAAGTAAGAGATCCAAAGCCAGTCAATCCAAATCGTAAAGAAAGTAACGAGGCAAAAAACAGAAAGCCTTTACATTTTGGATCTCGCTTGGATGTGTCTACTTCAGGTAATTGGGAATAAATAAAGATTTTGCAATCTACAGCCATTGGTTACAAACTGATTAAGAAGATCAAGGATGATCGTTTTGATGAAGAAAATATTCATCAATATGATCTTCTTATACAACTTAGTGTCAGGGATTTTCAGATAGGCATTGTAGACAGTTCGGATGGCAGAGTTCTTTTTTTCGAAGATTACGTTCTTGGCGACCTTTCATCTCATCAGGAACTTCTCAATCTTTTTCAAACGCTTTTTGAATCACATCCTGTATTACAGGCAGGGTTTTGGCGTTGCGTGAAAGTCTCGGTAAAGAATAGCAAATTTGTTCAGGTTCCAAATTCGCTCTTCATTGAGGAGGCTGCTTCCGATTATCTTAAATTCAATGCAACCCTTGATCAGGAAAAGGAAGAGGTAACTTTCTGCCACAATAGAAGTATTGACGCGGTAACTATTTTTGCTGTACAAAAGGATCTTGTTTCCTGGTTGAACAGGATTTATTCAAATACACAAATTCAGGTATTTCACCAATCCAGCGCCTTAATAGAAGGTGTGCTTCAATTTGCCGAGCAAACTAAAAAAAGCAGGCTATACATCTATGTGGATCGGTTTAAGCTTCACATTCTTTCAATTGAAAATAACAAGCTTGTCTATTATAATCAGTTTGCCATTAAACAATTCTCGGATTACGTTAAGTACATCATGTTGGTCATGAAAGGTCTGGGAATGGACCAACAAACCAGCGAGATAGTGTTATGGGGTTATATTAGTAATAACTCACCTCACTATCAGGAATTTGTTAAGTATATCCGAAATATAACCTTTGGTGGAAGGCCATCCGGTTTGAAGTTTGGATACATTTTCGATGAGGTTCAGGATCATCATTTCTTTGATCTTTTTTCTATTCATATGCTTAACCCATAGGCATTCATGAAGAGAATCGCATTATTTCCTGGCTCGTTTGATCCATTTACCAGGGGGCATGAAGATATTGTGCTACGCGGCCTTACCCTATTCGATGAAATTATTATTGCTATTGGATATAATAGTGGAAAAACTCAACGCTATTTTCCAATTGATTTTATGATCGAAAAGATCAATCAGACTTTTAATAATCATCCTGACATTTCGGTGCAGGTATATTCGGAATTGACGGCAGAATTTGCCCGCAAGAATAAAGCTAGATTTTTGCTTCGTGGTCTTAGAAACACCACTGATTTTGAATACGAGAATAGTATCGCCCAGGTTAATAAAAAGCTAAATGAAGAATTGGAATCTGTTTTTTTGATTACCTCCCCTCAGTTTGCTTATATCAGTTCTTCCATTATACGGGAAGTGCATAAATACAAGGGAGATATTTCGCACTTGATTCCCTACTCTTTATAAAATAGCTATTTGATGCTCTCCTTCTTTCTGTAATATTCCTCGAAAACAAATCGGATCGAACGGTAAGAGTTCTCCAGGGCGTGATACACTTCCTTTTGTGTCATCCATCTCAATTCTTCAATGTCTTCTTCAATGCTTGGTTTGATGCGCGAATCATCTATCAACTCCATCTCATACCAGCGCGTCTTTTTCAGCATGCTGTTTTTATTCATGGTGTAGGTATGCCAGGTGGTGCATATCTTGTTTCCCAGTTTTACAGCTACACTACACTCCTCCTCTACTTCTCTCACCGCGGTTTGCTTATATTTCTCACCACTTTCCTTTTTGCCTTTCGGCAGATCCCATTTTTTCATCCGATAAATCATCAGGAACTTATCCTTCTTTTTTACCAAACCACCAGCCGCCTTTATGACTTTATATTTCTTCATTAAAAAAACTCTTACGGCATCGTAGTCAATCACCGAAACATGAAGAGACAATAGGTTGGTGGGCACTTTTGTGCTGATAAGATCCAAAAGCAAATCCATATCCTGAACGGAAACATTACTAATCCAGACATGGTGAATCAACTTGGCTTTTGTAATTGGTTCCACTGAGGCATCAATCCCGTGATTTACATCGCCTTCGTGGGGAGCCGTATCCCCACGCATAATCTGCACTGGGATATCATTCACAAATAGATTCATGCCTTTAAAAAGATATTTTGGTATTGCAAAAACATAAATTAATTTGAATCAATCAACCCCTTCAAACTATTGTTCTCTCGTAGAGGCCTGTATTATGAAAGATTTCTTAAAATTGGTGATGTTTTGAATGAATCAGGCTTTTCGTTTCCCCTTATTTATGAGTATGATAAAAATTTTTGAAAAGACAGCATTGGAGGTGGCCTCTAAACTGCTTGAAATTGAAGCTATTAAAATCAATTACAAGTCACCCTTTACATGGAGTTCAGGCTGGAAATCGCCTATTTACTGCGACAACCGCTTAGCCCTTTCCTATCCTGCCATCAGAACACATATTAAAAAAAATCTGGCGGAGGCAATAAAATTAAACCACCCCGAGGCTGAGTGTATTGCTGGTGTAGCTACAGCAGGCATACCTCAGGGGGCATTGGTTGCCGATGAACTAGGGTTGCCATTTGTATACGTGAGACCTAAACCTAAGGAACATGGAATGGGTAATCTTATCGAAGGTAAAATTCAAAAGGGACAAAAAGTTGTATTGATTGAGGACCTTATTTCCACTGGAGGAAGTTCGTTAAAAGCGGCTCAGGCAATGAAGGAAGCCGGATTCAAAGTCATTGGAATGGTTGCCATCTTTACCTATGGATTTGATGCTGCAGAAAAAAGTTTCTCGGAGGCAAATGTACCCCTCACGTGTCTAAGTGATTTTAATCACCTGTTGCTGCATGCTGTGAAGAGCAAGTATTTAGATGAGGACCAATTGATCTATGTAAAATCCTGGCGGCTTGATCCGGCAAACTGGAAGTAGTATTCAATCGTCATGTTGAAAAGCGGGGGGAAATACTCTATATTTCCTTTCTATGAATTCATATCAATACACTCTTCGCAATTCAATAGTAGCTGCCCTCGGTGGCTTTCTGTTTGGTTTTGATACTGCCGTGATTTCAGGCGTTGAAACCGATATTCAACAGATGTGGGCATTAGATAAATTCTGGCATGGGTTTACGGTAGCCTCGGCATTGTTTGGAACTGTTCTTGGTGCTGCCCTCGCAGGTAAACCATCAGAAATCTATGGAAGAAAAAAAGTGCTGCAGGCGATAGGACTGCTTTACCTGGTTACATCGCTGGGAGCAGCACTCACTCCTTCATGGTCCATATTTGTAATATTTAGATTTTTAGGTGGTATCGGTGTAGGTGCATCATCCGTGGTGGGCCCAATGTATATATCCGAAATATCACCAGCACAACGGAGAGGCCGGTTAGTAGCCCTATTTCAGTTCAATGTCGTAGCCGGCATTTTAATAGCATTCATATCCAACTACCTTATTTATGGGATGATTGATGATTCCTGGCGTTGGATGTTAGGTGTTCAAGCAATTCCTTCGCTCATCTTTTTTATAATGGTCTTTGGTGTACCTGAAAGCCCCCGGTGGCTGTTAAAATTTAATCGGGCTTCAGAAGCTCGAACGGTGCTACAGAATATTGGAGAATCAAATCCGGATGATGCCGTCAAACAAATTCAACAATCACTTTCTGAAGAACAATCCTTAGGTCATGAAAAGTTATTTTCCAAAGCTTATAGGGAACCCATTTTCTATGCCGTTGTTCTTGCTATGTTCAATCAACTCTCCGGCATAAATGCAATCATGTATTATGCACCGCGAATATTTGAAATGAGTGGTTTGGCAAAAGACACGGCACTTTTACAAGCGGTATCGATAGGTGCTACTAATCTGGTTTTTACTTTACTGGCAATTTCAGTGATCGATAAGTTTGGCAGAAAGACGTTGATGATTATCGGTTCGTTGGGTATTGCCCTATTTCTTGGACTCACTGCCAGGTATTTTTATTTGGGTCAGCAGGGAGGCTACGATGTAATGATTTACCTTATTGGATTTATCGCCTTTTTCGCCTTTTCACAAGGAGCAGTAATTTGGGTTTTTATCGCTGAAATATTTCCTAACCGGGTAAGGGCCAAAGGCCAATCACTAGGAAGCTTTACACATTGGATTATGGCTGCGATCATATCCCTTACGTTTCCAATTATTGCAGAAGGAAGTAAAATGGGTGGTGCCTTTGCGTTTTTGTTTTTTACCGTTATGATGATACTGCAGTTTTTCTTTGCCTGGAAAGTGATGCCCGAAACAAAAGGGAAATCACTGGAGCAAATTCAACACACCATCGTCCATTGAGATTAAGCAGTACCTTAAAAAATAAAAATCCCGATCGTATGACCGGGATTTTCTATCTGCATCCTGTAGATTGATTAATTCTTGCCCATCTTTTCCATTTCCTTTTCAAAGGTGTCTTTGAACTTCTCATAATCATAATCGATTTTAAGACGCTCATCCTTGGAAAGACGTTCATTATATTTTGATACTAATTCATCAGCTGATAATTCAATGGCTACATACGTTTTGTAAGTTCCCTGGCTTGTCTTCACCAGTTTTTCACAAATAGTACGGATTCCAGAAAGAGTTTGGTCTACTACCTCACGGTTTAAGCTTTCAAATCTCTCCTCGACTTCTTCTTTATTATTCATTTCACGTGAGTTGACATAATTGTCAGTAACCGTTTTAACGGTCGTGTTTATAGCTTGTGCCAATTCATTTCTAGCATTTGTTAGCGCTTTCTTTTTCGAAGTCACCTGGTCCTGGCTTTCACCGATTGAGTTGGACCTAAAAAACTTTGTGGTGGTGAAAAAATCAGAGCCAGAACAGGGAACAATAACTTCCTTTTCTCCGGCAGGAATTTTCTGCTTTCCCTTACAACCAGCTATCAACGCGGCTGCTATTAAAACCACTAAGGAAACATAATTCAACTTTTTCATAATCTGTTGGGTATTTTGTTGTGTAATTTAATAAAATGCAATTTAGGGGCCAGTTTAAATTTCTATTTATATTATTCTCAAAAGCATTCAAATTGACAAAAACAGTAGGTTTATTGTAAAATCGAGTTGAGCAATTCAGGGAGTTTCTCTTTTTCAAGTGTTTCCACTGACTTGTTATAAGCTTCCTGACTAGATCTTTCATAATCCAGACTGAACCCCTTTATACGATCAAGCGTAGTTGCATAAATTTCTTTATTATCTCTGGTCGTTGCTACTCTGATAACTGCAGTCACATAGGTGATATAAATACTACCTGAAACCGCACCTTTCTCTGAATTGGCATTAACATCCAACAGCAGTTCCGCCTTGCTTTTATCATCTGTAAATTCAAAACCTGAATTGGCAAGATAGTTCTTAATCTTGTTGGTTAGTTGCTGATTGGATTTATCGAAACCCAGGCTCTTTTCAACAGAGGAAACGTACACGACTGGACGCTGTACCCTCATTAAAAATGTAGCCTTCGGGACTACCATCTTCCTAGCAATGAGTGGATATATCTCTGACCCATTTTGCCCGGCAAAGCTTAAGATATCAACCTTTACGGCCACGGTTTGTTCCATATCTCGCGAACTGATTTTTGTTAATAGTATTTTGGTGCGGCCGACCTCATCTGTTTTGTAATTCGGAAACACATCGCCTGAACCTTTTTCAAATGCCGCTGCCAAGGGAAGTCCTGCAATTGCTTTTCGGGAATTCTTATCGGTTACCTTAGCAATAATGGATAACTCACTTTGGGCAAGTCTTCGGTTTAGTATTGTTTCCTTCGGATCCAGGGCCAGGTCCATTTTATCTAATAGCAATTGCATGCTGGCAATTATCTCGTTGGTCAGGAGTATTTCTTTGCCTTCAAAATCTAACCGAATTGGCTCATCAAGATATTTCTCAATCGCCCGAAATCCCTGATAATAAAATCCCAATGCAGAAACAGGTTCCGCATTCCGCTCGGATTGTTTTGCTTTCGTGAAAAAATCCAACCCTAAAGAAACCGCATTTCGTTTCTTCTGATCTTTTATCTCTTTATAACGCACCTTAGACAAACGATAGTAGACCCAATAGTTTCGCTCATCTTCCCATGCTTCTACCTGCTCAAATTCTTCAATCTCATCGGCCGCAGTCGTTTGAATGATCTGTTCGTATCGCTCTTGAAATTCTTTATTAACGTCAAGTTGGCTTAAAAGCGAAGTAGATGAAATATTTACTTTTATTTCGGATACAAGATCTTCTAAAGCACTGCTTTTGGCTGTTTGAATATAATTGTTCGTTCCGTCTTTAGGACTGTGACCAATCCCAACAAAATAACCCGGTTGAACCGGCTTAGCAGTTAACCAAACTGGTTTCAAATTCTTAGCATCAGTTTTAGATAACGTCTTAGTGCCTGATGGGCTACAGCTTAAAACGACCAGGGATATTAGCAATAGACGGTTCACAAGATAGCTTTCTAAAATACGTTTAGCGAATATACCATATCCATGCCAAATCATGGATAGGGCATTTATAGAATCGAGTCGAGATCAAATATAAAAAACCATTCCTTAATTTTTTTTTTAACATTAATACGTAACCCAAGAGATAGTTAGCCATGAAAAATTTATCATTTTTTGCGGGTTTCTACATCCCAGTTCGGTGTGAAACTCACCGGTACATCGGGCGATTTTAAATTGCCGTTCAATCCTGTGACAACGAAAACCGGATTAAGCGAAACTATTTTGGGGCAACTCGTTGATGAATCGGAGGTGAATGGAAGAACTGGTTTCGTTCCTTGTAAAAGTGAATAAACAATAAACCTGACCAATAAAAAAAACCGGTACTACCGGGCTTTTTTTATCGAAGGAAGTAATCAATCGCCTCCTTTAGTTTCGACCTGGTAGGAACTTAACATTGCGCCAAAGTATTCACGATTCATGCGGGCGATATTGGTTATTTTAATTCCTTTAGGACATTCAGCTTCACAGGCGTACGTGTTGGTGCAAGATCCAAATCCCTCAGCGTCCATCTGGGCTACCATTCTTTCCACCCTCTCTTTCCGTTCAGGTTGACCTTGAGGAAGCAAAGCTAACTGTGAAACTTTTGCACTTACAAACAACATGGCAGAAGCATTTTTACAAGCTGCTACACAAGCTCCACAGCCAATACATTGCGCTGCGTCCATGGCTTCATCAGCTATCTTCTTTGGAATAAGAATTTCATTGGCATCTGGCGCACCTCCGGTATTTACGCTGACATATCCACCTGCCTGTTGGATCCTATCAAAGGCAGAGCGGTCAACCATCAGGTCTTTAATAATCGGAAACGCATTTGCCCTCCATGGTTCAATGGTTATGGTTTCACCATCTTTAAACGTACGCATATGCAACTGACATGTGGTCGTTTGCAATGGACCATGAGGACGTCCATTGATGTATAAACTACACACTCCACAAATACCTTCGCGGCAATCATGATCAAAGGTTACCGGCTCCTCGCCTTTCTTAATCAGATCCTGGTTAAGTATATCCAACATTTCGAGGAATGACATATCTGTGGAAACATGATCAAGCTGATAGGTCTTGAACTGTCCTTTGGTGGTTCTGTTCTGTTGTCTCCAGATTTTAAGTGTTATTTTCATAGGACTACTTATAGCTTCGTTGAGTTAACTTGACATTTTCGAAACGGAGATCTTCCTTATTGAGCAATTCAGGTTGATTGCTACCCTGATATTCCCATGCGGCCGCATAGGCAAACTCATCGTCTTTGCGCATGGCCTCACCATCAGGCGTTGCCGACTCTTCACGGAAATGGCCGCCACAAGATTCAGCGCGATTAAGGGCATCATCCACCATCAATTCGCCCAGTTCAAGGAAGTCAGCCACGCGACCTGCTTTCTCCAGTTCCTGGTTAAGTTCATTGATTGAACCCAGTACCTTAACGTTCGTCCAGAATTCGGCTCGCAGGTCCTGAATTAGTTTTTTCGCCTTCTTCAAACCCGGCTCATTGCGTGCCATACCGCAATACTCCCACATAATCAAACCAAGCTGCCGATGGAACTCATCCACCGTTTTATTTCCATTAATACTTAATAAACGGTTAACATCGGCCTGAGCCTTTTCCATTCCTTCTTTGAATGCAGGGTGATCTGTTCCTATTTTATCATTCCAGCCGATAGTAGCAAGATAGTCTCCAATCGTATAAGGAATTACAAAATAGCCATCAGCCAGACCTTGCATCAATGCACTTGCACCTAATCTGTTTGCTCCATGATCCGAAAAATTGGCTTCTCCAAGCGCATATAATCCGGGTACCGTAGTCATTAGGTTATAGTCTACCCAAAGCCCACCCATTGTATAGTGAACTGCTGGGTAAATCATCATCGGTCCTTTGTAAGGATTCTCGCCCGTGATCTGCTGATACATATCGAACAAGTTGCCATACTTGGCACGGATCAGATCTTCACCGTCACGCTTGATCGCATCTTTGAAATCGAGAAAAACGGCAAGGCCTGAACCTACTCCGCGGCCCTCATCACATACCTGCTTGGCATTTCTGGAGGCCACATCGCGGGGAACAAGATTCCCGAAAGAGGGATACCTGCGCTCAAGAAAATAATCACGGTCTTCCTCTTTTATATTGGCGGCATCTGCAGACTTCAACCCTTTCACAGCAACTTTCGGAACCCAAACACGACCATCGTTCCGCAATGACTCAGACATCAGCGTAAGCTTCGACTGGTGATCTCCTGAAACTGGAATACAGGTAGGGTGAATTTGCGTAAAGCAAGGGTTGCCAAAGTAAGCACCCTTTTTATGTGCCCGCCATAATGCGGATGCATTACAAGCCTTTGCGCTAGTAGACAAGTAAAATACATTTGAGTAACCCCCTGTACACAACAACACTGCATGCGCACTATGCGATTCAATTTTTCCAGTGACGAGATCTCGTGTAATAATACCACGAGCCTTGCCATCCACCACAATCACATCCAACATCTCGGTGCGGGTGTACATTTTTACTTTACCGTTTGCAATCTGACGGTTGAGTGCACTGTACGCTCCAAGTAACAACTGCTGTCCTGTTTGACCCCGTGCATAAAATGTTCGAGACACCTGAGCGCCTCCAAATGAACGGTTAGCTAACGAGCCACCATACTCACGGGCAAACGGAACGCCTTGTGCTACACACTGGTCGATGATATTAACGCTCACTTCAGCAAGGCGATGAACATTGCTTTCACGTGCCCGGTAATCTCCTCCTTTAATGGTATCATAGAACAACCGGTAAACACTATCACCATCATTCTGATAATTCTTGGCAGCATTGATTCCACCCTGAGCTGCAATACTGTGTGCTCTCCTGGGACTATCATGATAGGTGAATGCCTTAACGTTATAACCCAATTCGCCCAGCGATGCGGCTGCTGAAGCTCCGGCTAGTCCGGTGCCAACAATAATCACATCATATTTTCTTTTATTAGATGGATTGACGAGTTTAAGATTGAACTTGTGTTTAGTCCACTTTTCTGCTAAGGGTCCCTCAGGACTTTTAGAATCTAGCTTCATGGTCATGATTAAAGAAAATTAATAATCTATGTTGAGTACGATTAAACAAAAAACATCCAAATTGGTATTATTGCAAAAGCAGCAGGTACAAGTACTGCGAACACCCTACCAACAAAGTTTATAACAGGATTGTACTTCATATGGTTTAATCCAAGTGTCTGAAAAGCACTGGTAAATCCATGCCATAAGTGGAAAGCAAGGCCAATCATACATATAACATATAAGATGACATACCACGCTTCTGAAAATGCCAATGATACAATCGCATATAGATCTTTAACTTCAACCCCATCATAGTTAGCAGTGGGGATACCACCCCAATGCATTTCAGCCCAAAAGTCTTTCATGTGGATGATGATAAAAATAAGGACCAGCGTACCTAAAATTCCCATGTTGCGCGAAGCCCACGCAGATGATTTACCGGCAATAGCATAACCTTGATCACCACGTGCCGCCCGGTTCTTTTTAGAGAGTACAATTGCCATGAAGACATGCAAAAGAATAAATGCATAGTTTGCATAAGAAATCACTTTTATAAGTGGATTGGTCGTCATGAATTTGGCGTAGACATTAAATGCGTGTCCATCATCATGTTTAAGCAATTGCAAGTTACCAGCAAGGTGCACGGTCAGGAAAAGAATCAAAAAAAGCCCAGTCAGAGCCATCAAAACTTTTCTTCCAAGTGAACTTGAAAAGAGATCAAGAAACCATTTCATGTTTTAATAATTGTTTGTTTAGAGTAGGAGTGAAACTCCAGGTATGATCATTATCCTGATGGAATGATCTCATACTTGAAGATTTCATAAAATGAATTCAGTGAATATTTGAACTGAATCAAAATTACTCTTCAAACTTATACCAAACAATTAGGAATGGTATTTAAACTGGTTATAATTTGACCGAAGGATTATGTCGAGCGATGCTCAACTACAGAAGCTCAAATATTACCAACACTAGAATAATTGTTACCATCATCACTAAAAGAAACCATTCTTTTTTCACAAAATTCAAAATGGCATTGATCACCTTTTTCATATAATTGATTATAATGAGTAGTGTCATTCAATTTAGTATCCGTTTAACTATATAATTGATTATCAATTATATGATTAAATAATTAGGTGGGAATTAGTTCTATAAATAGATTAATATCCCATTTTGAAACTGTTTAGAGTGATCATCATATTCTCTATTTTTACCCTCTCAACCACTATTAGAACGAATTCATGTATTTGATCTTTGACACTGAAACCACTGGTATCCCAAGAAATAAAACTGCACCACTCACCGATTCAGAAAACTGGCCAAGATTGGTGCAGATAGCCTGGCAGCTTCATAACCATAGAGGGAAATTAATCTCACAACACAATTACATTATTAAACCTGAAGGTTTTGACATTCCTTTCAAAGCGGAACAAGTTCATGGTATCTCGACCAAAAGAGCACTTGATGAAGGGCATGATTTAAACAAAGTTCTCGACCACTTCTTAACAGACCTCAGCAAAACGAAGGTATTGGTTGGCCATAATATTGAATTTGATATCAACATTATTGGAGCAGAGTTTTTAAGGCAGTCTATTGATATCGAACGATTCCTTTCGCTCGAGAAGGTTGATACAGGACTCGTATCAATCGATTATTGTCAACTTCCTGGGGGAATTGGTGGTAAATTAAAAATGCCACGACTCAATGAGCTCCATGAAAAACTATTTGGAAAAGGATTTGAAGATGCCCATGATGCCTCTTATGATGTAGCTGCTACCGCTCGTTCATTCTTTGGACTCATTGACAAAAAAGTCGTTAATCCATTTGATAGCACACCCTATCAGGAGATTGAATATGAAGAGCCTAATCTGGAGGCAGGAAACTCATCCAAAAGGGAAAAGAAAAAGGAAATAACCTACCCTGGATCAGGAAATGAAATACTCATTGACAAACCATTCTGTCATCTTCATTTACATACCCGATTTTCTGTGCTGCAGGCAACCCCTGAAATAAGTGATCTCATTTCCAGTGCCAAAGCCCAACAAATGCCAGCAGTGGCATTAACCGATTTCGGAAATATGTATGGCGTATTCAAGTTTGTTAGCGAAGCATTAAAGCATCAGATCAAGCCTATTGTGGGTTGTGAATTCTTCCTTTCTGAAGAACGTAAAAAACTAAAGTTCACAAAGGATAATCCCGACAAGCGATATCAACAAGTTTTACTCGCCAAAAATAAAACGGGCTATCATAACCTTGCCAAACTAAGTTCGATAGGGTTTATAGATGGACTCTACGGGATTTATCCCCGCATCGATAAAGAACTGGTATCCCAATATAAAGAAGGAATTATTGCTACCACCGGAGGCTTAGCTAGCGAGATTCCTTACCTCATACTGCATGTTGGCGAGCGACAAGCAGAAGAGGCATTTATCTGGTGGCACTCGGAGTTTCGCGATGACTTCTATATCGAACTTAACCGGCATAGCATGCGCGAGGAAGACCGGGTAAATGAAACCCTCCTTCGCTTTGCAGAGAAATATGGCGTAAAATACTTTGCGGCAAATGAATGCTTCTATTTAAAGAAGGAAGAAGCCAATGCACATGATGTTCTTCTTTGCATTAAAGAAGGTGAATTTAAATCAACACCTATTGGCGAAGGGCGTGGCACCCGCTATGGACTTCCTAATACCGAATTTTACTTCAAGTCGCAGGAAGAAATGAAATCTCTTTTTCATGATCTACCTCAAGCGATTGAAACAATCAGTGAAATCATTGATAAGGTCGAATTGTATGAATTGAAAAGAAATGTACTCCTTCCTAAGTTTGAAATTCCCAATGAGTTTACAACAGAAGATGAATATCTTAAGCACCTTACCTATGAAGGCGCAAAAAGAAGATACCCATCCATCACTATTGAAATTACAGAGCGAATTGATTTTGAATTAGAAACGATCAGGAAAACAGGATACCCTGGTTATTTTCTCATCGTTCAAGATTTTACTTCTAAGGCCAGGGAAATGGGAGTGTCCGTTGGACCGGGCCGTGGATCTGCCGCAGGATCTGCTGTCGCATTTTGCATTGGCATTACCAACGTTGATCCAATTGCCTACGATTTACTTTTTGAGCGTTTTCTAAATCCGGATCGGGTTTCACTTCCTGATATTGATATCGACTTTGATGATGAAGGACGCAATAAGGTTTTGGATTACGTGATTCAAAAATATGGTCATAACCAGGTGGCTCAAATTATCACCTATGGAACGATGGCTGCTAAATCATCTATTCGTGATTGCGCCCGTGTTATGGAATTGCCTTTGGCTGAGGCGAATAATCTTGCCAAATTAATTCCCGAGCGTCCTGGTACTACTCTTGAGAAAGCATTTGAAGAAGTGAAGGAATTGAATGAACTAAAAAAGGGGACAGACTTAAAAGCACAAGTTCTTAGACAAGCTATAATTCTAGAAGGCTCCCTGCGAAACACTGGCACTCATGCCTGTGGAGTAATCATCACCCCCGATGACCTCACCAAGTTTGTTCCGGTTTCTACAGCAAAGGATTCTACCATGCTGGTAACTCAATTTGATAACAGCGTAGTCGAAAGTGCGGGCATGTTGAAGATGGACTTCTTAGGATTAACCACACTCACAATTATCAAGACGGCATTAAAAAATATTAAAAAGCGAAAGAGTGTCGACATCAATATCGATTTGATTCCACTTGATGATGCTAAAACTTATCTGCTTTACCAGCGAGGTGAGACCACAGGTACCTTTCAGTTTGAATCGGATGGGATGCAAAGTTATCTCCGTGGACTAAAGCCAGATAAGTTTGATGATCTGATCGCTATGAATGCATTGTATCGGCCAGGACCAATGGAATACATTCCAAACTTCATTGCACGGAAACATGGCCGTGAGCCGATCAAATATGACTTGCCAGAAATGGAAGAGTACCTGAAAGACACCTATGGAATTACGGTCTATCAAGAGCAGGTGATGTTGCTATCTCAAAAACTGGCCAACTTCTCGAAAGGAGATGCTGATGTGCTTCGTAAAGCCATGGGTAAAAAGCAAAAGGAAGTGCTGGACAAAATGAAAGATAAATTCATTGCAGGTTGTAGGACTAACGGTCATGATGAGGTTATCGCTGAAAAGATTTGGAAAGACTGGGAGGCCTTTGCACAATATGCTTTTAATAAATCACACTCTACCTGTTATTCGCTGGTCGCCTATCAAACAGCCTATCTAAAAGCGAATTATCCTGCTGATTATATGGCCGCTGTTTTGACTCACTCGCAAAACAACCTGGATAACGTGACTTACTTTATTGAGGAATGTAGAAAGCAGGGCATTGAAGTGCTTGGCCCGCATGTAAATGAATCTGGTGTCTATTTTGAAGTGAATAAGAAAGGTGAAATTCGGTTCGGGTTAGGCGCCATAAAGGGTGCCGGTGAAGCAGCAGTTGAAGCCCTCATTTCCGAAAGAGAAGCGCATGGCGTTTATAAGGACATTTTTGAATTTGCTAAAAGACTAAGCCAACGTTCAGTCAATAAAAAAACATTTGAATGCCTGGCATTGTCCGGAGCATTTGATTGCTTTCCTGAATATCATCGCAGGCAATATATCACGGGCAAAGAGGGCGATTTATCTCTAACTGAAAAAGTAATTCGGTATTCAATCAAAATGCAGCAAGATGCCCAAAGTGCACAGGCAAGTTTGTTTGGTGGATCGAGTGGCATAGCAATGCCACCTCCAAAAATTGATGCAATAGAGCCTTTTGGTGAAATTGAAAAACTACATTTCGAAAAAGAGGTAGTGGGGGTTTACATATCTGGTCACCCATTAGATAATTTCAAATTTGAAATGGATGCGTTTTGTACCACTTCATTGGTATCGTTAAATGAAATAGAAAGTCTTGAAGGGAAAGAATGTAAAGTAGGTGGAATTGTTTCAGCCGTTGAACATCGAATGACCAAAACGGGAAGACCATTCGGTAAGCTATCAATGGAAGACTATAGCGGTAAGTTTGAATTCATGCTTTGGAGCGATGATTACCTGAAGTTCAAATCGTTTCTGATGCCGGGACTCTTTTTGTTTGTAGAAGGAAATGTGCTGAGAAAATCATGGGGTGATCAAAATCTTGAATTCAAAATCAGAAATATTGATTTACTTAACGAGCTAGCCGGTAAACGCGTGCAAGGAATTGCTTTGCGTTTTTCATTTGATCTCATTACAACTGATTTTATAACCTCAATAGAAAAGTTAGGAAAGAAGAATTCAGGGAATTCAAACTTTACCCTATATCTAAGTGATCCAACAGAAGGACTACAGGTGGAGCTTTTATCTCGCGCCTTTCGGGTAAAGGTGACTAATGAATTTATCCGGGAACTTAAAAAATTTGGTGAAGTAGGGATTGCAACCGATAAAGGAGACTTACGTTGGTTGTCAGAGACCGTTACTAAACCTGCTCAGTCAGAAAAAACTGAAATTGGAACAATTTCACCTACCTTTATGTTGGAACCAGTAGATTAACCAAAACACTTTAATTCACATATATCATGGGTAAAACTCTAGAACTTAACGACTCTAATTTTGATGAGGCTATCAACGGTGATAAGCCAGTATTAGTTGATTTTTGGGCAGAATGGTGCGGTCCTTGTAAAATGATCGGACCCGTAGTGGAAGAACTCGCAGGAGATTATGAAGGCAAAGCCGTTATCGCCAAGTTAAACGTTGATGAAAATCCTCAGGTAACTGCCCGATTTGGTGTTCGCTCCATTCCTACCCTTTTAGTATTTAAGAATGGTCAGATTGTAGATAAGCAGGTGGGTGCTGTACCTAAGTCCGTGCTTTCCCAAAAGTTACAAGCTCAAGTAGCTTAATTATAAATACTATCACATAATTAAATCCAGTACATTTTGTACTGGATTTTTTTTATTCAAACCAAGCTGTAGCATTACAAAAATCGGTAGGCTTACTATAGGAATAAGTGTCTCGTACCCGGTAAGAAAACTTAATCTTGTCTCCGTAAAAAGTGCCTACACCTTCTATTTCATATCCATTGACCATCTGCCAAGAAATATAAATTTTATCATAGGCTACACTTGCCCTAATATTTATTCCGGCATTATAGAAGTTCTCAAAGACTACTTCATCATAGTTGCCTGATTTCCGGATAGAAATAAAATATTGTGTGTAGTCATTGTATGTTTGGCTTCGTTCTTCCACGGTGTAAGAACCTGTTATTCTGTCCCGATCGTCATAAACGGGTTCAATAATCATGAGATTGCAGGAGGCAAGTAAAACTACCAGTACTCCTAAAATGATCTTCGTTTTCATATTCCTAAGCATTTGCATATGGATTACAATTGAAAGGCCAATCTGGTAAACTATAATCTGGTAGTTATGCCAAAATAAATCGGGCATCATAAAATGAAGTCGCCCCGACTAGCGGGGCGACCGTTGTGCTTAAAAAAATGGGTTAAACTCAGTTTAAAAAATAAGGCACTCCGGCACCGGCAAAAAATATTTACCACCAACAACCACTACGAATGGAGTAAAAACC
>JAYVTB010000052.1:0-3444 GCA_043774805.1 Cyclobacteriaceae bacterium | reverse complement strand
GCGATCGGTATGGTAACGTATTGATTCTCTTCCAGCGTTAAGTCTTTGGTATAAACATGCACCTCATTAATAACCTGAGGTGAGTTCAGCATGGGGTTGTTAGCTTTCTTGCGATAGCGATTACTACTACCCTGCCATGATTTGGTATCCAGATATTTTAAGTGATCGAAAGGCAACTTCTCTAACGTGCCACTTATGGTTTGAGCGGCATTGTCCACCTTTATTCCACGCAAGTGGAAAGCCAAATCGCTTTGGTGCACAATCATGTAGTTGGGACTCTTACTGAGTTTATCCACCTTATCAACGGTGGCATTACTATCCAATCGATAGGTATAATAATACCGACAGCTAACGGTCATCTCCAGCAATATAATGATCATGAAAAGTGCCAGGCATTTGCGGAGATAGGTGCTCATGTTATTTTCCTTTTTGTTTTAGTACCCAACCAATGGAGCCTCTGAACGTGCCCGCTAAGCCACTGAATGAATTATCGGAATTGGTATAGTGTGATTCGTTGCTCATAAAAAATGTATAGGCATAACTGCCATAAGCTCTATGATTGGTAAACCCAACACCGTAGCCAATACCCATATCATAAAAAAAACCCGAGCGCGGATTAACATGCCTAAAGCCAAAATTGAGTAAAAGCGCATTTGATCGGATGGCGTATTCCTTCCGGGTGCCGGTATTATAATCATAGCCATCTACTTGAAAACCGCTAAACGTATACTCGGGCATCAGGTAGCACATGCTAAGAGCAGTGGTATAGATAATAGGAATTTTAAAACCCGTTCTTAGAACAAACCCCCGGTGAACTATTTCCTCTTCATCGTAATAACTATCCTGCTTAAACAGCCCGGATACGCCCATATTCAACTCAAAAAACTTATTCTTCTTTAAAGGCACTTCAATGCCGGCCATCAGGTAATTGGATAGTATTGATGCCACCTCAAACTTCAATCCCACCACTTTCAAAGAATCAGGATAGTCTATACGAACCACATCGCGGTTCTGGCCAAAGGCAATAGAGCAGGCCGCCATTAATAAAACAACCGAAGCCAGGAATCGTCTTGATAGAGCCATAACTGATATGTGAATGTAACAAATATTAAGAATCGCAAGCCAAGACCTGCTCACGGTTTCTTCTTAGACTTGTCCCTCTTTAGCTTGAATTTAGTAGATATACCTACTTCTCGGTATGCCCAAATTACCGAAAGCTATGGATAGGATGCTCCCGTTTGAGGGGGTTTCTTTACCATGAACAAAACACCCTATTCTAAAATGAAACGATTAACCTGCTTACTGCTGCTTGCTTCCATTCTAGCAGGCGCCCAAACCATTGACATTGAGAAAACCTTTGATGTCTCCAAAGAAGCTATGAAGGGCTTTATTCAGGATATTAATCTTGACAAAGAGAAACAGAACATCAACGTGCTGTATCGCGTGCGCGCCAAGAAAGACCAAATGAAGTTCATCAACTACAAATTCGATTATAATTTTAATATGATCGACCAAAGCGAAGAGTTGGTGAGCCTGAAAGACATGACCTCGCACAAATACAAGCCCGCGCGATACAAAGGTGAGGAGTATGAAGTAGTGGGTCTCTCAGTTGATCCCAACATAATGGGTACACTTGTGCTGAAAAAGAAGCGCACTAAGTTCTCATTTAACTGGTTCCAACTGCGCTATACACTGAACACAACATTGGAAGGCAAACTGAAAGCTACCACCGATGACGACAAGAAATTTTTCTATTGGGATCATATAGAAGATAATACCGATGGCACAGCCATGATATTGGTCGGTGAGAAAGCTAAGATTGGCTCAAAAGGTGCAGATGCATTTGCGCACATGATGAACTACCATTTTTTAAAGTATGATGTAAACCTGACCAAACTGGCGGACGTGACGGTGAACTTTGAATATCCGGTTTCGCTCGTGGCCACATACGGTCAACCAGAACTGGAAGACGAAAAAAGAACAGACTTCATTGCGCTTTTTGCCACACACAAGGCAAAGCGCTATACCGGACCAAAAATCTGGGGACCAGATGCAACGGAATACACGTATGTGCGGGTGAGTTACGATGGCAAGCTGCTGGATAAAATTACATTCACTGCACCGAACAGCATTTGGCGTGTGGATGAATTTTTGTTTGGCCCCGATGGCGAGGTGTTTGTTTTTGGACCTGCAGGCGATGCCAAAGATGATTTCTTCCAAAGCAAATTGGAGTATCAGGATGAAAAGACGAAGTGGCCTAATTTCCAGTTAGCAAAATTCCATCAAGGCAAGCTGCAATTTGCTACGGCTACCAGCATGGAAGAAATGAAATCGAAACTTCGCAATCAACCCGATGGTAAGAAAGGGGATTCATACTCAGGCCGAAGAATTAAATTCTCGAAGTCAGGTGTCAACCCGATTACCAAAGAATTGTTTGTGGGCGGTCAGAACTACAGCATGTTGCGCAACGCCAAAGGTCAGGTGATTGGCAAAGGCTATGAAGATATGGTGCTCTTCCATTTCGATCAGAGCGGAAAGCTTATGTCGCAGTTTGTGATGAACAAAAGCAATAAGTCAACCGGTTTGAATGATCATAACTTTGAATATTCAACGGATGGCAAAATTCTATACTGGACTTTCTTCGATAACATCGATACTAAGCCCGTGCGTGAGCTTGACGTGACCATCGAAAAAGTGCTTTCCATGCCTAAAATGGCCAAAATCAATCTGGTGGATGGAAGCTTTCAGAAATACAGCGAGTACGGCAACAAAGAGAATTTTGTACACTATGGTGGCGTGCTGAACTATGTTCGCTTCACGGATACCAATCAGGTAAACTACTTAGGTGAGAACAAAAAGGGCAGCAGTCTGTGGTTTGCCCGAGTGAGTTTGGATAAATAATTTACATGCGATTAGTACAAGCATAATTAAACCCTCAAGGTTTGAAGCCTTGAGGGTTTAATGTTTTAAGTCGAACATAATCTACTATGAAAGGATTCTTAATCGTGTTAATATTAGTTGGGTTCTATAGTGCCTCTGCTCAATCCGCACAAGAAATCCACTATCAACAATTGGTTGATAATGCTCAGAAGTTGTCGCAGCAGGGCAATTTTTCTGAATCGGTTAAACTTACCGGTCAGGTGTTTGATGTGATCCCCGATAAACTCAGCAACAACATTCTTCAGGGATTCAATCAAATCAATCTGAACAATCTAAGTGCCGCAAAAATTTCAATAGCGAATGGATTAGTGGTTGATCCGACCCATTATGCGTTGCACTATTGCCAAGCTTACGTTTATGCTGCCGAAGGCAACACAAAAAAGGCAAAGGAGTCGCTTTTGTTGGCGATTCAGTACAGCCCAGCAACAATTAACTTAACGGAAGACAAAGCTGAGTTTGAAACTGTTGGTAAAAACATAGGTAAGCCTGACGAGTTTAAAAGTT
>JAYVTB010000051.1:0-90665 GCA_043774805.1 Cyclobacteriaceae bacterium | reverse complement strand
AACAAACACTGGTACTGCGATGATGATGAGTGCTATTCCCCATCCAAGCATAAACAGTCCTAATGTTCCATTTGATGTTAATTCATTTAATCGTGAATCAAAAAAGAAACTATAATCCAACGGCCATATATTTTTGAAGTCGAAATACGGTTTATTTAAACGGATCAAGATTTCTGGAATCAAAAAAGCAAACGCTGTCTGAAAAAACATCACAGATATGCTTCGCAATATCTGATACTTACTATGCCGATATTGAATGATCATACGCACACCCATCACGAGAATGCAAAGCGTGTACATGAATCCATAAAGAAAAAATCTTCCCGCATCATGTCCATTGAGTGCATGGCTAACCGGATCAACCATGGAAACCCAATTGGTCACGTACTCAGGAAAAAAATAGAGAACGATATAAAATGCAATTAGCCAGGTGCCCGTTACTATTCCAAGCCATCCTGTGTTCTTAATGACACTAAAAAAGATTCCTTTGTTTTTTATACCGGGAGGTAATTGGAGTTTGGGAAGGATATAGAGTAATGCCCCGATGATGCAAAACCCAAACGTAAGAAAAAGATAAACGATTGGATTTTCTTTAACAGGACTCAGTGCAGATTCTTTAGTCAGTGAATAGGTTAAATCCTTCACTTGATACCGATCAAACCCTACTTGATTAACAAGGGCATAGGAATGAATTTTAAACACGACTTCGTCAAGTCGAGCCTGCAATTCTTCCGGTGAAGAGAACTCACGTCCATCCAGCCAGCCAGCATAATCTTTGAACGCTTTTAGTTTAAATGCACTTACTTCATCGGTTCCAAAGTAAAGAGAATCAACCGAGGCTAGCGAAAATTTCTTATCACTTCGGGCAACCAAATCAAGCACTTCTTCCTGGGTGATTCCGTAGATATCAAACTGAATTTCATTAGCAGACTCAAAAACTTTCTTTACCTCAGGCACAAAAGAAAAAACAGAACCTACTTCCTGATTAAGCATTGCCGAAGAAGCCTCTAAAAAAAGTGCAGCCCTGGTCGTATCATTGAACGTGTTTTTAATTCCTGGCTCTGTAAGCTTATACCTGGCGCTAAAAAATAAGGTATTGAAAATCACGAAGCCCGTTATAAAAAGACATAACCCAATAATTTTAATCACCTTCATGGCGCTAGGCATTGATTTCCATTTTTAGTTTCGGATATGCTGCGATCAAACCAGAAGCAATGGCCGTTTCATGTCGTGAAAAAAACTCAGGATCAAAATTGGCTTCTTCCAGATGAGTTAATATAAACTGTATCGTTCTTCTTTCTCTCAGCCAGCGGTCAAAACACTCATGCCTCAAGCGGATTCCAAATGAATTAATCCCTTTAAACACATCCGAATTCGTCTCCCACACAAAATGCATCGCCTTCCTGCCATCAGTATGTTCCCAATAATAATCTTCTTCGTCCTTACCCAGTTCGTTACTTACATAACCATAGGTCTGATATTCAATGTCAAAAAACTTTGCAGAGTTAAACCATGGACCTGGCTCATACCTGGTTTTATCACCACAAATGGTTTGTGCCACCACCTCGCCCATCATACGACCGGTGTACCAAACCTGTTCAATATTTTTTCTGCCGGATAATTCAAACGAGCGTTCTACGCAATCACCGATCGCATAGAAATCGGAGTTGTTAGTTTCAAGAAATTCATTTACCAATACTCCTTTCTTTACCTCGATTCCTGAATCATAGAGGAAATTTATGTTGGGACACACGCCAACAGTTATACCAACAAACTGACATTTTATAGTTTCACCACTACTGGTTATCACCTTGGCTACCTGGCCGTTTTCATCACCTCTAATTTCTCTCAACTCAGTTTCCAATTTCAAATCTACCTGATGATGCCGTACATGTCTGCTAATCATACCTGCTTCCTGCAGCGGCAGCACATTGTTCCAGAATTCTTTCTCTCTGACTAAAAAAGTAACTCCAATATTTCTCGACAGCAACATTTCCGCCATCTCCACACCAATTAATCCACCTCCTACTATAACCGCATGCTTTATACCTTTTGTACTCCGCTCCATCAACTCCAGATCCTGATAACTGTAAAGACCTTGCACCCCTGCCAGGCTTTGACCTGGCCACCCAAATTTGTTTGATCTGGAGCCAGAGGCGATAATTAGTTGATCAAAGATGATTGTGCTTCCCGACTTAAGTTGAAGCGACTTTGATGAAGCATTTACTTTCTCAACAGAATCAAACACTAAATCAATCTTGTTCTTCTTCCAGAAGAAATCTTCATAAGGTTTAGTGTGTTCAAACTTCATGTGGCCCATATAAATGTACATCAGGGCCGTGCGTGAGTAAAAATGCTTTGTTTCAGCAGAGATAACTGTTATTCTAAAATTACTTCGCTTGCGTATGTTGCGCGCTGCTGTAATTCCGGAAATACCATTACCAATGATGACAATGTGTTTCATTTGTTAATTAGCATTTAATGGTCAGATGGAATGCTCTATAGCAGATTATCATTCTTATGTTCTGCTTTGCTGATGAGCACTTCCTGCTTTGCAAAAATGAATGTTATCGGTTCACTTATAAGTCAGCGTAACGACAATCTTCATCTTCGAAAGTACGAAGACGGGTCGAAAAAAATGAGAAAATATCGTTTTAAATGACCTTCGGTCAGACGGTTTCAACGCCTAATTTACTACTCACTTCAGATAAAGAACCGTCAAGGCTATACATCTGGTCGTAGTACTCATGCGCCATGCGATTGGAGTCAAATAAAGGAACAACATCCTTCATGCTTTGCTTCATTATACTTAGCCACTCCTTCGGTTTGGTATAATAAAGAGGAACGATATCATTTTCAAGCATGGAAAGGAGTGATTCGTTTTCAAGTCTGGCCTGCTCCTCATGATCTTCAGTTTGAGCACGTGGAATAACGAAACTATTCTCGCGATCCTCAGCAAACTCAGGCACCCAGCCATCGGGAATAGAAAGGTTAATACTTCCATTCATGGCTGCTGTCATCCCTGATGTACCTGAAGCTTCGCGGTACATGCGCGGTGTGTTCAGCCATAAATCAGATCCTCTCTTGAGAAGTGCGGAAAGCCCCAATTCATATCCCGTAAGGATAGCGCAATTATCCATATACTTTGTCTTCCAGTAGATATCATTAAATATATCGATAGCCACCTGATCTTCCGGATAAGGTTTCCCTGCCCAGATTACCTGGATCGGGTGATTTTGATTTTCAACCAACTTGACGAATCGCTCAAAATCCTGAATCAATAAATTAGCGCGTTTATAACCAGCGAAGCGCCTCGCCCAAACGATGGTGAGCACATTTTCGTCAAACAATTTGCCGGTTTGATTTGCCACCACCTTAAACAATTCTTTCTTCAATTCCTTTTTACGACTCACCAACGCCTCATCATTTCCGGATTTTAGTGCGCCTTGCAATAAGGCATCATTCCAATATTTCTCGTTCTGAGCATTGGTGACAGAAGTGATATCACAAATGCCATCAAATCCTTCCCACATTTTTCGCGACACTTCTCCATGAAGTGCTGAAACTCCATTGGCCACCCGGGCCATCCGCAAGGCAGCTAAGGTATAGCTCATGTTATCCGTATCCGGAGCAGCTAATTGCATGACCGTTTCAGTTGGAACATCCTGAAAGAAACCCATCAGTTCCATATAAGAAATAGAATGTTCCTCATTGCCCGCTTTCTCCGGAGTATGTGTGGTAAACACAACTCTCTTCTTCACTTCATTTAAATCATTGTGGTATTTGCTCAGTAAGTAAAAACAAAGCGGCAGGGCATGACCTTCATTCATGTGATACACTTCCGTCTTGCGGCCAATGATGTCAAGCAATTTTGCTCCGCCCGCACCTAATAATATTGACTGCGCCACCCGGGCAGATTCGTGCGGATCATATAAACGATGGCTGATTGTTTGAGCGAGGTGATCATTTTCAGGAATATCGGTGCTCAAGAAAAACATCGGCACCGTATTAAATACACCCGGCCTGAGCAACCATGCTTTCACCTTCACTTCATGGTTGTGAATACTGATCGGAAAAATGATTCCACTATCTTCAAGAAAGAAGTAATTCTTTTCAGTGAAGTAAACCCTCAATGTACCGTCCATGTTTCTTTCCTGGTCGTAATAGCCATACTTCCAAAGTATACCGATACCAATTAAGTTCTGTTTCAACTCATAGGCGCTCCGCATGTGCGAACCAGCCAGAAATCCTAAACCACCACTGTAAATTTTCAACGACTGGTCGATGGCAAACTCCATCGAAAAGTAGGCGGCCGGCTTAGTATATTTCTTGTCGAACTCGTAGGGAAATAGATTAGAAAGATTGATCATGTAGGTAGAGGTCCGTTTAGGTTTGGTAAATGTGGGCGTGAATTTAACAATCCTCTTGTAATCCGGTTAAGAAATTTAATGCAACCGATTGAATCATGGTATTTATGGATAATACTTGTGGATTGTCCTCCAAATCAACCTCCGTTGAGCACTGGAAATTGAGGTGACTTACCCCACTTTTGAGTTCTAACAATAAGGTGTCGGGTTTTGTTATATCGATGCAATACTGAATCAGGTGAGTTAACTTTGAAATGTGAAAGAAATACTTTTTTTCGTTTTTATACTGCTCCTCTCTGGGGTTAAAACCATTGCTCAAGACATAGATTTTTATCAGGAGGGTCTTGCCCTTGAAAAAGATTTCAAGGTAGAAGAGGCCCTTGAAAAGTATGAATTAACAATCCGTCAAAACCCAAAACATGCAGATGCTTTTACACATGCAAGTCGTATGCTTTCCAACATCGGGGGCAGGCTTCCTAAAACAGAGAATGCACAAAAGTTGGAGGCCTATGAAAAAGCGGAGGCCTATGCAAAAAAATCAATTGCAGTAAATCCAGGCGACACAGAAAATAGATTGGCGTATGTAATTTCCTTAGGGCTGCAATCCGAAATTGTCACCAATCCAACAGAGAAGGTGCACTATGCCCAAAACATCCATCATGAAGCAACCCGAATTCTACAAATCGATTCGTCCTATGCAGAGGCCTATTTCATTTTAGGCAAATGGCAGTATGAGTTGTCACGCCTGAACTGGGTAGAGTTGATGGCCTGCAAAGTCTTTTTTGGAGGATTCCCTGAAGAAATTTCTATGGAACGGGCCCTTCAGTATTTCAAGCTGGCGAATAATTATAGACCAGGCTACATTCTTTTCCTATTCGGATTGGCTTCGGCCGAGCATGAATTGGGTGAAAATGATAAAGCTATTCAAACGCTGCAAAAGGCATTGTCTCTTCCACTGACTGAACCGGACGATGTATCAAGAAAAGAACGCTGCGAGGCTTTGCTGAAACAAGTTGTTCAATGATTTCTTTTATGCTCTCTTAAACAAGTCAAACCGCTCATCGCATTTACCATGGCTTTTACTAGCGCGGCTTTTTAAATTGTATAACTTTCCCTAACTCAATTATTATACACATGGCAGCGTTTACACTTAAAATCAACAACAAAACCTACACCATCGATGCAGATCCTAAAATGCCGTTGTTGTGGGCCATTCGCGATTTAGCAGGACTTACCGGCACTAAATACGGTTGCGGCATTGCGCAATGTGGTGCCTGTACGGTTCACCTTGAAGGAACACCTGTGCGTTCATGTTCTATTCCGGTTTCGACCGCAGCCAATAAAAACATAACTACCATTGAAGGATTATCCAATGACAATTCTCATCCGGTGCAGCAGGCGTGGATCATAGAGCAAGTGCCGCAATGTGGCTATTGCCAAAGTGGGCAGATTATGGCGGCCACTGCGTTGTTAAAGAAGATTCCCAATCCTACGGATAAAGATATTGATGACACCATGCAAAGTCATATTTGCCGTTGTGGCACTTATCCGCGTATTCGCAAAGCCATAAAAACGGCTTCACAACTCATGGCTAAAAAAGATTCTCCTAAATAAATTTGATCATGGAAACAACATCTAATAATATTTCCAGAAGGAACTTCATAAAGCTTTCCGGCATGACCGGTGCCGCATTCACCCTTGGATTTTATTCACCGGCAAACGGCCAAGACGCAGAGATAATAAAACCATTGACGACTGGTTCAGGAGGTGCTGACCTCAATGCCTGGATCTCAATTGATAGTACGGGAAAGGTAACGATAACCAATCATCGGGCGGAAATGGGCCAGGGTTCCTTTCAGGCGGTTCCTCAAATTATAGCTGAAGAACTGGAAGTCGATCTCAACAAAGTAGATATTGTGTTTGCCGTTGGCAATAGTAAAAAATACGGAAGCCAGGTTACGGGGGGAAGTTCCACCGTGCGTGGCTCTTATAAGAATCTGTTACGATTAAGTGCCTCTGCGCGAGAAATGCTAATTGAAGCTGCCGCTAAAAAATGGAATGTTAACAAGTCTGATTGTTATGCGGAAGATGGAAATGTAATTCACAAACCAACTGGAAAAAAATTGGGCTACGGTGAATTGGCCCAAGCCGCTTCAAAATTAGAGCCACCACAAAATGTGACATTAAAACATCCAAGAGATTACAAGATTCTTCGCAAGCCGTTGCCGCGACAAGACAATCCACAAAAGGTAAACGGCAAAGCCATCTTCGGCATTGACTTTAGACTTCCCGGCATGATGTATGCAGTGGTCGAGCGCAGTCCTCGTTTTGTAGGAAAAATAAAAAGTTTTGATGACACAGAAACTAAGAAAGTACCTGGCGTGAAGTATGTGTTGAAAGTCAATCGTGATGTATTCAATAATATGTTTGAGGGAGTTGCCGTGGTGGCTGACAATCTGTGGGCAGCTATGCAGGGACGCAAGGTGTTAAAAGTGGTGTGGGATGATGCGGCTTTCCCTCATCACAGTACTGAGCAACTTTATGAAAAAATGCGCGCCATCACCCAAAGCGAAATTATCTCTTATCGCACGAAAGGAAACTTTGCGGCTGCATTTGAAAAAGCTGAAAAGAAAATGGAGGCATCGTATGAAACTCCCTATGAATCGCATAGTTGCATGGAACCTTTGAACTGTACTGCTCATGTTACGGAGGATCAATGTGAAATCTGGGGGCCCATCCAGGCGCCTGACTGGATTCAAAGCAACCTCAGTGCACACTTGAAATTGCCTATGGAAAAAGTAACCGTCAACATGACATTTCTGGGTGGTGGATTCGGACGGAAAGCATTCACCGATTATACCTATGAAGCTGCGATGATTTCTAAGGAAATTAAAGCACCCGTTCAGGTGGTGTGGACACGCGAAGATGATATGACGGCAGGCCCCTTCAGACCCGGAATGGTGTATCATTGCAAGGCCGGCTTAAATAATGGAAAAATCAGTGCGTTTGAAACCAAGATGGCCGGTCAAAATATGGGAACGCAAGAACCCGGTTCCGACAAGAAAGGGTATAACGATAGTGTTACTGAAGGCCTGCTCGAGCCATACTTCAATTCATTTCCTCATCACAGTTTTGGCGATGCCCCGCTGGATTCGCCCATACCTGTCATCTGGTGGCGCTCCGTATATGCCTCCACAAATAGTTTTGCTTATGAAAGTTTCATTGATGAATTGGCTGTTGAATCTGCCAAAGACCCGCTTGATTTTCGAAAGCAACATTTATGGGAAGAACGTTATCAGGTGTTGATCAGCAAACTGGAAGAAGTGAGTGGTTGGAAATCAAGAAAGAAGAATGAGGGATATGGAGTAGCCATCACCGAATGTTTTTCAAGTATTGTTGGTGAAGTGGTGAAAGTTTCAAAAGACATTAACGGAAAAGTAAAGATCGATAAAGTGTGGGCCGTGATGGATTGTGGTTGGTACGTGAATCCTGACATCGTTAAAGCCCAGGTAGAAGGAAGTATTGTGATGGCTTTGGGGGCAGCCACCAAACATGCTACGCACTTTAAAGATGGACTGGCTGTTGAGAAAAATTTCAATATGTATCCGATGCCACGTATCAGTGACATTCCGGAGATTGAAGTACACATTATGGAGAATGAGGAAAAGGCCGGAGGTGTTGGCGAACCGGGATTACCTCCCTTCACGCCCGCTTTAACCAATGCCATTTTTGATTTAACCGGCAAACGAATTCGTGTATTGCCATTTGATCTGGATAAAGTTTAATTGTAATTCTATTTTTAATTAGTCATGAAGAAAATTGTTTTAGCATGTTTATCAGCATTAACCGTAGTGGTGTTCCTTTCATTTCAAAAGAAACCAAAGATTGATCTGACGGCCAGCTCGGAACGGGGCAAAGAAATCTACCTGAGATATTGTGTCAGTTGCCATATGGATCAGGGCGAAGGGCTTGAAGGAGTATTTCCTCCGCTGGCTAATTCTGACTTTTTAATGGCCGATAAGAAACGTGCTATTACGCAAACTTTATATGGAGTGAGTGGGGAAATAACCGTGAACGGAAAAGTATATAATGGCGAGATGACTGCCTTCGATATGACCGATGAGGAAATGAGTGACTTGATGAATTATATATACAATTCCTTTGGAAACAAAGGAGGAGTAATTACGCCCGCTGATGTAAATGCTGCAAGGAAAAAGTAATTGGAACATTTCGTATCGCAATATCACATGCATGACTTCTCACAGCGCAAAGCCGCGGTGGTGAAAGTGCGAGGTTGATCTTACTGAGGATTCTTACTTGACTGAATCCCACCCGTCTATTGTCTTTACTCAGTCTTAAGTCATTTTTCTTAACCTTAGTTTGACCAGCCAGGCAAAGCCTCGCTGTTGTTGAAATAAAATCCCTTGTAAAGCTGGTTTGATTTTATAAGCTTCAAGTTAAAATGAACCTTATGAGATTTATTCCGCTACTTTCAGTTGTCTTGTTAATGGCCTGCAGCCAGCCTGATCAAAAATATTCAGGGTGGAGAATTAAAGGTGGAACAGCGGATGGTATTCAATATTCACAACTCGAAAAGGTCAATAAAGAAAATGTAAATCAACTCCAGGTGGCCTGGACGTATGAATCAGGTGATGCTGATACGGTTAAGAATCGTACACAAATACAATGCAACCCCATTGTTGTTGATGGTGTGCTCTATGCCACCTCTCCTTCTCTGAAGGCATTTGCTTTAGATGCTGCTACCGGTAAACAAATCTGGAAATATGAGCCTGATAAATCCAGCTCTAGCCTCGGGGTAAATCGCGGAGTTACTTATTGGGAAGAAGGAGATGATAAACGTATCATTTATTCATTTGGTGAATACCTCTATGCATTAGATGCCGTTACCGGAAAAAAAATCGAAACATTTGGAACTGACGGACGCGTAAGTTTAAAAGAAGGACTGGGCGATCGCGCTGCCAATCTGATGGTGCTTTCGAACACTCCTGGAGTAATTTATAAGAATCTAATTATTGTAGGCTCACGCGTGCACGAGGGACCCATAGCTGCTCCCGGTTATATACGGGCCTTTGATGCGAAGACAGGAAAATTAGTTTGGACATTTCATACCATTCCTCAACCTGGAGAATTTGGTTACGAGACATGGCCTGCCGATGCATGGAAAAGAATTGGTGGTGCCAACTCATGGTCAGGCATGTCGGTGGATACGGAAAGGGGAATGGTGTTTGCAGCCACCGGCTCCGCGTCATTTGACTTTTATGGAGGAAATCGTCAAGGGCAAAATCTTTTTGCCAACTGTGTGCTTGCGTTAGATGCAGAAACCGGGAAGCGCAGGTGGCACTATCAAACCATTCACCATGATATCTGGGATCGCGATCATCCGGCACCCCCTATTCTGGTTACGGTAAATCATAATGGAGAAAAGAAAGATGCTGTCGCTCAGGTTACAAAAGCTGGGTTTGTTTTCCTCTTTGATCGTGAAAACGGCAAGCCACTTTTTCCTGTTGAAGAAGTTCCTGTTCCGTCTTCGGATCTGGATGGTGAACAAGCGTGGGCTACCCAACCTGTTCCGGTAAAGCCACCTCCATATTCCCGACAGGTTTTCACTGAAGATATGATCAATAAATTATCCGCGGATACGATGGCGATAAAGGAAAAGTTTAAGACGATAAAAACAGGCAGATCTTTTATTCCACCGAGCAAAGAAGGTACAGTTATATTTCCAGGATTTGATGGTGGTGCCGAGTGGGGTGGGCCTTCCTTTGATCCACAGAGTGGAACCTTATATGTGAATGCCAATGAAATGCCGTGGATTCTAACCATGGTTGACGTAAGAATGAAAGAAGATTCATGGATTGGAATTTCTCTCTATCGTACCAACTGTGCTACTTGTCACGGGTTGGGGCGCGAAGGAGACGGACATGTATTTCCCTCTCTGCGAAAACTTCAAGATAAATACACCAAGGAAAGTCTGAAGAAATTTATGCTTACCGGTAAAGGTGTAATGCCTGCCTTTACTCATTTGAGTGAGAAAGAACGCGATGCGATTTCTCGTTATGTACTCGACTTGCAGGAAAGAACAGCTGAAGAAAAGAAAGGAGATTTTGAACGCGACCCGGACATTCTGTATTCCAGCACAGGCTACAATCGCTTTCTTACCTCAGAAGGATATCCGGCTGTTCAACCACCGTGGGGAACCCTCAACGCAATTGACTTGAATAAAGGAGAAATCAAATGGCAAGTTCCGCTGGGTGAATTTAAAGAACTTAAAGAGAAAGGTATTCCCGCAACAGGAACAGAAAATTATGGAGGGCCTGCTGTCACGATGGGCGGAATAATATTTATTGCGGCCAGTCGTGATGAAAAAATCAGAGCGTTTGATAGTAGTACCGGAAAAGTGCTGTGGGAACATGATCTTCCGGCAGGAGGTTATGCTACCCCTTCCGTGTATGAAGTGAATGGCAAACAATATGTAGTTATCGCTTGTGGTGGTGGAAAGATGGGTACAAAATCAGGAGGCAAATACCTTGCGTTCTCGTTACCTAACTAATGAAGGTGATTAAACCAATGCCAAGCAAGGAAAAAGTATCGGTAATCATTTTAGCTGCCGGTTCTTCATCGCGCCTTGGTCAGTCGAAGCAATTGGTGAAGGTGAGTGGTGTTCCTTTGCTTGCTAAGTCAACCAAGGCGGCACTTGATGCGCCCTATTCACACATAGTAGTCGTGCTAGGCGCCAATGCCGATGAGCACCAAAAAACAATTGCCCATCTTCCTGTTCAAGTGATCATCAACACAGATTGGGAACGGGGGATGGGAAGTTCCCTGAAGGCCGGAGTGAAGCATGTCATTAATTCCTACCCTGAAACAAATGCCGTAGTAGTAATGGTGTGTGACCAACCCCTGATAACATCCACTCACCTGGCAACCTTTCGTGAAGTATACCGAAGAACCATAAAACCAATAATAGCATCACGATACAATGACATTATTGGTGTGCCTGCCCTGTTTGATCAATCACTTTTTCAAGCACTTCTCAACATAAAAGATACTGAGGGTGCGAGAATTGTTATTAAGAATCATATAAAAGAGGTGGAACCGATCGCATGGATAGAAGGTGAAATAGACATCGACACACCAGAAGATTTGAAATTGTTCATCGCTCAACACCTTTAATTATCGGTGAACCGAACCTCTCATCAATTTTTTATGAAGTAGTTTGAATAAAACTTTATATCCTATCATAACCCCCTAACTTTGTGAAATGAAACTATTGGTTTTTATTTTTTCCATTCTTTCATTCTTCACAACACGTGCTGATTCTTATTTGATTTTTTCAGACAATGGAAAAATGGGTATCAAGGATGAAAAGGGCCAGGTGGTGATACCTCCTTCCTTTGATGCACTAGGTTGGTCGGACGGAAGCTTTTCGGTGATTGGAAATGTGACCGGCTACAGACTGAATAGCCATTGGGGTATTCTTACACTCAAAAATGAATTTCTCACTTCTGCCGATTATGAATCATTGGTTTATGCCGGTGCCGACAACATTATCGCCAGAAAAAAAGTTAATCCCGCTCAGGTAAAAGCCGGATGCATCAATCTTCAGGGTGAAATTAGAATACCATTTCAATATGAAGGCATAAGCATCCATGGGTTGAGGGCCATCGTATTCAATCTGGAGAAGGCAAAATATGTTTACGGACTAACTGACCTGCAAAATCATGTTTTGATTCCAGTGCGGTACCGGAATATTTATCCGTTAGGAACCCTACGCTATGCCGTTGAAAATGAAACAGGCAAAATTGCATTGCATGGAGAAGACGGAAAACCAATCACCGATTTTCAAATCGACAGCATCTCACCATTCCAAAATAGCGTAGCCATTGTATATGAGAATCTAAAGCAAGGATTAATCGACCGGGATGGCGTCATAAAATTAACCTCTCAATATCGTTCGATTCAAATCGAAGAGGACAATAAGGTGAAAGTTCAGCTGCCAAATGAATGGCTATTCATCACTGAAAAAAATGAAATCGTCAATCGCTTTTCTGCGGATGAACTTATTCCTGTCAACGAGAAATTATTCATCATCAAAACAGCAGAAAAATACGGGCTCATTGAGAACAATCTTAACGTGTTATGTCCGGTTCAGTATGATCTGTTAACTTCTATCGGAGATGATTTTTACCTGGCTCGTTTATTCGGAAAAATGGGAGTCATCAAATCAGATAACTCGCGTGCCATCCCCTTCATGTATGATGCTATTCGTGCCGATGGACGCGCCCTGCAGGCTTATCGAAAAATAGAGGGCTGGTCGTTGATTGATCGGAACAATAACGTCCTTACTCAGAAAAACTACGATTGGATTGGAGCACAAAGAGGACCTCTTTATCCCGTAGTCAATAATCGATATTGGGGTGCCGTCTCAACAACAGGAGAAGAGGTAATTCATTGTGTTTATGATTCACTCATTGAAATTGGCAATGACCTTGTCGTTGTGAAATTCAAGAATCAATATGGTGTTATCAATACCCGCGAAAACTGGATGGTTCCTCCTCAAAATCAGCAAATGCACCTGATCAACGAGCAGCTTTACGCACAGCAACAACCTCCGAATATTCTATTGAAGAATTTCAAAGGTGAAATTGTTTACTTCACGGATAACCAACTAGAATTTAAACCCGATTTCTTTTTGGAGCATCTAATCGATGGAACTGAGAAAACCATTGATTACCAGGGGCGAACATTAAGTCGTACGAGTCCTCCTGTAGTAAGTAATGTAGAACGCATATTCCAATCCAGTGAAGGTCTTAGGGGAGTGAAACGAGATGGCAAGTTTGGTTTTATTGATGAACAGGGTCGCCTGCGGATCGCCAATCGTTATGATGATATCGGAGAATTTCATGAAGGAGTTGCCGCCTTCAAACTCATTGGCAAGTGGGGATTTATTAGCACATCAGATAAGGTAATTATTAATCCTAATTATGAAAAAGTAAGTAGTTTTCAGCATGGACTTGCCATTGTCACTCGCCATGGTAAATCAGGTGTGATTGATAAAAATGGAAGTCCGGTCTTATCTTTTCAATATGATTCAGTACAACAGCTTCCTAATAAAAAATTCCTTCTCTTTGATGGAGGCCGAACAGGATTGGCAGATCACAGTGGTACTATCCTGATTGACGCACGATTTGATTACCTCTCTGAACTGGATAATGGACTTATTTTAGTTGGCAACGATGGGAAGTTTGGTGTCTTAACAATATCCGGACTCGATATAATCCCGATCGTCTACGAAAAACTATCCTTCGATAAAAAGCACAATCAGTTTCTGGCTTTTAGAAAATCTGAATGGAAGGAAGTTGAGATAAAATAATAAAGGGCCTTGCGGCCCTTTTTAAAATCTGAAAAATAGCTCTATATCCTATTTTGATTCTGTGTTTTTGCCTGACCCTGAATCCTTACCTGAAATGGATTGTCTCATTTCAGTATCTGCCTGCACATTTTGCATCTTATAATAATCCATTACTCCCAAATTACCATTTACAAATGCTGCTGCGATAGCTTTTGGAATTTCAGCTTCTGCCTGAATTACATTCGCTCTTGCCTCTTGTGCCTTCGCAATCATTTCCTGCTCTAATGCTACGGCCATTGCTCTGCGCTCTTCAGCACGAGCTTCAGCAACTTTTAAATCAGCAGAAGCCTGATCAATTTGAAGTTTTGCACCAATATTAGCACCTACATCAACATCGGCAATATCGATAGAGAGAATTTCAAAAGCCGTGCCTGCATCAAGACCACGCGACAAGACCAACTTGGAAATCTTATCAGGATTAGCCAATACTTCTTTATGCGATTTTGCAGAACCAATTGACGTAACAATACCTTCCCCCACCCTTGCTAAAATAGTTTCCTCTCCTGCACCACCCACCAACTGGGCGAGACTGGCGCGTACTGTAACACGGGCGATAGCAATCAACTGAATGCCATCTGCGGCTACCGCAGCTACTTTTGGTGTGTTTATTACTTTAGGATTTACAGAAATCTGTACGGCTTCAAATACATCACGACCAGCAAGATTGATGGCTGTAGCTTGTTTGAAAGTCAAACTGATGTTTGCTTTCTCTGCAGAGATCAATGCACGGATTACATTTGGTACATCCCCACCTGCCAGATAGTGCGTCTCTAATTCACGGGTAGTAACAATCAAGCCTGCTTTCGTAGCCGTAATCAGTGAGTTCACAATAATTCCAGGAGGAACTTTACGGATCCGCATCCCGATTAATTCGCCAATGGTAACGCGAACACCTGAGAATATTGCGGAAATCCATAACCCCACAGGCACGAAATACATGAACATGAAAAATCCAACAATGCTGACAAAGACAATAAGAATGAACGGTAAGCCTTCCATAGTATTAATTTATAGGTTCTACGATTATTTGGTTTGATACAATTTTAATGACCCGAATTCTGCTTCCGCTATCCAGGTATTCGCCTAGTGTTTTTACTTCGTACAGTTTATTCTCAATCTCTGCTTTGCCAACAGGTCTTAAGGCCGAAATGGTGTGCCCTTCATTGCCAACTGATAATGAATCCAACTCACCTTCATTTACTTTACTATCGATGGAAGATTTCAGCGAAAACCTACTCCATACATTTGCCTTGAAAGAGAAATATAAGATAAGGCCTGAGGCAACTGAACTTACTCCCACAGTTATCCAACCGGTTTCGCTTCCAAAATAGTTGAAGCTTAAGCCAATTCCCAACAATAAAAAAACAAATCCGACAATACCCACCAGCGTAGTGCCTGGAACAAAAACAATTTCAGCCACAATTAAAAAAAGGCCAAAAAGAATCAGGGAAATAACGGTAATCCATTCAACCATATGACTCGCTTATCCAAACCGTATTTGACAATGGTTTGGTACTTAAAGGTAATTAAAATTTCAAGTCTTAAACTTTAAATTTCTAATAGGCCCTCGCAAATAAGACTCTTCTTGAAGACGGTTTCCCAGAGTAGATGCAGTTACCTGATTCTTCCCTGGCTTCCAGCGGAATGCAGCGAATGGTCGCTTTCGTCTCTTCTTTGATGGCGCTTTCAGTCTCTGGAGTGCCATCCCAATGAGCCTCCACAAAACCACCTTTTTCATCCAATACCTTTTTGAATTCATCGTAAGAATCTACACGGGTGGTCTTTTCACTTCTGAATGCAAACGCTTTCTGATAGATATTATCCTGAATCTGATCAAGTAATAATGGAATATCATGGGCGATGCTTTCCATCTTCATCACTTGTTTTTCTTTAGTATCTCTTCGTGCAACTTCTACCGTTTTGTTTTCGAGGTCACGAGGACCAATGGCAACTCGCACCGGAACACCTTTCAATTCCCACTCGGCAAATTTAAATCCTGGCTTGTGCGTTTCGCGGTTATCAAATTTTACAGAATAGCCATTCGCTCTTAATGCTTTTGAGATAATATCTGCTTGTTCTGTGATTCTTATTAATTCGGCTTCATTCTTGAAAATGGGAACAATAACCACATGAATCGGTGCGAGTTTTGGAGGCAAAACAAGTCCATCGTCATCGGAGTGAGCCATGATAAGCGCACCAATTAATCGGGTACTTACTCCCCAGGAGGTGCCCCACACCATCTCCATCTTTCCTTCCTTGTTGGTGAACTGAACATCAAATGCTTTGGCAAAATTCTGACCCAGAAAGTGAGAAGTCCCTGCCTGCAGTGCTTTTCCATCCTGCATCATCGCCTCAATACAATAGGTATCAATGGCCCCAGGAAAACGCTCCCCTTCCGATTTCTTTCCTTTGATTACAGGCATGGCCATGAAGTTCTCAGCAAACTCTGCATATACATTCAACATTTGTTCTGTTTCTTTGATCGCTTCATAGGCGGTGGCGTGAGCCGTATGGCCCTCCTGCCATAAGAATTCTGCTGTTCGCAAAAAAAGTCGGGTACGCATTTCCCATCGAACCACATTTGCCCATTGATTGATCAATAATGGTAAATCACGGTAAGATTGAATCCATTTTTTATAAGTACTCCAGATAATTGCTTCACTGGTAGGTCTAACAACAAGCTCTTCCTCTAGTTTAGCTGTTGGGTCAACCATCAATTTTCCTTTGTTATTAGGGTCGTTCTTCAACCTGTAATGAGTCACAATCGCGCACTCTTTAGCAAACCCTTCTGCATTTTTTTCTTCAGCCTCAAACATGCTCTTGGGTACAAAAAGAGGAAAGTAGGCATTTAGGTGGCCTGTATCTTTAAACATCTTGTCCAATGCCTGCTGCATCTTTTCCCAAATACTGTATCCATAGGGCTTTATTACCATGCAACCACGCACATCTGAATTTTCAGCCAAATCCGCTTTTTTTACCAGATCTATATACCACTGTGAATAATCCTCACTGCGACTTGTAATCTCTTTTCCCATTGAATTCTGTTCTAAATATTTCGTAAATTTGCTCAGTCTGGCAAATATAGAGTAGGATTATTAGCCAGACCTTTGTTCGTGATAAATTTTAATCATTAAAATGGCATAACTACCAAATCTTTTATGACACCAAACGCACATTTTAAGCGTTAAAATTGTTAATAAGATGTAATGATGTTGGTCTACAACGATTAATAGGTTAAACAAAAACATTATGAAAACAAGAATCGCTTTCTTTAGTCTGTTGGCTGTTTCGGCTTCTTTGGCCGCATCTGCGCAGGTTGAGTATGATGATATGTATTTCAATTCAAAAGACCGGTCCAAATTACAGGCTTCGAGGCCTATGACTTTAAAGACCATATCTTCTGAACACGAGGTGGCAACGGCAATCAACCCAACTGATAGCTATTCAGCCAGAAATGTGAATCCTGAATACATTTCTCAAAGCAAGGTTAGCACGGGCACTACTGAAGCGGCACCCTATTTTATTCCTGACTATACTCCTACTTCTGTAAATCAAAATCTAAGTAGCAATAAGTCATCGTCCTATTCAAACTATAATAACATGGCCATGTCCGGCTACAGTCCTTATTCAGGTTACAATTCTTATTATGGAATGAATTCAGGATTCGGTAGTCCGTATAGCAGCTTCTATCCTTCCATGTATGGTTCATCCATGTACGGTTATAGTCCTTATGGTTCTGGATATAATAACTTTTATAACTCTGGCTGGTCTTCTTTTATGACGTTAGGTTTTGGAATGGGTATGGGTGGTTATAACCCTTATGGTGGCTATTATGGTGGTTACTCTCCTTACGGAGGTTCTTCGTTTGCCATGGGAATGGGAATGATGGGTGGTTACGGTTATAATATGGGATACGGCTATTATCCAGGCACTGTTGTTATTGTCAATGACAACAATCGTAACAATGTAGTCTACGGCAGACATGCCACACGAAGCAGTGATATTAACAATACAGTTACTTATAATAATAGAAGTTCAGCCATGGTCACTGATTCTCAAGGAAGAGTTCGCGGTGCCAGTTCAAATGGTCGTGTTTCGGGTGATGGAGCAAGTACCTCTTATTATCAACGTGGCTGGAGGACTAATCCTGAAACCAACTCTGCTGCAAGATCAAACTGGAGTAACTCAGGAAGAACCGGAGGCAACAATGATTCCGGTCTCCGATCTAATTATAACAACGATCGCAGCAACAATTCATCAGTCTTTGATGGTGGTTCTCGCTCTTCAAATTGGAGTGGAACCAATTTCTCCAGTGGTGGAAGCAGAAGCACTGGAATGGGTGGTGGTGGTTCTTCTGGTGTGAGACGCGGAAGAGATTAACCAATCAAACAAAAAAATTCGGTATGAAAAACAGGGGCAAGTGGCTCGTAGGGATTCTTATGCTCTGCTCTCAGCTGATCTGGGCTCAAAGCTCATCCGAAACAGCACTACTTTTTAGTCGGTACAGACCAGGCGGTAGTGCCCGGATGCAGGCAATGGGTGGAGTGCAAACCAGTCTTGGTGGAGACTACAGTTCAGCATTCTCAAACCCGGCCGGGTTAGGCATGTTTAATCGTTCTGAGATTTCAGTCACACCGGGTTTCTATACGGCTAAAAATACTTCGAACTACCTGGACAATACGACCACTGACACGAAGACAAATCTTAATATTCCTGGTCTGGGTTTCGTATTTCAATCTGAAAAGGAAGGAAGAAACGGATTCTTGAGCGGGGCCTTTGCTGTAACGTTTAACCGGATGAATAATTTCAATCAGAATTTCTCTTACCAAGGGACAAATAACAAAAATTCCATCATCGATTATTTTATCCAGGATGCCTCCGGGCTTGTGCCCGAATCTTTTCTCCAAAATGGTGATTACTTCAATACCCCCACCGGACTTGCTTATAACAATTACCTCATCGAAGACTCAACTTTTATAGATCCTAACGCATCACGGACAGAATACCATTCTGTAATGGGTACTTTTCCGAATAACCCTAATGATATCAGAGAAGTGTTTCAATTAGAGGATGTGAAAACAAGCGGAGCCCAAAATCAATGGAATTTCTCCTATGGTGCCAACCTTTCTGATAAAATATTTCTTGGTGCCGGGGTGGGTTTCGCTACCGTTCGTTTTCAAACGCAGAAGACTTACAATGAATCGAATTTCAATTTTGTTCTAGACCCTAACTTCAATCCTTTGGACAAGATGATATTAGAAGAGAACTTGAGTATAAGCGGGTCAGGAATTAATGGGAATTTTGGAATAATTGTTAGACCCATCGACAAGGTGCAGTTTGGCATCTCCTATATGACACCTACGCTGTATAAGCTTACCGATTCGTACAAGGCAACTATGAATACCAAATGGAACAACTTTGATTATTTTGGAAATGGTGATTTGCTCACCGATGTAACAGAAGAAACGAATGAGGTGCTTACCGATTACCAACTAAAAACACCAGCCCGTTTAAACATCGGAGGATCATTCTTCTTTCAAAAAAGTGGTTTTATCTCTGCTGATGTTGAGATCGTAAATTATTCCGGAGCCAAATATTCTTCAAACACGTCCGGCATTTCATTTGATCCTGATAATGAAAATATTAAAACACTCTATCAATCTACTGTCAATTATAGGGTAGGTGGCGAATATCGATTGAGTAACTATCGGGCACGAGCTGGGTTTTCATATATGAATGATCCATTTCGTCAGGAACAAAACGGGGTGAGTAGAAAAACCACTTCTCTTTCAGGAGGAGTTGGTTATCGATCGCAAAAATTTTATGTTGATTTTGCTTTAGTGTATTCGCAAGGCAATGCCTCCTATCGACCCTATCGTGTGAACTCTGTCTACAGTCCTTTGGTAACGCTCAAAAATACTAATACGCTGGCCCTTGTTACGCTTGGGTTTCCCTTTTAATCCATCAGTCCTTTAACTTAGCTAACACATCTTCGGCCAGGATCGAGTCGGCTGAAATTTTTAGTGTAGCCTGATTATAAAAACGGATACGTTGCGATCGCAAAAATTCAATCTGATCTTTTAATTCATCGGGAGCAAGCCGGGCAAGTAGCGGCCTCTCTTCTTTATCAGCACCTAAAATCCTATCCTTGATTACACGGGCAGGAACATCAAGAAATACAGTTTGGCCAAAACTATTCATGAACTCCATGTTGTCAAAAAAAACAGGAGCACCTCCACCGGTAGCCATTACAAAATCAGGCAGACCTTGTGACATTTTCTTTAACGTGTCACATTCAATTTTTCGGAAATAGTCTTCTCCCATCAGTTTGAAAATTTCCTTTATAGGCCTTCGTTCACGCTGCTCTATAGCCGTATCCAAATCAATAAAAGGGACATTCAATTTTCTGGAAAGCTGTCGACCCAAGGTAGATTTTCCACAACCGGGTAATCCGATCAGGTAGATCTTCATTTCAGCAGGTTAAGAATTTCAGTGGCGGAGGGTGTATCGTTATGATGCCAGTTGCCCAGTACAGTGCCATTATTCCACAAAGCAATACCAGGGTTGGAACGAATGATCGTCTTTAACACCGTTGCATCTGCGAAATAATATGGAACCGCTAACTGATGTTCATGGCGAAATGCTTCCATAATATCGGAGCCAGAAGAGGTCAATACGTAACAATCTACTTTGCCTTCCAATTCTTTTGTCAGCGTTCTGATGGCATCAATATTTTCGGACGAAGCTTTTTGAACATCAAAGATTACAATAATAAGTCTCGCTCCCTCAAACGTATACTGAGTCTTATCTTCCCCTTCCGGGCTGCTTACTGAGTAGTCCGTAATTTTTGGTTTGATCTTATCCTCATTCAATACCCGTGAAGAAATATACTTGTACCCTTCGTCTGAAGTTAGAAACCGGGAGTCCTTGACTTCCTTTCCATCTTTCTCAAAGAGGTATTCGATAATAGGCTGTTCCTGTGGAAGCATCTGTAAAGGAATATTATTACCGATACGATAGGCTCGAAAATCAATGAACGGCAAATGGCGGATAGCGTACACACCAAAAAAGAAACTGAGGAGTACCACTGCTATCGCAACGCCATACCCTGTACGTGTTCGAAGAACGGATTTATAACTTTTTCTGTACCAGAAAAGGTGAAACACAAAAAACATCAGAATAATATCCTTTGTGAATGACTCCCATGGAGTTAGTTTAATTGCATCGCCAAAACATCCGCAGTCAGTAACTTTATCAAAGTATGCGGAATAAAAAGTAAGGAATGTGAAAAAGGTCATCATGAGCAAAAGTAGCCATGTACTGATATTCATTCGCCAGAAAATCAAAATAGCTACTCCTAACGCTACCTCCAGAATGATCAGAAACATCCCGATCTCCAGTGACCACGGTATAAAATAATGAAAAATGGAACCAAAATCTTCGGTGAATACCTCGAAGTACTCCTCCAATTTAATTTGTGTTCCTATCGGATCATTAAGTTTTATCAACCCGGAAAAAATAAGAAGGCCTCCTACAAAAAATCTCGAAAATTGATCAGCTACTTTTTGAATCATGATTTATGTTTACCGTTAAATTCAAACCTCATCGACAAGCCAGGCGGCATAGTTGTTAGCTGACCGTGGACAATTTGATTAAACAAAAAACAGAATAATTAATCATGTCCTGATAGTTCGCTTTTACTCCTTCGCTCGCGAGTGTCTTTCCTTGATTATCTTCAATCTGCTTCACCCTCAGTAATTTCATCAGAATAATATCCGTCATAGAACTTACCCGCATATCGCGCCAGGCCTCTGCATAATCATGATTTTTATTCTGGAGCAATTCAAATGTTTCGGTAGCGGCATCATCATAAAGTGGCTCGAGCTCATCATACGTCATCTCCATTTTGGCAGAGCCTTCCAACCTTAATTGGATAAGGGCTATGATGCAATAATTGATGATACCAACAAATTCATCTCTAACTGGGTCCTCCACTTTCTGAACCCCTTTTTCCTGAATGCTGCGAATACGCTGTGCCTTGATATAAATCTGGTCGGTTATAGACGGTATTCTTAACACACGCCAGGCGGTGCCATAGTCATGCGTTTTGCGGGCAAATAATGCTTTGCAGAAGGCGATCACCTCTTTATATTCGCGAGTAGTTTTATCATTCATAAAGTGGTGCAAAGTAAATTAATTTCAGGGAACAAAACACTTAAGGTAAGGGGGAAGATCATCGATCTGGGTACTCCAAAAGTCATGGGTATCCTGAACATGACGCCAGATAGTTTTTATGATGGCGGTCGTTACGAGCATGAAAGTGCCTTATTAAAACTGGCTGAAAGAATGGTGAACGATGGCGCAGATTTTATTGATATCGGAGGTTACTCTTCGAGGCCTAAAGCAACTGACATCTCAACAGATGAAGAATGGAGCCGGGTAAAACCTGCCATCCAATCCATCAAAAAAGAATTTCCACAAACCTTTCTCTCCATAGATACATTCCGGGCTTCCATAGCACACAATGCCATCCTTGAGGGATGTGATATGGTCAATGATATCTCAGCCGGACGTCTGGATAAAGAAATGTTTAAGACGGTGGCTGCCCTTCACGTGCCGTATGTGATCATGCATATGCGAGGCTCTCCACAATCGATGAGCCAATTCATTCATTACGATAATCTTATAAAAGAAATCATTGACTACTTCCATACAACGCTTTATGAATTAAATCAACTGGGTATAAAAGATGTTCTGATCGATCCGGGTTTTGGATTTGCCAAAACAACTGAACAAAATTTTGCATTACTAAATCAACTTGAACAACTTCACATATTGAGCAAACCACTGCTGGTAGGTTTATCAAGAAAATCAATGATCTGGAAAACGCTTAACACGACAGCAGAGGCTGCGCTCAATGGAACAACCTCACTCAACACCATCGCTTTATTGAAGGGTGCTGCCTTACTGCGTGTGCACGATGTGAAGGAAGCGAAAGAGACAATTACCCTGATGACCAGGCTCCGCCAGCCATCGTAAAAGCAAGCAAACCAGCGTAAATTAGATAAATGGTTTCATTACCTTTGTTTAGATGATCTTCGCATTTAAAATCGGGTTTCTGGAAGTGAGTTGGGTTGATTTAATTGACATCTCGCTGGTAGCCGTTTTACTTTACCAGGTGTATAAACTGATTCGCGGGAGTCTGGCCATGAATATTTTTCTTGGCATCCTGTCACTGTATCTTGTGTACCTGATTGTGCGTGCTGCACAAATGGAATTATTGGCTACGATACTTGGTCAATTTATGGGCGTGGGTGTTCTCGCCATGATCATTTTATTTCAACCTGAAATCAGAAAATTTTTATTATTGATTGGTCGCACTACAGAAATTAACCGTGAGGATATTTTTAAAACAATTACCAACTGGCGATCGGAGCATCATGAAGATTTTGATGTGAGCCAGGTGATGGAGGCCGTGAAAACACTGAAAGCAACTCGCACCGGAGCACTCATTGTTTTTTCACGTGATATCGAACTCAAGTTTTATTCAGAGACGGGCGATTCGCTCAACGCAGAAGTAAGTAAGAGATTGATTCTTGCCATCTTCAATAAACATAGTCCATTACATGATGGGGCAATCATTGTTTATAAAGGAAGAATCAAAGCTGCGCGCTGTGTGCTACCTGTGAGTGAAAACGATCATTTACCTTCTTATTTTGGTTTGCGCCACCGATCAGCAGTGGGCATGAGCGAAACCACCGACACACTCGTGCTTGCCATCTCTGAAGAAACGGGGCGGCTTATTCTAGCACGCAACGGAAAATACATTCGTGCGCTGAAATTAAAACAGGTTGAGCAAAAAATACTGGAATATTTACATAAGGAGGAACCTAAAAATTGGGATGAAGTCCCCGAAGAGGTTGAGCCTGTTGAACAATCAGAGGCTAAAGTCAAGTAGAAGAATCAAACTAAATGATCTTATAAGATGAGGTGTCCTTTATTATTCCTCATGATACTGTTTTCATTCGTTTCAAAAGGTCAGTCAATTGAAACGATCATTCAAAAAGGTCATGAACTGGCCGTGATTGCAGTTGCCATCAGTCCTGATAGCAATTATGTAGCTACCGGTAGCCGTGATAAATCCGCAAAACTTTGGGAACTGAGTACCGGCCGCGAAGTACGCAGTTTCCTGGGGCATGAAGCCAGTGTAAATAGTCTTGACTTTTCGAGCGATGGCAAATACCTCATTACATCCAGTGGCGATAAATCTGTTCGCATCTGGGAAACAATGACAGGCAAAGAAATTTTCAAAATTATACCTGATAACGAAATACTTACCGATGTAGCTCTTAGTTCCAATGGAAAATTCTTTGTAACAGGAGGCTATGGAGGTATCGCGCGCGTATATGATTTTCAATCAAAAAAAATTCTGACCGAAATTGAAGTAAATCCTGACAAGGGTAGAGGCTATGGAATCAGCATCGCCATTAGTCCGGATGGGAATTGGATTGGATTCGGTGAAGACAATCGCGTGGCCACTGTTTACAGAACTTCCGACTGGAAGCAAGTGTACAAATTTGAATTCCAGGAAGGCTGGTGCGGAGGCTGCTACACTGCGCTCACCTTCAGCGCGAATAAAAAGAATTTCTTTATGGCCTCACACAATGGCCCTGTAAAAAAATACAATCTCGAAAATGGCCAACTGGTAAAACAGTTTATTGATAAGGTGGATGAACTACGTGCGCTGGTCACAAGTCCGGATGGCAAAAAACTACTGGTAGCTGAAGACACACTGATCACGATTTATGATGCCGAATCGGGGAAAGTAATTAAAAAGATTGACCCTCAGTTGCCGGAAGAAATAAATGAATGTGTTTTCACACAAAACGGAAAAAAGATTCTGATCACTTCGAATGACAATACGACCATCACCTGGGACCTGGAAAAAAATAAAAAGTCGGGGGCACTTACCGGATTCTTAAATGATCGCGATAAAGGTGGACTTACTTATGATCAGGATGACTTCTGGGATGCCGGCATGGCCAAGTATGTTCGCTTCAAAAATTATTTGCTGATCTCCAGAAATGGTAAAGAACTTATTAAAGGTAAGTTCGGCACGAAAGTAAAACGATGGGACATTGCTTCGGGAAAAGCACTGATGGAATATACAGGCCATAAGAAAGCAGCGCTGTGTTACGATCTATCGAAAGATGGTACGCGCCTGGTAACCGGTGGCGGTGACGGAAAAATTATTTTATGGGATGTCCAAACCGGAGATAGTATTCAAACCATTCAATCATATCGTCAACCTATATTGGATATTCATTTTAGTGAGGATGAAACGCAGATCACCACCTCCAGTTGGGATGCGACAATGAAAATACACGACCTGAAAACAAAGAAACTCCTTCACTATTGGGAGTTTCAGGAATTTGGTTCAGCATTTAATGTTGCCTGGGGGCCAAACGATTTGTACCTGCTTTCTGCCCAACACAAAGAGTTAACTATGTGGGAGATCGATTCGCATGAAGCCGTACGCAAATTCATCGGACATCAGGATCAGATTTCCTCCATCCGGATCAGCGCAGACCAAAAAGACTTACTTACGGCAAGCTGGGATGGAAGCATTCGTGTTTGGGATATTGGCACTGCATTGATGACAAAGAAATTAAAAGGTCACATAGGGGCCGTACACGCAGCGATTTATAGTGCCGATGAAAAATCAGTTTACTCTGCCGGAGCCGATCGCATTATTCGCTTATGGAATATTCAAACATCAACCGTCTCAAGCACATTTGAAGGACACAATGCAGAAATTACCTCACTCCTGTTGAGTCCTGATAATAAAATGCTAATTAGTCATAGTGTCGATGGCGTTACCAAATTCTGGGACTTGACTACTGGAAAAGAATTTTTTGAACACATTCACTTTGGCGAAAAAGAGTGGATGGTAAAAAATCCGGAAGGATATTTTCATGGTACTGAAGAAGCCCGAAAATACATACACTTTGTAGATGGTATGAAAACGTATGGTGTGGATCAGTTCTTTGATGAATTTTTTCGCCCCGATTTATTACCAAAAATCTTTCAGAATCGTGGTAGCAGTGACGAGTATAAAGGCATACAAAGAAAACTTAATAACTCACCTCCTCCAGTTATTAAGGTTGCTACAGTACCAGGGCCAGATGCTACTCAGGCAGAAGTACTGATTCGCATTACCGATAGTGGTACCGGAATCGAAAATGTAAAATTGTTTCACAACGGAAAAAGTATCCCTATTGACAAACAGACTTTGAAACTACCATCCCGCAAAGGGGAGAGTACCACGTATCGACATCTGATCAATTTAATAGGAGGCACTAATACCATCACTGCATCCGCCACCAACAAAGACAAAATAGAATCAGATATTCAATCGGTAGAATTATACTCTGATCACGCCAGCAAAAGTAGTATCTGCTATATCTTTTCGGTAGGAATCAACCAGTACAAAAATTCAAAGATGGCACTCAACTATGCGCGTCCGGATGCAGAATCATTTGGCAAAGTGATGGGTGAAAAAGGAAGCCTCTTTAAAAATATTGAGTTGCACACGCTATATGATGAAGATGCATCTCGCATCAATATCCTCAATAAACTAGAAGAACTTGCTATTAAGATTCACCAGGAAGATGTTTTCATTTTCTATTATGCTGGTCATGGTAGTATGGTTGACAATCAGTTCTTCTTCATTCCTACAGAAAGCAGCCGGCTTTATGATCTTTCTGCCTTACAGAGAGAAGCAATCGAGGCCAGTGTATTTCAGGAGAAATTAAAAAACATCAAAGCGCTGAAGCAACTCATTGTGATGGATGCCTGTCAATCGGGTGGATCGGTTGAATTACTGGCAACGCGCGGAGCCGCAGAAGAAAAAGCAATTGCTCAACTTTCACGAAGTGCCGGCATTCATGTGATGGCCTCCGCAGGAAGCGACCAGTTTGCCACTGAGTTTGCAGAATTAGGGCACGGGTTGTTTACGTATTTGCTGATTAAGGCACTGCAAGGTGATGCCGATGGTGCTCCCAAAGATGGCAAGGTTACTATCTATGAACTGAAATCTTATTTAGACGATCAGGTACCTGATATGACTCAAAAGTTGAAAGGCAAGCCGCAATATCCATACACATTTTCTCGTGGGCAGGACTTCCCCATAGTCATCGAAAACAAGTAAGTATTTTTACTGAAAAATATTTATTAATTGTTTTATTACCTTTGGGACAACAAAATCATTTATATGACATAATGGAAGAAGCAAAATTGTTTAAATATTACCTGGCCAGGTATTTTTTCCTTGCACTGAGTGTGCTTCAAGGACTGGCAGCCGGACTCGTACTACTTCAATTTGAAGACACCAACAAAAACAGGATTGTTGCGTTGCTCATGTTCACGGTGGCCATGTTATTTTTCTCACTGCACCTTGTGTTTGCCACCAAGCTGAAACGAGTAGCCATCAGTAAAAAGAAATTGGCGATCATCAACGCTCATAAGGTGAAAGAATATGATTGGTCGGATGTGAAGGCAATCAAGCTGCTGCCTTTCTTCAACATGTATAGCATGAAGCTGAAGGGAAAGCGAAGCAAGATTTATTTTTTACCTTCCTCGAATACCGCTACGCTGTTTGGAATTTTTACTTCAGATTCAGAAATGATTCCAAGAAAAGCCAGGTAGGAAGTAAGTCTTCAGTTTAATGCGGGAAGGTCATCAATCGGACGTATTTTAATATCGCGATAAAACACTTCCGCTGATTCGGATTGAAGTTGAATTTTTCCTTTGATCAATTCGGCTCCGTAATCGTTGTCATATTGTCTTGAATTTTCAAGAACCATAACTACTTTGCCATTGATCATATGGACACTGGTGCCTTTGAAACAGTATAAGTCAATGGTATTCCATTCACCGGATGGCTTTTCAGCATCGGGATTTTTTATGCAATGCCTGCCAATTTCAGCGTCTTGACTAAAAGTTAGCAGCGGCCCATTCGGATCATATTGAAAAATACTATCAGCATTTATTGTTGCTTTTATATCGAATCCAGCACCTGCCACACCCCAATAATCTCCGCAATCGCCTTCTTGTATTTGAAACTCCTGCGACCTCAGCCAGTAACCATCTCCCTTTCCGTGTTCACCAACTCCATGATATAAAAGTCCGCTGTCTCTCTTGTCATTTTCCTTGGGATACCAGCGCTTGGTGCCCCATTTGAATTGCAACTGCAGATGATAATTTTCAAACTCACTTTTTGTTGAAAGACCTCCCCAGATTTCACCAGACACGCGCAATACTTTATTGCCATCCAGATCTACAATTTTAAATACACTGGTATCTTTATTCAATCCAATTGGCTCGGCCACCGTGGTGTCGCCAGGAATTCTTTTCACACCCAAATAGGTATCCCAACCATCAAGACTTGAACCATCAAACAATACTTGCCAATCGTCCTTGATTGGGGCGGAACAGTTTGTTAAAGCGAATATAATCGCCAGGAGTACTATCACCCTAATTGTGTCTATTCTGGTCATATATGCGGTTAGTTACTCATCATTATGCCTCGTCTTATTTTTAGTTCTCCCACAATGCTCCCACCCCGGCATTCCACATTTGTTTATTGAAAGCAGGAATATCCTTATCAAGGAGTTCGCGCGCTCGTGCCTGAAGCGTTAACCACTGTGCATTTAATTCGTTCATCCTGTCGACAGAGGGTTTGTTGACACGGGGGATGTCACTTTCAGTTTGATTGATGAGGAACAAATAATTAGCAGTAAACTTATTTGGGAAATTTTCTACATCGTCATAGGCTTTTGATTTTCTCTGAATCATATCTTCGTCCCACTTTTTCATCTTTTGCGACAACGCCTGACCTTCCTTCTTTAGTGAACCAAATTTTTCTTCGGTTGGAAATTTAACAAGAAGTTGATCGAGTTGTTTTCGCTTGTTGTCAAGCTCAATAATCATTTCATGCATTTTGTTTACTTCAGTCTCCATAGAAGTCATTATGGTATGATACTCCTGATACGTCTTCGGATCGGTTGGGTATAGTGGGTTAGCAAGGATTTCAAAATTTTCAGTATTGGTTTGATCTCCTTTCTTCAAGGTGATGGTATACTTTCCTGGAGATGCCTTATGTCCTCGGAAACTACTTTCAATGTATACACCAGGAATGCTTTGGATTCCTTTGTGGCGCAGGTTCCACACAAAACGATTAAGACCTTTCGACTTTGACAAAGTTGGATCAACGGGCTCCACTCCACTTGTAGTGTCTTTAACAGAGCTAAATGTTTGCACCAAGCCTCCTTGTGAATCTTTAATTTCCAATACAATGCTTTCAGAAGATTTCAATTCAGGTAGCTGATAATAAACCACCAGGCCGGTTGCAGGATTCACTCCGCGATAAGGATTAGTACCTTCTGTGTCTCCATCCATTTCACTATATCCATTTACCAACATAGGGTTAACAGGTTGAAATAGCTTGAGTCCTTCCTCGTGTTTATACTGGCGAATCAAACTCAGATCATCCAACACCCAGAATGATCTTCCTGATGTTGCAGCAATTAAATCCCCCTGGTGAACCCGCAAATCGGTGATCGGTGTAACAGGCAAATTTAATTGAAAGGAGGTCCATTCTTTTCCACCATTCCAGGAAATATAAGCACCCGTTTCAGTGCCTGCATATAATAGGTCCTTCCGCTGATCATCTTCTCGTACCACACGGGTGAAAGCACCATCAGGAATACCATTATTAATCTTCGTCCAGGTCTTGCCGTAATCTGTTGTTTTGTAAAGTCCAGGTGTGTGATCGTTAAATTTATAACGCGTAGTTGCTATGTAAGCAGTGGCCGGATCATGTGGAGATACTTCAATTGCATTAATCAAACATTCCTGCAATCCAGCCGGTGTTACATTTTGCCAGGTAGCGGCATTATCCCGGGTCACAAATACAAATCCGTCATCGCTGCCAGTCCAGATCACGCCTTTTTCAAGTGGTGATTCCATTACGTAACTCAGCGTTCCATAATTCTCCGCACCTACGGCTTCATTAGTATAAGGTCCACCTCCTTTGCCTTGTTTTCCTTTTTCGTTACGAGTGAGATCTGGGGAAACTTCTTTCCACGTTTTACCCATATCGGTTGTTTTGATCAAGTACTGAGCGCCATGGTAGAAGGCATCCGGCTCATGCTTTGACCAAATGATAGGTGCATTCCAGTTGAAACGATATTTTATATCCTTCCCATCCATTCCCAAATATTGAATAGGTGCGGCCATGATTTTGGTGTCCGCTTTTGCTTTTGTGTCCAATGCTTCAATGGTTCCTTGATAGCTGCCACCCAACACATAGCGAGGATTGTTTGGATCGAATGCGAGGAAGGCACTCTCCCCCCCTGCTGAAGAAGTCCAGCTTGCAGTAGTAATGCCACCACTACCAAGCTCCTGATTGGCGATTACCACCGATGTGTTGTCCTGTTGACCTGCATAGATTCTGTATGGAAAATTATTATCCACATTAATACGATAAAATTGCGCGGTTGGCATATTACTTTGTGTCGACCATGTCTTACCAAAGTTTACGGAGATGCCTGCACCTCCATCATTGGCAATGATCATATTCTTTGAGTTGTTGGGATTAATCCACAGGTCGTGGTAATCACCATGAGTTCCGGAAAGATTTTCCCATGTTTTTCCACCATCAAGAGAACGCAATGCCGGTGCACTCAATACATAAATCGTATTGTCATCTTTCGGATCGGTGAATAATTCAATGTAGTACCAAGCCCGTTGAATCAACCGGTGATCATTGGTAACTCTGGTCCAATTCGCACCTGCATTATTTGAAACAAACAATCCTCCCAATTCCTTTTCAGAATCACTTTCTAAAAGCAGATATACTTTATCAGAATTAGAACGGCAAACGGATACGGCCATCTTGCCCAATTCTTTCGGCAAACCGTTGTGTATCTTTTGCCAGGTCTCACCACTATCGGTCGATTTGTAAAGACCGCTGCCTTCGCCACCGCTGGTGACTTTCCACGGTAAGCGACCATACTCATTCATTGCAGCATACAGAATGCGCGGGTTATTCATATCCATTGATAATTCAACACATCCTGTTTTATCATCTACATATAAAACTTTTTTCCAGGTAACGCCTCCGTCAACGGATTTAAATACGCCCCGCTCCTGATTCTTGCTGTATAATGTTCCTTGCGCAGCCACATAAACGATATTCGGATCCTTTGGATGAATAGCGATTCGTGAGATGTGTTGCGTTAAATTCAATCCAATTTTTTTCCAGGTCTTTCCGGCATCTGTTGATTTGTAAACACCATCACCATGGTGCGTCATAACACCACGAATCGCATGCTCACCCATGCCTACATACACCACATTCGGATCGCTTTCTGAAACTGACACCGCTCCTATTGATCCTGTCTTAAAAAATCCATCAGAAATATTATTCCACGTAAGACCCATGTCGTCTGTCTTCCACAGACCACCACCCGTAGTGCCCATGTAATAGGTGGTGATATCGCCCACCACTCCGGTAGCAGTGTTTGATCTGCCGCCTCTGAAGGGACCAATACTTCTCCACTTCACAGGCTTGTAGTAATTATTGAGATCCACGGAAGGCTGGGCCGAGGTTGAAGTATTTGTCTGGGGTTTCTTGTTTTGTTGCGCCTCTGCTGTGAAAAACAACATCAATGAAAGCACTAAATGGGTAATATTTTTTATCATGGATTTAACAGTATTAACAATTGAAAGATAAATTTTTTGACGCTCTGAATCTCAACCATAATACCAATTAGTTTTGTCGGTACATGGCTCATCTGAGAGGTAGAGAAAGGACTTATTTTAAAACTCCCAATTCTTTTCCAACTTCTGTAAACGACTGAATGGCTTTGTCGAGATGATGACGATCGTGAGCTGCCGATATCTGCACACGAATTCTTGCTTTGCCTTTTGCTACCACCGGATAGAAGAATCCAATCACATAAATTCCTTTTTCAAGAAGTCGCTCGGCAAATTTCTGCGCGAGAGGCGCTTCATATAACATGATGGGAACGATCGGGTGCACGCCTGGCTTGATATCAAAACCGGCTGCCGTCATTTTATCACGGAAATATTTCGTGTTCTGTTCCAGCTTATCGCGGAGCTCGGTAGTTTCTGATAACATGTTGAAAACTTCAATCGAAGCACCTACAATGGATGGAGCCAGTGTGTTTGAAAACAAATAAGGCCGTGAGCGCTGACGCAACATTTCAACAATCTCTTTGCGGCCAGAAGTAAATCCACCAGATGCACCACCCAATGCTTTGCCTAACGTACCTGTGATAATATCAACGCGACCCATCACACCACAATGTTCAGGCACCCCACGACCGGTCTTTCCAATAAATCCTGAAGAGTGACATTCGTCTGTCATCACTAATGCCTCGTATTGATCGGCCAGATCACAAATCTTATCCAATTGGGCGATTGTTCCATCCATGGAGAATGCTCCATCGGTGACAACAATGATCTGATTTGCTCCGGCACTTCTTGCTTCTTGCAGTTGAAGTTTCAAATCATCCATGTCGTTGTGTTTATAGCGGTAGCGCAGGGCCTTGCACAACCGCACACCATCAATGATGGATGCATGGTTTAGTTCATCTGAAATAATGGCATCTTTTTCTCCAAGCAAAGGCTCAAACACACCTCCGTTGGCATCAAAGGCAGCGGCATATAATATAGTGTCTTCGGTGCCCAGAAATTCAGATATCTTTCTCTCCAGTTCTTTGTGAATGTCTTGTGTGCCACAAATGAAACGTACTGATGACATACCGAATCCATGCGAATCAATAGCGCGCCTGGCCGCTTCAGTAACACGAGGGTGTGATGATAACCCCAGGTAATTATTAGCACAAAAGTTTATTACTTCCTTACCGTCCTGCGTTTTTATATCGGCTCCTTGTGGGGTAACTATGATTCTTTCTTTTTTGAATAGGCCCGCTTCACGAATAGATTCAAGTTCTCTTTGCAATACAGGTTGAAGTCTTCTATACATAGCTTAATTGATTTTCGGTTTTGGTTTCATGATTGGCTTTGCCGCAACCACTGCGCTGGCTTTAGGTGGAGCAACGACTTCCGGAGTCTTCAGCAAATACTTTCTGCGGATAGAATTAATCAGGTAGAGTTTTTGAGCCGTAAAGCTGGCAGGGCTCATCGCTGCAAACAGTTCACTCCATTCGTTCCAAAGAAGTGGCTCAGCCGCACGAAAAGTTTGACTATCTATCTTTTTGCTGATCAGATATTCTTCAAAATTCATCGCGTAAATCTACAATTGGAATTCGTAATTCGTGCATCATAAATTTTAATAACTTCGCCCCGCATTCGATTGAATAAATGAAAAAAACAAAGATTTTGCTCATAGGAGCCGGTGGCCAGTTAGGGTCGGAACTAACACAGGGACTATGGAAAATACATGGCCAGGAGAATGTGGTCGCCTCTGATGTAAAAGATGCAAAAGGAATTTTAAAGGAAGGACCCTATGAGAAATTCGATGTCATGCTTCGCGATAAGTTATTTGAACTCATCCGCAAACATGAAATCACTCAAATCTATCATCTCGCTGCCTTGCTTTCGGCCACTGGCGAGAAAGATCCACGGTGGGCATGGAAATTAAATATGGAGAGCCTGCTGTTCGTATTAGAAGCCGCCCACGAATTAAAACTTCATAAAGTATATTGGCCCAGTTCGATTGCGGCTTTCGGTCCCACTACTCCAAAACAAAATACTCCTCAGGACACGATCATGGATCCGACTACTGTTTATGGAATCACCAAACTTGCCGGAGAGCGGTGGTGTGAATATTACTTCAGAAGATATGGCGTGGATGTAAGAAGCCTGAGGTACCCTGGGTTAATCGGGTACAAAACACCACCCGGTGGCGGCACTACCGATTACGCTGTTGATATATATTTCAAAGCGCTGAAAGAAAAAAAATATGAAAGCTTTCTGGCTGCGGATACATACCTGCCCATGATGTATATGGATGATGCAGTAAAAGCCACCCTTGATCTAATGGAAGCTCCAGCTGAAAAAGTAAAAATTCGCTCCAGCTATAATATAGGCGCCATGAGTTTTTGCCCGGCCCAGATAGCCTCCACCATAAAAAAACATATTCACGATTTCACCATCACCTATAAACCTGACTTTCGCCAGGGCATAGCTGATTCGTGGCCCAAGTCGATTGACGATTCAACTGCGAGGCAGGATTGGGGTTGGAGTCATGGCTTTGGTCTTGAAAAAATGACAGAAGATATCCTTACCAATTTGGAGAAAAACCCAGCGCTTTTGGATTAAAGAATCCTTCAAAATCGAAATGGAGATAAATTCCTGCTCGAAAATTGAGCCATTCTAACCATATTTGCGGGGTTAAAAACGAGAATAAATCCTAAACATGAAGTATAAACGCATTCTACTCAAACTCAGCGGTGAAGCATTGATGGGCTCGGGCGCTAAAAACAATATCGACCCAGCAGTACTTGAACAATATTCCGCAGAGATAAAGAAAGTGAAAGAGCTTGGGGTGGAAATTGCCATTGTAATTGGGGGTGGAAATATATTCCGTGGCGGGCAGGCCGAGGCACTGGGTATCGACCGCGTGCAAGGTGATTACATGGGCATGTTAGCTACGGTGATCAATGCTATGGCACTTCAAAGTGCATTGGAAAGACACGGCATGTATACTCGTTTGATGGCGGGTATTAAAATGGAACAAGTGTGCGAACCTTTCATCAGACGAAGAGCCATTCGTCACCTCGAAAAAGGAAGAATTGTAATCTTTGGTGCAGGCATTGGAAATCCTTACTTCACTACTGATTCAACGGCAAGTTTACGCGCTATTGAAATTCAAGCAGGTGTTGTGCTGAAAGGAACCCGTGTGGATGGTGTCTATGATAAAGACCCAGAAAAGTTTTCTGACGCAGTACGCTATCATCAGTTGAGTTTTCAGGAAGCCTATCAGAAAAAACTTAACATCATGGATATGACGGCATTCACTCTTTGCCAGGAAAACAAACTACCCATCATCGTGTTTGACATGAATAAGAAAGGCAATCTGCTTCATGTTGTGAATGGTGAAGATGCAGGAACATTAATCAGTTGATAATCTAAATTCGATTTTATGGAAGAACTTGAATTATACCTGGAAGACGCAAAAGATCAGATGAATAAGGCGCTGAATCATGTTAATCATGAATTGGCAAAAATCCGCGCAGGCAAAGCAAACCCTGCCATGTTGGATGGCATTCAAGTTTCTTACTATGGCGTGATGAGCCCGCTTAACCAGATTGCATCAATCACTGCTCCGGAGGCACGCACTTTATTTATCAAACCTTGGGAAAAAGGGGTAATCCAGGAAATTGAAAAAGCGATTATGATTGCTAACATAGGCCTCACTCCACAAAATGATGGCCAGCAAATTATTATCAACATACCCATGCTTACCGAAGAGCGCAGAAAACAACTGGTAAAACAAGCCGGGCATGAGTGTGAACATGGTAAGGTGAGTATCCGCAGCATTCGCAAAGAAACCAACGAACAACTCAAAAAGGTGAAAGGCGTTTCAGAAGATGACGTAAAAAATGCCGAAGACCAGGTTCAAAAATTAACAGACGACTCTATTTTAAAGGTTGATGCCTTGATGAAAAAGAAAGAGGCGGAAATCATGACCGTCTAAATTGACAATGGCAACGAAGCCTCAATGAAACTCATTTCATATCATTGTCCGGGATAACATTGTCACTTGTAATTAGGTATGCATTCCATTCTCTTTGAATCCCATTCATTTACTATTTACACATACGGATTTTGTATTGCCGTTGGGGCGATGCTGGGCTTTCTCTTTATGTACTGGCAGGGTAAAAAACAATTTGGATTAACCTTCGATCAAAGTAACAATCTCTTCATCATGCTGATGCTTGCCGGAATCATTGGCGGCAAATTTTTCCTCATTTTCGAAGATCCCTCCTTTTACTTGCACAATCCGAAAAAACTCATTTCAGGAAGTGGCTTCGTTTTCTATGGTTCGTTGTTACTCGCCATACCTGTTATGCTTTGGTATTTTAAAAAAATAGAACTACCAGTGTTAGGCATGCTGGATGTGATGGCCATGGTTACGTGTATCGTTCATGGATTTGGCCGCATTGGTTGCTTTATGGCTGGGTGTTGCCATGGCATTCCCACGGATAGCTTCTTAGGTGTTGTTTTTACCGATCTAAGATGTCAGGCTGAACCATTAAATACCCCATTACATCCGACCCAACTTTACGAAGCAACACTGATTTTCACCATCATGATTGCGCTTTGGTGCTATCAATCCAGGAAAAAATTTGCCGGACAACTATTTTTGCTCTACTTGATGACCTACGCATTGGGCCGTGGAGTGCTGGAGATATTCAGGGGCGATTTTCAAAGAGGATTTATTATCGAAGGAATACTCTCCAATTCTCAATTTATCTCTCTTTGTGTGATCTGCCTGGCAGGTTATTTCTATGTTAAATTGAATAGAAAAGCTAATTTGTAACAACATTGACAGTATGGAAAAATCAAGCTGGCTTCAAAACCTAAAAACTTCAACCATGAAATGGATCAAGCGCATTTTGATCTTATTAATTATTGTCGCAATTGCTGTGTTTAGCTTTGCTTACTGGGGATCGTTCTCTGAAGGGATTCGCTCAGGTATGATAGTTAAGATCAGCAAAAAAGGATTCCTTTTTAAAACCTATGAAGGTCAGTTGAATCTGCTGACGTTTGGTGCCAGTAAATCACCCAACTTTGTTTCCGAGTCATTTGAATTTTCCGTGGAAAATGATCGCGAGGACATCGTAAAAACACTCGAGGCTGCTTCACTAAGTGGAGAGCGGGTAAGTCTGAAATATGTGGAACGGTTAGTAAAATTTCCATGGCGTGGTGAAACCAAATATTTTGTCACTGAGGTAGAGCGATTACCATAATACCCATGGCCACCATCATCCTCTACGGCTCCTACGGTTACACTGGAAAAATTATCGCACAAGAGTGTAAAGCAAAAAACCTGAATGTGATTCTGGCAGGCCGTAATAAAGAATCCCTTCAGGCACAAAGTAAAGAAACCGGGTATCCGTTTGAAGTTGTGGATATTTCTGATTCGGTAGCACTAAAAAATTTGTTAAAGAAAGGTGCCTTGGTGATTCACTGTGGCGGACCATTTCAATACACAGCCAGTGCTATGGCTGATGCCTGCCTTGAAACAAAAACTCATTACACGGATATTACTGGCGAACACGAGGTGTTTGAATTGCTGGCAAGCTATGATCAAAAAGGAAAAGCCTCGGGCATAATGATTATGCCGGGCACCGGCTTTGATGTGGTGCCTTCAGATTGCCTTGCACTTCATTTGAAAAATAGATTGCCTTCCGCCACTCATTTGCAACTTGCATTCACCATGTCGAAAGGTGGTCTTTCGCGAGGCACTTCTAAAACCATGACTGAAGGTCTTGGCAACGGAAGTTTGATTCGCAAAGATGGTAAGCTCACGCACATCAACCTGGGAGAAAAAGTTTTAGAGATTGATTTCGGACCATTCAAAGCTCCAACATTAAATATTCCCTGGGGTGATATTTCTACTGCCTGGCGAAGCACCGGAATACCAAACATCGAAGTCTACACAGGCGCCACTACCTCTATGATCCGAAATGCAAGGCTAAGCAAATATCTAAACTGGTTCTTACGACTGCAGTTGGTAAAAAACTATATGCTTAGCAAAATAGATAAGAAGCCTGCCGGCCCCAGTGAGGAGAAAAGAAATTCGGGGCGAAGTTTTTTATGGGGAAAAGTGTGGGATGATACTGGTAAAGAATGTATCAGTCAACTTGAAACGGTTAGCGGCTATACCCTTACAGCTAAAACGGCAGTTCTCATCGCAGAAAAAATTATGGCGGGAAATTTCAAAGCCGGTTATCAAACTCCGTCTATGGCATACGGAGCTGATTTGATTATGGAGATTGATCAGACAAAAAGAAGTGATAAATAATCAATCCGTTCCGGAGACTAACAGTTTTTCCAACTCCTCCTTTTCCTTCATATTAATACCATTTAGCTGAGACGGTTTGACATCTGACCTATTCTGATCAATACTTCTCGTAAGCGTAATCGGTCGATCCCGATAGATCACCTTCTCGCTGAATATGGTATCCGGCTTCGACATGATGTAAATGGTATCACGGACGGTAACCGATGATTGTACTTTAGCACCTGGCAAATTATCGCCATGAGTTACCTGACCGACCCACCAGCCTGCGAAACCAAAAATAACGGCAACCAGCGCGACACCTACTGAAGGCTTCAATTGCCACCATAAACGCGGTTCTTGCCATCTGATGGAATTCGTCTTCAAATGTGTCTTTAACTGCGATAAGATTTTCGGGTCAGGCGGACTAATCCGATTATCCAGAAAGTATCTTCTGATCTGCGTTTCTGATGTTCGCAACATCTCGTAGTCACTGGGTGAATCAATCCATAGGCTCAGCCACATTTTCTCTTCATTGCTCAGTTCATAATAGGACTTACTTTTAATCAGTCTCTCCAACCTTTCCAGATCCAATTCAATGTTTTTCATATTTCACGCTCGTTAAAAATCATTTTAAAGGCATTCAACTTTTGGGCAAGTTCTTTTCGTAAATAAAATAGCCGCGACTTCACAGTTCCTCCCGGAAGGAAAACGATCTCGCTAATTTGTTCAATGCTCAACTCTTCTTCATACCTCAAGACCAATATTGTTTTATCCTCTTCGTCCAATTCATTCAGGGCAACATCCAATTTATCTTTACATGATTCTTTGTCGATGTTGTCATTAAAATCGACAGCATGTTCATTAACATGAAATCCATTAAAGCGATTTTGATTTGTCTTTCTCCGATATTCGTTCTTGCACATGTTGTGAGCCACTGAAAATATCCAGGTAGAGAACTTTCGAGTACTATCAAACCGCTGTGGATTGTCTATTATTTTCATGAACACATCCTGCAAAAAATCCTGCGCTTTCTGTCGATCATTCCAAAGCATGCGTGTAAAATAACGCATCAGTGGCATGGCGTAGCGCTGATAGATTTCAGTAAGTGCCACGTCATTCCCCTGATGAACTTTCTGCATTAACTCCTCATCGGTAAGGTGAGAGAGTTTTTTTCTAATAGACATCAACAGCGTTATTGTTCAATGATTTCCATGAAAACCCGGAATCCGATAGCAGAGTCCGGGCCGCTATACAAGTTCACACTTTTAATGGTCGATTCCTCGGGCTTATGATTCCAGCTTCCGCCACACGCCTTCCCTTTTTCACTGGTCATTTCCGCCACATTTCCTACCACATCATACAATCCAATGTCGTTGGGAAAATAGGTTTCTACCGGCCCCATCATCATCCAACCGTCAGCTGTAGTCATTTTATCAGGCATACAAGGTGTTTCATTCTCTGGCACCTTAAAGTTACCTAAATAGCAGCCTTTGTGATTGCGGGGTGAATTCCGCAAGCCAAAATACCTAAACCAAGGGTACAATATTTCCGGGTCGTCCAAGGACACTGTTTTCTTTTCAGCGTTCTTATCCATTTCTGTTCCGTTTGGTGTAAGCTTCACCTCAACCAATTGCTCATTAATATTCCATGAAGTTGGGTTTTTTATGGCTGCAGCGGCTACCTGATATTCATTTATAGTCGGCAATCGAAACTTTACCTTCTTATATTTTTTATCCAGCGCTTGATTGTATTGATCTGTTAGCCACGAACAATAGGCAACAGCCGCTTCATACGAAATATTAACGGCAGGATATTGAGTAAAGTATTTTTCCTTTTTGGTAATGGTTCGGGCAAAAGTGTAATTCTTCATCATCGAAAGGGCCGGCTCCTCATAAGAGGAAAGATCAAATTTGTACTTCTCATAAAGGTCATTCAGGTTGTTTTTAACCAGATAAGTAAGAAACATATTGAACTCCTCATTGCGAACCTCTGCCTCCTCGGCAAACAATTTATCACTAATGAGACGGAAACGACCTTCCAATGATTTTACATTTACGTTTGCGGGGAAATACGGAATCACATCAGTATTACTTCTATTCAGGAAATTATTGACTAGTTCTTTTTTATTCGTATTCGCGGCAATCCGATAAATCATTTCACCTAATTCTACTTGCTTATCCTTTTCACCACTCTTTTCATAATGCTCATACAATAACAAGAATGGAACGAGATAGTTGGCACTCAAAATAGTACCGGTATCAAACTGACTCGTACCATTAAAATCAACGGACAGGTAATCCAATAAAAATCTCTTTTCAAGGTTTTCCTGTATGATCGAAATGTTATCTACTCTCGTTTGACTTAACCGGGATGCCAGTCCTACTACATACAACTGATCCTTGAGGGACGTGATATTCTCCTTACCCAAAGTAAGTGCGTAGTAAAATTTGCGCCCCGGATTTTCAACGGGCAATGCTGCACATAGCAGTTGTTTGAAATTGGGATCTCTATCACTGATAGTGCCCATAGCCAGGTTCGCCTCGTTGAACTTACTTTTCCTATAATCTGAATATAAAATCATATCCAGGTTGAGAACAGTTACATCGGTTCGCACCTTCCACACATCCTGAAGTGCCAGTAAAGGCAATGACGTATTCTCCCCTTCTGTAAACAAAATAGATCCTTGATCAATTGACATCAATACATTGTAGCTGTAGTTTAACAAGGATGCTGATAGCATGCCTGCTTCCTGCATTTTCTTTCCAAAGAATTCCCTTTTATCCTTGTCACCATGAAACTCGCTTGCCATCAGGAGTAATCCATAGGAACCTGCGTGATCAGGCTTTAATTCATATGCCTTAGTTAAATATTGAGTTGCTTCGGAACTAAAACCAGCGTGCCAACCTTGAATGAGATAGTACTCAAATGTTTTAAGAATGGACGCCTCCATTTTATTTACGATCAAATCAAGTCGTTGATTATCCTGTTGTGCAAATCTTGCAGCTGCATAAAAGTTAAGCCAGGCATCAGCGTCCGTTGAATGGTTTTGAATAAAGTCGCCCCATTCATTCATCTGCTCAACATACCATTCAACCGGCCTCAGAATTTTCGTTTTAGGGTAGATCTTTTCCGGAGTTGCATATACCGCAATCCCAACTATCAAGAGGGGAATAACAAGAAGTTTCTTCATAGTGTCAGATTTTATAACCCTGTACACCTGAACCTGAATTTGGTTCAATTTATTTCACGCGCGAATAATTTCCAGGAACTTAAATGTGATACACCCAGTCTTTGTATTGTCCATCCAGCGGGTTAAAATCACTTGGCTTTTGAAAATGAGAATCAATCATTTCAATGTCAATTATTCTGTCGAGTTGCAGGTTGCGATACCCTTCTTTACTTCCTGCTTTGGTAAAACCGGCCGCTTGCCAGCACACTAAAACAATATGATTTTTTGAAGTGCTTGCTATTCCCAAGGGCCAAACAATTCTCGGCAGTGGTTCTCTCTCCAACACTACACGGCACGCTCGCTTCCCTTCGGAGGCCAGCCAGAACTGTTGTGTTGCTTCTTCAATGGTCATGGCTACATCATTTAAACCAATGTCGAGTTTCTGAGCATCAAGGTGAAGTGTGGTGAACAGAAAAATATTATAAGACTGATATTCCCTGCCGATGCGTTTTTTTCATAGGCAACAAACCAGCATTATTTCTTTAAGTCGTTTTCCAAACGCAAGACAAACAAAAAAGGCCACCATTTTCCAGTAACCAGGAGTAATCCGCTTTTCTTTTCATAAGCGATGCCATTAAGTACATCGGCAGAGGGGTTGGATTGATTCGCTTCCACTGCCAGTTCAGATAAATCTAACCGGCCAACAACTTCTCCTGAAGAAAGGTCAACCTTTAACACTTCATTGGTCATCCAACGATTAGCAAAAAGATAACCACCGATGTATTCCAATTCATTGAGCTTATCAACCGGTATAGCATTTTCTTTCACTTCCAACACGCGCTCCTCCTTTAATGTAACCGTATCCAGGAAATGAATTTTATTAGTGCCATCACTTACGATCAGGTTTTTGTTATCATGGGTTATTCCCCAGCCCTCATGATCATAGGCAAATTCATTTTGCTTCTGAAACGTGTTTACGTCATATACAAATCCCTTCTTGGTTCTCCAGGTAAGTTGATATATCTTTTTGCCAAGGATCGTAATCCCCTCGCCAAAATAAATTGAGTCAAGATTTATTTTCTTGTCCTGCTTACCTGATGCGATATCTACTTCGGCAATCCATGAAGAGCCCTCCTGGCCTGTGCTTTCAAATAATCTACCATACTCAATGACCAGGCCCTGCGTGAAAGCAGATTTATCATGAGGAAAAACTTTAACAACAGTGTATGGGATGACGGAAGCAGAAGTTTCCTTACTACCAGGTTTACAACCAGCCAGCCATAATGCAATAAAAAGATTGATAACCAGCAACGACTTATTTCGCATCATGCATGATTTCATTTCGCCTGAGTAATAGTGATCCAATAATCTGACTTCTCCTTCAATTGCCCAAACGGTAAAAGTTGGTATCCCTTTGTTTGAGCAAAGTTCTCGAATTCCCTCTGTGCTTCTTTGCGAATACAAATCAACAATCCTCCACTGGTTTGGGGATCACACAAAGTAAGAAATGACTCTGAACCAATACCAGTAACTTTATCCTGATAACTGCTCCAGTTACGCATCGTATTGTCAGGATAAATCATCTGTGAGGCATAATGTGAAATATTATTAATCAAGGGAACTCTTGTGTAATCTACTTCCGCTGAAACGTTACTTCCTTCGCATACTTCCGCAAGATGACCCAATAATCCAAAACCTGTAACATCGGTGAGGGCCGTAACATAATTTAGTTTCCCCAACTCCTGGCCCAGCGTATTCAACTGTGACATTATTCTAACTGCTTCGTTAAAATCTCCGGGGATTGCCAAACCTCTCTTCAATGCTGTGGTAATCATACCTACACCAATTGGTTTTGTCAAGTAAAGTAAATCTCCAGCGTTGGCAGTATTATTTTTTTTCAACTCATCTTTACTAACCACTCCTGTTACGGCCAAACCAAATATTGGTTCGGGGCTATCGATCGAGTGACCGCCAGCCAATGGGATGCCGGCTTTAGCACACACATCGCGTGCGCCTTCCAAAACTTGTTGGGCGCTATCTTCCGAAAGTTTCCCAATTGGCCATCCCAAAATAGCAATCGCCATTATTGGTTTACCCCCCATGGCATATACGTCACTAATAGCATTGACCGAAGCGATCGTCCCAAAGGTAAAAGGGTCATCGACAATGGGCATGAAGAAATCAGTCGTGCTGATTATGCAAGTTCCGTTTCCAAGATCATAAACGGCTGCATCATCTCTCGATTCATTACCCACCAGTAGATTTGGAAAGTTAAGTTTAGGGGATGAAGAATACAGTATTTTCTCCAATGTGGCTGGCGCTATTTTACATCCACACCCTGCGCCATGAGAATACTGTGTAAGCTTGATTGAATCCATATCTTGTCAGAAAAGCGATCGCGGGTAATGTCACCTCATCGCGGTGAGATCAAAAACCAAATACAAAAAAGTAAAACCCTAGATATTGAAAGGGTTAGGATTATTCCGGTCATAAAGATTCTAACCACTTCTGAACTCGTCAAGACTTGTGTTTAACTCCGCCTATTCCAGAGAACATAACATTTTTTTTCTTGACTGATGAGTTTACATCCGGATGAATATCCATGGCTACTTCAACCCCATCGCTTTTATTAGGTTCTGACTTGGAGTCTTCTGTATAATAACCGTGACCTTTTACCTGCTTTTTGCCATTCACGGCCACCATAACATTCTTCAGAATACCCTCACGTGCAATCTTATTGATGGCATCAATCTCCTCCTCATCGCTGTGATTTAGTCTTACCAAGAGTAAGTTAAAATCAGAATACATTCCAACGATAACCGGATCATAGACAACTCCAAATGGAGAATTGTCAATAATTACGTAGTCAAATTGTGCTTTTGCCTGTTCAATAAAATCTCTCAGCATTCCATTATTCAATAGCTCCGATGAATTATCATGGGGTGATCCGGAAGAGACAAAACTCAAATTTGCTATTTCAGTTTGCTTAATTACCTCCCCCATTGTTTTTTCACTATACAAAAAATCGCTTAATCCAATGTCAGGGTTCAAATTAAAAATTTTGTGCAATCGTGACTTTCTTAAATCACCATCTACGAGCAGAACTTTCTTTTTGCCTAAGGCAAATATTAAGGCCAAATTAAAGGCTACAAAAGATTTGCCCTCACCGGATAAATAAGAGTGCACCGCTAACACTTTTCCATTCACATTTTGGAAAAAATATTCGAGGTTCAATCTCAACCCTCTGAAAGACTCAGTTAATGCAGAACGTGGATAAAGGATTACGGCTCTTTCCGTCTTGTACTTGTTAAATGTTATTGTTCCAACTACCGGAACATCCAGGCGATTAGTGATGTCTTCAACATCTATTAATACTCCGGTTGCAAGTTCTTTGACTAAAACAATAAAGAATGCTGCGGACAATCCACCAAAAAACCCAATCAATAAATCAAATAACAAAATAGGTCCAAGTATTATAGCTATACCTGTATCGGAGGGATCTAAAATTTGTGCATCCGGATTATTTGAAGCTTTGGCTATCTCTGCTTCTGCCCTGCGCTGCAAGAGGAACGTGTATAATTCATTATTCAAATCAAAATTTCTTTTAATACCAATTAAGTCTTGTTCGGTTTTAGGAAGTCTTGATAATTGACCATTGACCGATCGTTGTCTTTCATTTAAATTCTGAAGTTCAACATTTGAATTGGATATCAAATTTTCGACATTCTCCTTTAAGCTTTTTTGGGTATACTCTATTTGATTTGTTAACGAGATTAATACCGGATTTCGTTCCTGAGCGGAATACGACAATACCTCGCGCTTCACGTACAGTTCATTTAAAAGGATAACTTTCTGGTTAAGGGCTTCATCGGTCACACCAACTAAAGAAGGGGCTACGAGATCTTTATTCTTGTCACGATTTTCGAGGTAGTATTTTAGATTACTATAATACTCAAGTTTTAAATCTACGTTGGCTCGTTCACTCTCAATTTGTTTTAATTTTTCAACAACGGTACTCGCCTCCTGGCCTAAATCGACAGTCTTGTTTTCGGCTCTGAAACTTGTAAACTTATCTCCCGCCAATTGTAAAGATTGATTTACACCCGTGATCTGATCATCAATGAATTTAATAGTGTTATTGGCCATTTTGTTTTTTTCATCCAGGCCAAATTGAATGTAGACTTTACCAAGTTGGTTTAAATAATCTACGTCCCGCAATAGGGTGCTTGTCTTTAGTTCAACATTGATAAGATTAGACTGACCATCCTCGGGTTGTTTAACATCTAATTTATTCTTGTAGCTCAGCGCTAAATTGCCCAAATTATTAAATACTAATTCAAACTTGTCACCAACATTCACGGCACGCTCTGGCATTTTGACCAAGGAGAAATGAAAAAATTCGTGATCGAACGGTTCACCAAATTTCAATTGCTTTTTGAATTCTAAATTGACCTCATTACCTCCCTTAACTCTGACCGTTTTATCGCATTCGATCGAATAAGAATCTTCTGAAACAACATTTATTGTTAATGGGACATTTTCCAATTGGGCTCTCTCGTCTACCAGATCTAATTTAAAAGGATCATTCCCATAAATGTCAACATTTGAGAATAAGCCTTTTTCTGCCCATGAGTATCGCCAATTCAGATATTGTACGGTTTTTAAATTAAGGTTATACGACTTCAATACACCCACCTGATCTTGAATGGCCGCGTTTCCAGACTTGTCATTCAATTGACGGAATACATTATTAAGATCGGATGACTTATCCGTTTTTATTAGAATGGTGGTTGATATCTTATAATATGGCGCAACTATTTTTTTATAGATAAATGCCCCCAGCAATCCAATGAAACAAAAGAAAACAAATAAATACCAGTTCCGAAATACTTTAGCCTTTAAGGCTTTCAATGTCAGGCCTTCGGGTTCGGACTGTAGTAAACGCCTTTCTGCAATTTTATTTACTTCCATTGAACTTATTTTAAGGGTGGAATTGAATATAATTAAGTACCAATAAAAAGGTCGTAATGCTCGATAGTATTAACGTGTAAATGGGTAATCTCAGCTCAAGATTTTTGAAGTTAGCCGGTTGTACGACCACGATATCGTTGGGCAGAATATTGTACGCTTCAGAATTTAGTGCTTCTGCACTATTTAAATTCACTTTAAATGTCTGGCTCTTGTTCCCAAATTGTCTTATCACTAATACGTTGTCCAGGGCAGAGGTGTTTTTGGTTCCATTAGCCATACTTATTAAATCCATTACTGTAAAATCAGGGTTATAATTAAAATAAACCCCGGGATCTACCACCTCACCTAAAATTGTCACCTTATAATTAAGGAGTCTCACTTTGGCAGTAACATCTTTTAAATATTGATTTGCCTTTGACTCAATTTCTGCTTCACACTCGGGGAACGTCATGCCGACAACGTGAATTTTACCAATAGAGGGCAAAGTAATGTAGCCATCAACGTCAACCATATAACCATATATATACTGACCGGATTGTGTAGACCATACATTGGTTAATGATCTGCCACCGCCACTACCCGCTGTAGCAGGGTCATATATTTGATTTAACTCAACATTGGGTGAAACAATGCTTACAAAGAGGTTATCATTAAGCTTAATTCTGTAGCGATAATCCAATACAGATCGCGGCACCAAATTGGTTTCTCCTTGCAAATCGTTTAATAAGGTCACGTCCTTAAATGACCGGCACGAATTGAGAAAAATTAATGAAGGCAACAATACTAATACTGATACATTCAGCTTGAGCAGTGGATATTTTCTTAGATAATTCATCAAAGCCGTTTAATTTAAAAGGTCACTAAAATTCGCATTAATGCAAAAATACGATTTTTAGTGTCCAAGGAGGATTTGATTTCCCTTTATCCAATTAAAAAGCGTTTTTGCGGGTATTTTTTCCAAAAAGGGTGAGGAAAATAATGTAAATATCCAACGCAAAGTTCCAATGCTCGATATACCAAAGGTCGTGCAAGGTACGGGCGATGTACTGATATTTGGTTTCAGTAGGGCCTCTCCAGCCATTTACCTGAGCCCAGCCGGTAATTCCAGGCTTTATGTATTGGCGCACCATATAGCTTGGCGCAATTTGCTGAAACCTCTTATCCAGATCTAATCGATGAGGTCGCGGTCCAACTACTGACATATCACCATTAAATACATTGATAAACTGTGGCAGCTCATCAAGGCTATATTTTCTTATGAATTTGCCCACCCTTGTAATCCTGTCATCATTAGCGGAAGTGGATCTGGTTTTATCAGAAGTGGAGGTGCTATGCCTCATGGATCTGAACTTATAAATTAATACTTGAGCTCCATTCTTCCCGATTCTTACGGGTCGATAAAATACCGGGCCCTTGCTATCCAATTTTATAGCTATGGCAATAAATAAAAAAATGGGGGATGTTATAAGTAACGCAAAACCCGAGAATGCTAAGTCAAAAATGCGTTTCCAGAATCGAGGGATATAAAAATCTAACGGTACTTCACGGATATTTACAATGGGTATTCCCGCAAGGTTCTTCAATTCAAAATTTCGATTGAATAGTGAGTAATAATTGGCAACAATGGCCGGCCTCACTCCATTATACTCAGCAAGATTAACCAGCTCTCGAATGGTCTTCTCCTGCGACAAGTCGATGGTGATAATCACTTCATTGAATGATTCATTGTTAAAGATTTTTTGAAAATCGCTAATAGGACCCAGAACATTGAATCTTTCTGATTTCTGTTTATTGTCATCTAAAAAGCCTATCAGTTTGCCTTGACTCGGATTAAGTCGGTAAAACATTTGAATAGCCACACCCACTCTTCCGGCACCGATCACCAGTACTTTTCTATAGGATGGCCCGTCTTCCCGTTTAGAGATTAAATAGGTGTATAAATAAATGGCCGGAAACTTTAAAATAAGGAAGCACAAGCTGGAACCAAGAAACATGGCTCTTGAAATGTCATCCATGTTAAGCAAAACAATCAAAATCGCCCCTAAGGAAACGTATACAAAAAATTTGGTCAAAAGACTTCTTGCCTGGTTGCCAATATTCTGAATCTCAAAAAAGGCTAAGTCCAAATAAAACACATAGGTTACAATCCAGATTCCATTAAGCAGAAAAAATAGATCATTAATGTGCCACCATACGTTGTAATGAATTTTTGCAAGAATTGACAGAGAAAGACTAAGCAGGAATAAGTCTATCACCAGCAATAAAACAATCAGTGCACGATTCTCTAACCTCATTACTTATGCTGATTTTAATATCATTGGCATCGCTTACTTTATTAAATTAACCTAACACCCCCTCATAGACCTTTGCATATGACGTTGCAATGTTTTTCCATAAATAGTCAGAGAACACTCTTCCTTGGCAATTTAAGCCGATTTTATTCATTTCTCCAGAGTGAGTTAACGCAAATTTTAATTTTTCTGCCAGATCATCCGAGTCTTTTGATTTAAAAAATAGTACTTCATTATCATTAAACACCTGTTTGTTTTCAGGGATATCACTGGCTACGACCGGAGTTCCCACGGAAGCAACTTCAAGTAGCATTATAGACATACCCTCCGTTTCAGATGGGAATATGAAGAGTTCAGCCTGATCAATAAGTGCCAGCAAAGTGGGTAATGGATTAACAAAACCAAGAAAAAATACATTTAAGCCAACCGATCGTTTTTTTAGCAGATCCATATAGCTATCGCTGGTGTGTAGTTCACCCGTAATAAATACCTGACCACCGTAATTGATTTTATGAAGTGCCTCTAACATGGTATGAATACCTTTGATGCTCATCAACCTTCTGGCCGCAAACAACACAAAGGGAGAGTTCCAATTCGCATCCTTGGGAAGGAAGGACATTGCCCCGGCTACATTGAATTCTTCTTTTTCAATCTTATTTATTCCATTAGGTATAAATTTTACCGGTCGTCTATACTTGCTTTCATAGTATTCTGAGAGTGGATTTGAGATACACGTGCAGACATCCGATGAATTGATATAAATACGCTCAACCAGGTGAAAGAACTGCTTAGCAAACCAATTCCATTTATCAGACCTATACTGGGCCTCATGCGAAGTGGAAACTACTTTATAACGCAATCTGAAGAGAGGAGCAAAAAAAGTGCTCTCCGTTTTGTGTAAGTGCACAAGGTCTACCTTGGAGAAAAAGAATAAATCAATCGCAGAAAAGAAAAAATATAGAAAAGAACCAGCGGCTCCAGGAATCCATTGGGCGTATTGTTTAACCCGCACACCTGCTATATGATTTTGAGCAGCCGGGTCCTTAAAACAATACACCGTTATTTCAAATTGATCTTTCAACTGCAGAATCAGGTTTTCGGCTACCCGGTCAGTTCCTCCACGTGAAGGGAATGTCTTAACACCAAAAAAAGCAATTCTTTTCCTGTTATTCATTTTCTAACCTTCGCTTATATCCAACGTGCTGTTGGCTGTTATGTCTGTTATTGGAGGATATCCGATTTTAGAGCTAAAACTACTTGATCCAGGTTTGATCACGAATTCCTGCCTTGGCCAATGTATAAACTCCTTATACATTTCGCCCAGGATAAAATACGTAACCAAATTGATGGTAGCGGAATCAACCCCCAATTTTATGGGGTTAATAATGGAAGATAAATACTCTTCCAGGAGAAGGTTAGCACAAATCATGATCAAACAGCAAACTAGACCCCGCTAATTTAACAAGTTGAAGTAGTTAAATCACCACTCTTTTGAATTTATTACGCAAAGCCGGAAGCAAGCCGTTAATCTGTAGATCCAAAATCTTTTCGGTAGTTAAAGAATTGATCATTATTCGTGGCAGCGAAAAGGGATGGTCTAAATTCTCTGGAAAGAGGTTGGCCATTTTAATAGTAGTGGCCGTGGCATAGCTTGATTTCCCTAATATTTCAATTTCTTTTTTTCCATGCGATCCAAGGGGATAACAAAAATGCCTCACTTCTTTAGTTATATGAGACTCAATTATTTTCTTGGATTCCAAAATTTCATAAGCCGATCGGTCTGTCGTCAAAGAGTCCAGGGGAAGATGGTTTACTGTATGTGCACCAATAGTGACCAGCGGATCCTGACTCAAGTCATAAATCTGCTGCCAGGTCAACGAACGTTCTTTGGTTTTTGCAGTAATCGACTCTCTGCCTTCGCGAAATAAGCTACTCAAAAGTATCGATAGGTTTTCTTCGTCTGCCAAAGCAAACCAGGATCTGATTTTATTAAAGGCGATTTCCTTCTCCTTTAAGGTCCTGGTATTAAATGTCATTTTCTGCCCATCTACTTCCAACTGCACGGACGTTCTGTTTACCACAAGATCCTCTAATAGATACCACCATAATATAGCAGTAGAATCAGGCAAACCGGTAGCCACATAAATTGTAAATGGAATGTTATGCTTCTTGAGAATTGGGTAAGCATAGAGGTAATTATCCACATAGCCATCATCAAAAGTAAATACAACAAATTTCCGCTTACGAGCGGTGCCTTTAAATTTTATCAAATCATCTAGCGAAACAAAATCATAGTCACGCTTCTTAAAGAATTCAATAACATTTTGCAGATGTTCAGGAGATATCTCCATGCTGTGATGATTGTGAATTCTTGTTTTATTTTCATTCGGCACAACGCGATGAAACATCAGAATCTGCCCCCTACCTCCATAGATGGGTTTGGTGATTCTGTGCACCTGGCTATAGTAAAGCGGAAGGGCTAATATCCTGGCTGCCATTTCCAGATAGTATTTATTCATTTCTATATTCTTGTCTACTTAAAATTAACTGTCAATTAATGCTTACAAAAAATATCTAATTTGGAATTATCACGTGCTGACTTTCTCCACGGCATTTTGAAGCACTTTCAGATAAAAGTCATAGGTCTTGGAAGCAATGGAGTCAGGATAAAATTTTTCCTTGGCTTCCACCCTAGCATTGTTCGAAATCGAATCAATCAACGATTTATTTTGATACAATAGTCGCAACAGGTTGCACAACTGATCAAGATTATTCCTCTCAAAGAGAAATCCAGAAGTTTTATCAGTAACCATTTCCGACACAGCCCCTACATTGGACGCCACCACCACTTTTCCAAGAGCCATCGCTTCGCCAATAACAACCGGCATAGTTTCCTGCTGTGAAGGCAATACGAAAATACGGCATTTCTCATGAACCTGAAGAATCTGTTCCTGTGTTTGCCAACCATAAAATGTCACTTGTGGGCCAAGGTTGTTTTCATTTACGATTTCATTAATCTCATTTTCGTAGTAATTGTCCTTATAACCCCCCACCACATGCAGGTTGAAAATAATATTTTCCTTCTTTAACATTGCCAACGCTTGAAGCACAATGCTGAGATTCTTGTTCTTATTGATTCTGCCCACATAGCTAATCGAATCAATTTGGCCCGTGACTTGAGTCTTCGAGAAAAATATGGGATTTACCGGATTGTAAATTTTTTCACCCACTATATTCTTCCTTGGGAATAAATTCCGATTGTAATCGGATATAAAGATTACATTTTTAAAGATTGGAAACACACGTTGCTCTACAAAGCCCTTAAACAAACACTGAAGTTTATCACGCAGGCCAACGGCATATTTATATTCTTCACTCATGATTCCGTGTTGAGTAAGAACAATCTTGTCTTTAGGAAAATGAATGAAGCGAAGAATATGAGGGGTAACCTCCTGAATGTGTATTAGGTCAGGCTTCTCGCTCTGTAATATTTTATTAAGCATTTTTCGATTAATAAAATAATCAATCAACTTGAAAGGAACGGTATAAGGTATATAATGAATTTTAATATTATTGGAATATTCCTTGACAATCTCCTGATTGATCTCCTGGTTAAATGAAACGAACACAATTTCCACATGTTCCATTTTGCTGAAACTGGAAAGCAAATTTAAAATGACGGCCACCACACCACCATCGATCTTTTCAATATCGGGTGGCAGCAATCCTACCATCAATACTTTGATTTTTTTATTCATATCCACCTATATGCTTTTGCCTGATTTTCCCAAGGCATTGTTATATTCCTCCTGAAAAGAATTAAACATAACCTCCATGCTAAATTTTTCTTTTACAATCTGGTAACCCCGGTCACCCATAGCGATTCTTGCCGGTTCATGACTGATCAGATAGTCTAATTTTTCTACTAATTGATCAATACTAAAGGCATCAATTAAAAAACCCGAAATTCCATTTTCAACCAGCTCGGCCGACCCACCAAAGTTGGTGGTGACAACTGGTTTTTTTACAGCCATAAACTCCAGCAAAGCATTGGAAATTCCTTCACCATGAAATTTAATATTCGTTGTTAGTACGCCTACATCACAAATATTCATGATCGATTCTACTTTGTTTTGACGGCCGAGGAATAGAATTCTATCCTTCAGGTTCTCAGGCACCATTTTTCTGAATTCACTATCATCTCCATCTCCAATACACAGAAATGTAACATCCGAATTCCTGGTTGATATTCGAATGGCAGCCTGAAGGTAAGTGTTATAATCTTTTAAGTTGAGGAAAGATGCCACCATGCCCACCACATAGGTTGTTTCTACTCCAAATCGATTGCGGACTGCATCCACACGTTCCAATTCTTTAATCCGATCAAATGTAAATCCGTTATAAATAACCCTGCTTTTGTTCATCGGAGCATCATAAGCCTTTAGGCCTGCAAAAGTATTAGCAATGACTCGGTCGGACATTCTAAAAACAATGCCTTTTCCAATCAGCTTTTCATTTAGTGTGGCATCAACAATTTCATTGTTAATGAGTGGAACCCTTAAAAGGATTTTGGTAGGCACTGAATAAAAAGCTACCATATGTCCCCAAACATGAATGATATCAGGTTTAAAACGCCTGGCGATTTTATAGAATTTATAAAATAAGAGCGGATCTTTTTTCGTCCACTTCCGCTCAATCAGGTGAATGGGTATATCCAACTCATAGATTTCCTGATAGTGAATGATATTCTTCGTGATCACCAACTCGATCTGATAATCACCATGTTTTTTCAGATACTTAAACAATTCAATTATTCTTCTCTCCTTCCCTCCCGCACGTAGATTCTCAGTAAAAAAAAGGATTCTCATTTCTTAGATTAAAGATCAACCGACAAATTTGCTATAACAAAAGCATAAATCTATATAAAAAAGGTCCGCGATTTCACCCCCATATGAATCGATGTTAATAAAGATCCAAATTCGACTTTCGAAGAGCGCTTCAAAATATTGCAAGTACTGCCGTTTCATATTAGGAATTGTAGTTTGGTTGTTGTTTTGGCTGGAATAAATAAGTAAACTTCGGGTCAAAATTCAGAAGGTTGCTGCGACTTGGAATTATTATACACGATCAGAATGTGCCCGCGTGGGTCAATGAAATTGTAAAAGAAATCAGTCTTAACAAAAGCATTTATTGGTCAATCGTCATTCGCGTTGTCACTCAACCTTCTGCATTGGAAAGTCGTCATTTTACATGGTTCAGAAAAATCGATACCGCACTCTTGCCTGGCAAACCCAACTTATCTGCCAAGGTTAAATTAGACATACCAGATCAGGTTCCTGTGATCATAATGAACCCGGTAAGAAATGGGACTGGTTTGACATTTAACTCCGCTGATCTGAAAGAAGTTAGTAAGATCAACCCCGATCTTCTTTTATATTTTGGTGATGAGTATCTGAGTGGTGAAGTATTAGACATTCCAAAATCAGGTGTCTGGACCTTGCAACATGGAGATAATAACCAATTACAATTGGCTACTCCGGGTTTCTGGGAATGGTTTTATCAGATTCCTGTTTCGAGAGCATCTCTATTACGGCTGCGGAATGCCCCGGCAGCAAATGATTATCTTGCAAATGCTATAACAAGAACGGAATACCTTTCCTTAGGCAGAAATCAGACAGCTCTTTTTTCAATAGGTATTGATTTACTGGCTAATACCGTTGTGCAACTGGCAAACTCTGAACGATTGCCGGAGCCACCCAATGCAATTCGATTGCTTGACGAAAGAGCAAACAACAAGCCTGACTTTTGGAGCTCCATTCATGCATTGTGGAAACTAGCCTACCGCGTCTCAATAAAGTTTATTTCAAAAGCAATTTTCACTGAGCAATGGGTATTGTTTTTTTCAATGAGTAACCTGGAATTTCCTCAACTCAACTTTCAAAAATTTAAAGCATTGATTCCGCCTAAAGATCGGATATGGGCAGATCCATTTGTTATTACTAAAGATGGCCTTCACTATGTATTCATTGAAGAGTTGTTTAGAAAAACAAATAAGGGACATATTAATTGCTTAGTACTTAATCAAGAGGGTAAGATAGAAGCATCAAGAACAATCATTGACAAACCTTACCATTTGTCATATCCATTTATATTCCAACACGAAGATGTCTGGTATATGATACCAGAATCGGCAGAAAGTAAGACCGTTGACTTGTTTGAATGTACTGAATTTCCATTTCAATGGAAGTTTAAACGATCGCTGCTTACCAATGTTGCAGCATTTGACTCCACTCTTCATTTTCACCAGGGACAATTCTGGCTCTTTTGCACAATTAAAAAAAGCGTTGGAGCTTCAAGCGATGATAATTTGTATTTATTTCACACGAGGGATTTTTTAACGGGTGATTGGCAACCACATCCTAATAATCCAATTGTTTCAAATCCTTTTTACGCCAGGCCTGCTGGACGAATATTTTTTCACGATAATACCTGGTATCGCCCTTCGCAAATTTGCGTGCCACGATATGGATATGGTCTTTCGTTAAACAAAATTACGGAGTGGAGTGAGTCATCTTACTCGGAGGCAAGTGTAAGTACTGCGCTGCCTCATTGGAGAAACAATTTACTATCGGTGCACACCCTGAACTTCGCAGAGAATATAACCATTATTGACGGTCAGCTAAGGAGATTTAAAATCTAGAATCCATCCATTAACACAACGTCTACGCATTCCAGATTCCTGTTGCGTTGCCTGTGATTATTTTTTGATATTGAATTCGCCACAAAATTCCCCCGGGTAAGGTTGAGCAAATCATTGCCAAAACAACTCCTGAAGGCCCGATATTCAACGTCTTCGAAAAGAAAATGGCTAATGGTATAGTCACCACTATAGATAGAAGTGCTACATATAATTGCAGCCTGATCTTGCTTACTCCATTAATAAATATGTTATATGGAACGGCCAGCAACTGTATTGACACATAAATGGTGAGCATGATTTTCATGATAAGTGGGATCGCTATCTCCTCACCCACCCACAAATTAATCACCTTATCTGCGATCAATAGCATCACAAGTTGGCCAAGAACCAACAGGAAAGAAATCATGCTTAGTTTTTTGATCGAGGCACGAATCCAATCGAAGTCTTTCTTAAAGAAGGCCTCTGTAAAAGAAGACCAATAGGGAAGCGTAATTATCCCATTGATCAATATTCCAATCGTAAAATATTTATTAGCTATGCCATACACAGTAACTTCTTCAGGACCGTATAATTGGGTTAATACCATGTTGGCACTTGAAAATAACACCAACATGGAAACCTGGATAATGAAGAACCCAACACCAAGGCCAAGTAATTTACCAGAATAGCTAAAATCCACATTCTTGATGCTAGGCCGTATTGCCTTATAGCGAGAATTAAATAGAATCAGCGTAGCTACCAGAAAAACAAGTAAAGGTGCACCACTAAAAATCAGCGATATCCAGAACAAGGACCCTGATACATACTTGGATAATAATATGATGGCTACAAGGGAAATTGTACTGCCAAGAGGTCCCATAAAATTACGGATAGCAGGGTCCTGATTCGCATAAATTACAGCTGTAATCAGGCTTAATATGAAGCGTATACAGAAGAAAGAGAAAACAAAAAATACCATCTCACCAAGTTCTGCGCTCTCAGCTGGCGGAACATTTAGAATGGCACCCCAATCTAAAAACGGGTTGACGACTGCAAAAATGAAAATGAAGCCGGAAAAGATGATCGTACTCAGGGAATAAGCCGTGCTGGTTAAAATTTTAGCCAACTTGTGATCATCAAACGCAAGCGCCTCTGATAATTTGTTTCTAAGGCCATGCCCAACACCTATATCAAAATAGGCAAACCATTCGAGAATGGAGGACAAAACCAACCAAATGCCATAATGAAATTTATCAAGGTAATCGAGGGTAATTGGCACCAGGGCAAATTGAATGACCATGGCGTATCCTTTAATAAAAAAGGAAAACAAAATGTTCTTAGTTACGCGCGCAGACCTCTTGTCGCCACTAAAAAAACTCTTAACAGAATCAAGCCATTCCATGTAAAACCGTCAAAAATAAGTATTATTTCAACATATAAGTATCATTATTTCCTGATCTCGTATATTTAAACTTACAGTCTGGTGGAATTAATCTATTGCGATACTCTTCCTTGACTGTAGCCTTACATAGATTTATCTTTGAAAAAAATTTCAATCACAAAGTAAGCTGCCCAGTGAGTCATCTATTGAACCCAATCACAACAAGGATCGACACTTTTAAGTACGGCTCGCCAAGGGCCGAAAATACTGTACAGACACATTCGAATGAATTGCCGTCAGAGGCAAAATGGTGGGAGATTTTACTCATGTTTTTCCTGCTTTCGATTTCAGGTACTCCTTTCATTATTGGAAATGAAAATATCCTGATTCTGTCTGCGATAATTCCCATCGTTCATGTTATCAGGAACTATAAAAAATCCATATCCTATCGCACTATCTTCATTTTTGTTTTTCTTCTGGGATACGAAATTATGCATGCTATCATGTTCCAGCTTGACTACACCCTCACCATTTTTAAACTTGCCCTGATTCTCTTGCTCGCTGCCTCAATGGCAGATATTTTGAAAGATAGATTTATCATGGTACTCACTAAAACCATGATACTGATCAGCTTGGTTTCTTTTGTCTTTGTACTGATATCTTACACACCTATTCATTCGACTTTATACAAACTTGGCATGACCTTATTCCCAACCAAGGAGTATAACGATATCAGATTGTCTACCATCATTATTTTTACCTTTTGCTGGGAATATTTTAAGGGTGTTCTTCCGTACGTCCGTAATTGCGGGATCTTTTGGGAAAGTGGGGCGTTTTCTGTTTTTCTGAATGTCACGCTATTCCTTTACTATTCTACAAAATCGATCAAAACAGTTAAAGATCTGTTTGACAAGAATTCCACTATCCTGATTGTTGCGCTTCTTTCAACAACGTCTACCATGGGAGTGCTGTCGCTTATGATCGTTCTTACCTTTTTCTCCACTCAACTGAAGTCAGCTGTAAAATATGTCTTTCTTGCTCTTATTCTGGTAACTGGATATCTGGCTTTTACAACTGTCGACTTTATAGGAAATAAAATAAACGATCAATTAAGTGAGAGTAATGTATCCAACAATCGATTTGGTTCGGCTCTTAAGGATTTTGAAAATATCGCTGAACGCCCCTTGTTTGGTTGGAGCAGACGAATAGAGGTGGTTTTTAATACCTCGATACGTAGCGCTAAGACCCACCGACCAAACGGGTTTACAAATTTTCTGCGTAACTATGGTTTGGTTTATTTCGCTGCTTATCTCTTTCTTGTTTTCAAGTCATTTAAAAATATATATATCTATCATCATCAGTCTTACAATTACTATGTCCCATTGTTTGGTGTATTTTTGTTATGCCTGGTAAGCTTTTCAGAATTGATTTTCGATTTGGCATTTTTTAAGTCCCTTGTGTTTTTATACCTCGCCTATTACCCATCACGCATTTTATCAAACAACTATTTGTTTGATAAATCATTTTTTACTTCCGCATTAAGTGGCCATAGCTAACATTATTTATTTCTTTATCATTGAAAAAGACTAAGACCATTTTATATCTTGGCCCGAAAGGGTTTCCCTTTGGAACTGCTGCGGTTCAGCGGCAACTCCAGATTTCCAAGTCAATTTTAAATAACGAAAACAAGGTATTGGTAATTAACCCAAAGGGCGTACATTCTTCTAACACGGCAAAGAAGGAAAATATTAAAACGTATGGTTCATATGAGGGGATTGACTATGTCTATACGTCCGGGACAGCGTTATATCCAAAGAATTTCATAGTCAGAAATATTTTAAAAATTGTAGGCTCAATAAATGAACTTATTATTATTCTTTTTTATGCCTTAACAAATAAGGTAGGAGGTGTAATTGTATGTACTTCCAGTTTAACAAAATTGAAATATTTATGGTATGTTACTCGCCTTACAAACACCCGACTGGTCTATGATTATGTAGAGTATTTTTCGTCACTGGAAGATCGCTCAATGAAAACTCCAAACGATAAAAAAAACTTTGATACCGTCTTTTTCCAGTACACCGATGCGCTGATTATTATTAGCTCTTACCTGGAGCAACACCTGATAAGAATGAAATCAACCCGGCCCTACGTCATTGTGCCGCCCATTATTGATTTTGAGAAATTTTCAAGAATAAATTCAAAGCCCAAGGAATCTGACTATTTTCTGTATTGCGGCTCAGTTCAATATATTGACGTTATCGCGTTTATTATAGAAGCCTTTCACAAATCCACTAGTAATGGCCGTGGGGTATCCTTGATTTTAATTTTGAGTGGGTCATCGGGCATCATTTCAAATATTCGAGAATCAACAAGAGAAGATAAGACGATTAAAATCCTTTCTGGTTTACCCTATGAAGATCTGATTGGGTATTACAAAAATGCTAAAGCATTACTCATTCCTTTGCAGGATAATTTGCAAGATAAAGCCCGCTTTCCGTTTAAAATCAGCGAATACACGGCTGCAGCCAGGCCAATTATAACCTCCGATTCGGGGGCAATCGTTGAGTATTTTCAGGATGGGGAGAATGCGTTAGTGGCAAAGACGGGAGATATGATTGATTTCTCAACCAAACTTAATTTCATTCTTGATAACCCTCGCGAAGCAGACGATATTGGTCTTCATGGTCATGACCTTGGCCAAGAGTATTTCAATTATAAAAGCTACACATCAACGTTATTGAATTTGCTTTCAAAAAAGAGAAGCCTGGGGTAGCAAAGATAGTTTTACCAGCCCTCGCCAAATCGTGAGGCGAAGTGTCAGGAATAAGGGGTCGGCAGTGTCTGACTCTCGTTCTTGATTGTTGAATAAGATAAAATATTTCGTTTCATTTGCGAATTCAATCTAACATCCAATGAACGAGACCAGTACCGCCCTCTTTGAAAAATTCAGTAGACTAAAAACCAGTGCCGGGAACCATTCTCCAAGCCTTACAACACTGAAGGCTAAGATGCCTGAAATTGAGATCAAGGTTGACGCCTGTTTCCTTTCCAATCCCTACGCTACGGAATTGTTCTTGAAATACTTCAAGAAAGAGCTTTTAGATACAGGTGAGATCAACAATGTGCTGGAATTTTACCCTTCTCAAAATAATGAGATCGCTGCGCTAGTTGGGCAACATTTACGCGTTGACCCAGACCGCATATTTATTGGCAACGGGGCAACGGAAGTGATCCAGGCCATCATCCATCATTTCGTCAAAGATAAGTTGGTCGTTAATATCCCAACCTTTTCCCCATACTACTCCTTTGCGTTAGAAGGCACTGAGGTCGTATTTTATGAATTAAATAAAGAACAAAACTTCCGACTTGATCCGGATGAATACATCGCGTTTGTTAACCAGCACAAACCCGATTCGATCGTCCTGATCAACCCCAATAATCCCGATGGAGGTTATGTTCCCCATCATGAGATGATTCGAATTATCAAAGAATTGTCCTGGGTGCCAACCATTATTATTGATGAGAGTTTTATCCACTTTGCTTTTGAAAACAGTAGCCTTGAGTTGCCTTCAATTGCCAGTTTAATTGAAGAATATCCAAATCTTCACATCATTAAAAGCATGTCGAAGGACTTTGGTATTGCCGGCATTCGCTGCGGCTACGCCATTTTGCCTGCCAAAAAAGTTTCACATCTTCTTAAGACAGGTTATCTATGGAACTCGAGCGGCCTGGCCGAATATTTCTTCCGTCTCTATACACGCAAAGATTTTATAGTTGAGTATGAAGAAGTAAGAAAGAAATATATCACCGAGTCACTTTTCTTTGTTACTGAACTCAACCGGATTCCAAAGATGAAAGTGTATCCGACCAAAGCCAATTTTGTGCTGATTGAAATTCTTAATGGCCAAACCTCCGATGAAATTGCAACTGAATTGTTGTTGACTTACGGTATTTATGCCCGGAATTGTTCAGATAAAAAAGGTCTTCATGGTCAATTTATTCGTGTTGCAACGCGATATAAACAAGAAAACGAATATATCATCAAGTCACTCAGAAACATATTTCGATAGACATAATTAACGCTGTAACCTTATTCGCGTCCGCCCCCATCATTAATTCCGAATCAACATCATGTTCTCGAAACTAATCAAGTACTCTTTAATGCTGATTTACCTTTTTAGGAAAACCAACTTCAAGGGGTTTACATTCAGAGAAACCGACAACATCGTATGGATGAAGATTTGGGGGCTCAAGTTGTTTAAGGAGGATGAGTTCATCGATTACATGGCTGTCATCGATTCGCTTTCAAGGCGTGGGATAAAATTTAATATCAGCATTACGAGTAAAATCGGTCGCTTCAGCAAAAAGAACATCTTTCTAAGATATTCAAGAGGACTAGATCCATTCAAGTTCAGTAATTACACCCAGACCTTGTACTTTGTCTGCAAACAATTAGAAGATCAGAAGTGCACCGTTTATCCTGGATCCGCTGAAGTGTTGTACTGGGAAAACAAAGGGTTTATGACTCAGAAGTTTTTTGAATACCATATTTCAACTCCAAAGACACTCCTGATTAGCGACCCCACCGAAATTTCCGCTATCGATTTAACTTATCCATTTTTAATCAAAGAAGAACATTCATCCTCCTCTGACGGGCTCCATAAAATAAGTCGCAAGGAAGATCTGGATAAATTTTTTAAAGAGAATGACTATTTCTCGGGAAGTAAATTTCTTATTGCTCAAGAGCTTTTAGATATGAGACGCGACTTGCGCGTGATTCTGGTCGGTGATAAGATTGTCCATTATTATTGGCGAATAAACCGATCTGATCAATGGAGGCCAACGGCATCTTCTTTTGGAAATGATATCGATTTTGGGTCATTTCCGGAGCAATGGAGAGAATTCATCATTGATCAATTCAAAAGATTTAATATTCATACCGGAGCATTTGACATCGCCTGGAGAAACGATGACCTCTCCACCTTACCATTAATCTTAGAGGTAAGTCCTAATTATCAACCCAATCCTGCTGTGGATGTGAGTAATATGAAAATTTCTTATAGCCAGTTTAAAGAAAAGCTGCTCTTTAGAAATTCCTATTATAACAAATTCGTTGATATCGTATTCTCCATCATGGATGAACAAATCCTTCTGTTTATTAAATCAAACAGGTAATTATGGGTAATCGGATTTTTTCCAGGCTAATTAAATAACGGCCTTCTACTAACCTTCTTCTTTGGTCGTAAATACTCAATTTCCTTTATCAATAAGTGTCACATTGATTTTTTGGTAACATTCTGATAACTTGGAATTGATATTATCATAAAATTACAAAAATGAAAATTGCTATCTCGGTCATATTTATCACTTATCTGTTCATCATTAATCTTTTACCAGTTTTCAAACCAGAATTTATTAGGCCTTATGGTGATGAAGATGGAATAGTAGAAAGCATGGGTGCGACTTTCTTTTTTTTAGCCTCAGTAATATTCACGCTTACCTACTTTAGGATGACCAAATACGCTCACTCAGGATTCAAAAAGACCGAGGCGCTATGGATTCTGGGGTTGGCGCTTCTCTTTTTTGTTGCCTGCGGTGAAGAGATCAGTTGGGGACAGCGTATTTTTGATTTCAGTACACCTGAGGCAATAAAAGAAATAAACGCACAGCACGAATTCAATCTTCATAATCTCCAACCCTTTCAAGGAGAACACAAAACAGGGTTGGCGGCAATGGTATCCAGTCACCGATTATTTTATTTGTTTCTTATAGGATACATTGTTGTTATTCCATTGCTTATGCAATTAAATAGCTGGCCATCAAGGCTTATAAACAAAATGAAAGTACCAATTGCTCCAATTTGGATTGGGTATATATTTTTTTTAGTTGCCTTTCTCACCAAAGTTACGCAATTCTTGTTTGCGAGAAATAATGATCAGCTCTACCATGCTTTAGTGGAGATGATGGAAACAAATATTGGAGTGGTTGTTCTGCTACTTAGTCTGGTATTCTATCAGTCAAAATCCTTACCCAAAAAGGTCTTACCATTGGTGAAAGATTGAATGACTGCTATCTGCCAACGAAAATAGCAAGACTTATTTTCCAGATAAGATCAGCCCGCTAATCTTACTTATAAGTAAATCACTGATTCAGTATTTTTTCATTTCCAAAGCGATTGGCTAGCGTAAACGAAGACTTGAACGATAATCCCAATTCTTCAACACATGTGCAGTATTGCTTATTTTCTGCTGGCACAAAGACAAAAGCCTGCTGCACTTTTTCGTCACTAAATGCTTCGCTTAAAAGATGCTCAATAGATTTTTTATATAGACCTGATTGCTCGAAATCGTCATGAATATAAAGATCATGAATGGTTATACTATTTGGTGGCAGAACAATTGGCTGTTGGTCAGCGTGATTGGTTTTCATCCAGCAACAATAAGCAAGACGATGATCAATGTTCATCGTGTAAACCTTTTCTCCTGCTTCAAGTTGTGCAAGGGCAACAGATAAAAAACTACTTTCAGAATGCCCTGCATAAAGCAGTAAATCGCTAAGCGAATTGCAACAGATTCTTTCATCACGTTGAAACCGGTCCGAAAGAAAACGGTCAATTTGATAAATACGAATTTCCATGTTGGACCGAATCCATTGAACGAGCATCGATGGCCGAACTTCGCGCACCATTTTCAAAATCGTTTTCAGTTTAGCCGTTGTTACTCCTGCTCGATTGGCCTTTTGCCTAAGCCAGTTTAGCAAGCTATAAATCAATTCTCCCTTAATTTTAGACAAAGAAGACCGGTAAATAATAGCTTCAGCAACCTCATCGTGGGCATTAGCAAAACGCTCCTTCCAAGGGTCTGAGCCGGGGGTAAGATCAAGTATATCTATATTTTCCTTTAACAGCAGTTCGCTTAACTGCATCAGGTGAAGTTTGCCGAGGGAATGCTCAGCCAAAAATGGCGAATGCATAATCATACCATTGTGCACGCAATTCTTGCTGACAAGTCCCCAAAATCCGGCAATAGGCCGATCGTTGAGGTAGGTAACTGTAACATAAATCTTGCTAGATGCCGTGGCGAACAACTCAGCATGAAATTTTCTCTTATTAATATCCTCTTGAAATGGCTTGGAGTGATTAACGCCACCTTGCCGTAAATCATAAAATGCTATCAGTTCATCAAAGACCTTGTCAAGCTCTGTATTATCACTAAGGCGGTGAAATTCAACTGTTCCTAATTTCTTTAACCGATTGAACCGGCTCTTATTACTTTTTTTGGCAAAAGAAGCTTTTACTTCAACGGCATTCAAGGTCATCAGTGGCCGTTGACGCTTACGCACGGAAACACGATGCTTACCCGGAAGTCTTTCTAATGTATCAACTAGTGGCGCAATGACTGGCAAGTATCTAAATCGCAACGTTGCAAAATCAAATTGTTTGGCTAGCTCATCCAATGCAGTGGATAGAAATGAAACACCTTCGTCAGGTAAAGCAAGCCACGATTGGTATTCTGCCTGCTCACCTCCAGCATGGGCAATTGTCTTGTTGGCAGAGTTATAGGCAAGTAATAATAATCCTACAAATTCATCCTGTGAATTTTCTCTATAGAGTATTACCGGCTGCCATTGATTTTGATAGGCGTCATACCATGCACAAACAAATTCCGGTTCCTGAAAAGCCGTAGCGTAATGGCAGTTGTCATGAAGCGTGCGCCACTGTTTGATAAATTTATGATCCCGTAAAAGTCTATGTGCTGCCTGATCATAGATTAATTTCATCTGACTAAGTTAGGTTAGGGGGCTATGGTTTTTTCAGGCTCACAAATCCTCTCCCATAGGAGCAAAGTTGAATAAGGGAAATAATTTCATGTGGGGTTAAGTCGCGACAAGAAGCGAGGTCTAGTTTTATAAAGCAATGACACTTAATAAATGATTGAATTAACCAAAGATATCGCGATGATTGCTCATTGCGATCAATTACTCCTTAAGAAATCTCTGTATCATCAACTTTTCATTCTGTCTCGCCATAAAGATATATGCACCCTTCACCAGATTTCTCACATCTAGTATATTATCTGAACTTGCCATCACTTTGGATGTGATTGTACGTCCTAACTGATCGTAAATCTTTACTTCAATTTCAACGTCCTGCCTAAAATCACTCCAGTCAATTTGGATAATTTCAGTGGCCGGATTAGGATAAATTACCGAACGATTCGAAATAATATTTTCCTCAATACCTGTAATAACAATAGCAAAGGCATCTGAAACAGGTCCATCGCATCCATTGGTCGTAACCCGAACAGTATAGGAACCATTAGCAGATACAGCGAGTGTCTTACCTGTTGATCCTATCAGGACAACGTTATCCTTAAACCATTGATTACCTGAGTCACTGCTAGAAGTTAGTATTGGATTCTCCGTTAACAAGTTCGATGCAGTTATGGTTGGCTTAGCGGGTAAGGGTTTTACAGTTACCGTCACGGTTGCAGTATTGGTACAAAAATTGGCACTTGTCCCTGTCACCGTGTAGGTGGTTGTGGTCGTTGGATTTGCCTCAACACTACTGCCGACCACAGCAGATAATCCGGTGGTTGGGCTCCATAAATAAGTAGCTGCCCCACTTGCGATGAGAGTGGCAGTTGCTCCAAGGCAAATATTAGCATCATCTACTGACACGACAGGTAAAGGAAATACTGTAACTGTCGCTGTCGCTGAATTGGTACATAAATTAGCGTCAGTCCCTATGACAGTATAGCTAGTCGTAGTTGCTGGATTTACTTCAACGCTACTACCAGTTGTTGAAGACAAATTGGTGGAAGGGCTCCAGGTATAAGTATCTGCACCACTTGCTGTCAAAGTTCCAAATCCTCCCGTACAAAATTCAAGACTATTGACGGATACAGTTGGCCCCTGAGTTGTAATCGTAGTATTGTCTGTTGCAGAACTACCATTACTATCATACACCGTTAACGTGTAGGTGGTTGTAATCATTGGGGTTGCCATTGGATTAGCAATATGGGCGTCACTTAAGCCAGTCTCAGGACTCCAAACATACGTTAGTGGTGAATCCCCTGTTGCAATGGCATCGAGTGGAACGGGTGTTCCCATGCAAACTACTGGCCCATTTCCTCCAATAACTGTAACCGTTGGATTAACCTTACTTATTCCAGTAAAAACTGAAGCATTTCCATTTTCTAAGACTGCTCCAGAGACAGTAAGTGAATTACTACTTATACCAGAAAATTTCTTCCAGCCATTTGTAATTTGATTGAAGGCTCCCGACAATTGACCTGCTACAATATTTCCCTCAACACCAGTGACATCAGCGGCAAAGTATTTTCCATTGACATTAATGATGCAATTGGAAATCCCGGATTGAGAGATTTTCCAGTAACGAGTTAAGAAATCGTTATTAGAATTGTTTGACATATACTTTGAGTTAGCGACAGAAGCGCCAACATATGCTGAAAAGAAACCTCCGGCTGCCGTTACATTAACTGTTACCGGGGAGTATTCAGCGGTTCCCGTGATTTCCCCAATGGGAAAGGTGAAAGAACCAATCGAATTAAATTTCTTTTGCAGCTCACCCGTTCCCGAAGTAATGATCATCCTGTTTACCGATGGACTAGTTATGACAAGTGTTGCAGATTGATCCAATAACAGGTTTCGATTACCAAGGTCCAGGTTACCCGCATTTAAGGTTAGTGTTCCTGCAACAGAAATATTTCCATTGAGCAGGGCCACGCCACTGGATTGATTTAAAACCAGGTTATAATAAGAGCCAGGTATAATAGACGGGAAGGAAGCATTGTAGTTAACAACATTGTTTAAAGAGGCTCCATTAATCACAGCAAGGGATGATTCTCCATTAATATTTAAAGTGGAACCTACAGATTGATTCAGTGCACCATCGCCCGTAAGCATCCCGGCTATTGATAGTGTATTATTGTTTGTAAAATAGGCTCCACTACCTATGGATAGGTCACCTACAATTGTCAGGTTAATTACCGTTGCTGTTGAGGTGGTACCTGTTAATGTTACATTTCCAGAGATGTTTGTTGTGGTCGGAAGTAAGGTTTTTACATGACTTGCGTCTGTTCCTGAAAGACCAAGGTTTACATAATTCAATCCCCTGATAGTTTGTGCACCTCCATTGTAATTGACAGTGTTGTTTGTGCCAGTGACAACCAGTGTATTGTTTGTTATTGTTCCCCCAATATTAAGGACCGAATTAATACCCTGGACTAATGTACCACCTGCAAGAAGAGTGGCAATGCTAATCGTTCCATTATTCGTTAATGTAACACCAGAAGCAATGTCTACCTGGTTCATTGAAATCACACCGTTAACGGGTTGCTGAGAATTAACTTCGAAATAATAGACTCCATTGCCCGGTAAAGTATTTCCATTGCTGGTAATCCCTGATTGTAAATGGATGTTTTCTCCTACCGCATTATCCCATGTTGCTCCTGCCGAAATAGTTAAATGCCCTTTAAGAGTTTTGGTGCCCGCTGTAGAAGACACTTTAAAATTTCCGCTTAACCCATTTCCAACGGTGGTTGTGCCATTAACAGATAACTCCTGAAAGGCTGTAAATGTGGTGCCATCACCAATAGACAAATTACCACCGATCACCATGTTATTCTCCGTTGACACAGAAGCCGTACCGGACAGGGTTAAATTTCCAGATATATTGGCATTTCCGGTCTCCAGTGTTTTTGTATCACTTCCTGAAAGACCAAGATTTACATAATTGACGCTTTTAACCGTTTGATTACCACCCATATAATTGACTGTATTATTAACCCCAGAAGCAATAAGTGTATTGCTCGAAGTAATTCTTCCGACAATATTAAGTGTCGAATTATTGCCCTGAACTAAAGTGCCACCATCCAGAAGATTCGTTATTGTGATTGTACCATTGTTAATTAATGTAACTCCAGATTCAAGTTGAATATGAGGGATGGTTGCAGTACCATTAAAGGGCTGTGAATTGACTTCAAAATAATAGACACCATTTCCTGGTATCATCGTTCCATTATTCGTAAGGCCTGATTGAAAATGAGCATTGTCTCCCACAGTGTTATTCCATGTTGCTCCCGATGAAATGGTAAAGAGACCACTGAAGGTTTTGGTACCTGCTGTAGAAGTTACGATAAGGTTACCACTTGAGCCATTACCAATGGTAGTCGTGCCGCTTACTGTTACTCCTTGGCTAATTGTAAACGTAGTGCCGTCATCAATAAGTAGATTGCCATTAATTTCCGTGGTATTCAAAAGAATGGTATTCGTTGATCCGCTTGTAAATAAATCATTAAACGTTGTAGGTGAACTACCCCCAATAATTTGGGAAGTTCCATTAAATATAACCGTTCCTGTTCCTGCCTGGAATGAAGCTCCGTTATTCGTGAAATTCCCTCCAATAGATGTACTCGCGTCAGCTGAAAATGATCCGGAGGTTAAAATCAGTGAGCCAGAGATGGATAGATCTGTCGGGGCAATGAACTCACCTGAAGTAAGAGTAAGATTTGTTACCTGAATTGAAGTAACACTAACATCTGCAACTACTTTACCAGCTGACTTATTTACAATCAAATTCCCAAAGCTTTGTGTACTTGAAGATCCATTGATAACCTGATCAGTAGCTCCATTAAGTGTAAGTTGAATGGAACCATTATTTAGCGAATAGCTAAACGTACCGTTATTCGTAAAATCTCCACCCAGATTAATTCTGTGAAGCTCAACCCCATCATTGGTTAACGTTCCCCCAGAATTTATAGTAAGGAAAGACGAAATATTCAGGACTTTGGCTCCCGTTTCAAGGCCTCCACCCATAGTTAGCGTACCACTTATCGTTAAGGATTTACATAAAGCCGGTGTTGCTGTAAAATAAGGAGTTCTTACAAATACCGAAGCACCTGAAGCGATTGTCACATCATCCGTTGAAACTGGAACTACCCCCCCAACCCAAGTAGAAGCATCTCGCCAATTGCCCCCTGATGAAGTGCTGGTTATGCTTGCAGCTAATGATGAATTGGCTAACAAAATGGAAAAAACAACTAAGATTAGTTTAATCCTATGAGAGAAAATGATTGGTGCAACCGACTTTTGACTGAAAAAATTAAATGAAGGAATCTTCATGGTTAAAAATTATAAAATTCAAACTTATATCACAGCTTAAAATACAGTCAAAAATAGTCTTTTCAATTGATCCTTCCCATGACAAAAATCATTTAGCTCAAAAGATTTTGACCTTCATTAACTCCGCTCAAACAGGAATAATCTTGAGGTAATTGATTAATTGCATTTTACTTAAAAGGATCTTTTCCAAAGAGTTCTATTCTTTTTTCAGATTCAGTTTTTCTTGATAAGATTTCTAAGAATTGATTGTAAAATCTCCGGATCATTTTACTTTGTCTATTGGATTCAAGTCGCGAGGATCTCTTTTTTATTGATTTTTCGGATACGTTATTTTCCATAACCAGGGGCTTTATTTACCCTCTGGTTAGAAAATAATGTGCCAATGCTTCCTAAGCATGTAAATTAAAGCTTTTCACATTAGCCCATTCCTATTTTGGGAATAAAGTTCTCAAACTACAAATCACTTTGCTTTTCTATAGGCAGATTCAAAGGGTTTGCGCTTCAATAAAAATTACAAAGTCACCAATTTCATTCGATGATGAGGTACTTGGATTACGCTCGCGAGTTCAATAAGAAATAAATTTATCTTTATAGTATTCCGTATAAATTTCCGGATGATTCAGATGCACGCCATCCATAAAACTGGAGTCTGTTAAATAAATAATTTGATCGAAGTAATTAGCGAAATCCGGACTTAACCCGTTTTTAATAATTTCATTCTTATCAATCCCCTCTATTTCTTGTTTTTTGCTCAAACTGACAGGAGTTGGCAGAATGATTAGTTTAAAATTATGCTTAATGCTTAACTCTTTGATTTTTAGTAAGTATTCAACCGAAATTGGAGATAAAAAGGTATAGTTTTTTTTATTTTCAGTTTTATAATCCGGGGTCCAGTCCGAAGTTAAGATGGTAGGGTCCCGGCTAAGAAAATAAAAAGGTAATTTATGAATTTGATCAGTCACGGTTTTGGTGAACAATGATTTGTACTCATCAATGTAAAATGGCTTTAAAAAATAATGAAACGTGTATTTTTCATCCAAATTATTAAGAAAACTAGATGGTGTAAAAATCATGTAGACAGTGTCAAACTGATTTCCCGCCTGAATGAAATTATTTAATAAGATATACTGCCCTACTAATCCGATCGCCTTGTTGCATGCAAATGAGTTGATGGTATCGTTATATTTGGTATTATCAAATAATTGATGACCCACGCTATCACCTAAAATTACCTTTCTTGCCTTCTTTTTTTGTTTGCTTTTATTCAATGAATAATAAGTATCAGCGCCTAAAACTGATTGTTTGTAATTACCCGTATATAACAAATAGAAAGATCTGGTATACAAACCAACATCATAAAGCAGTAGAAATATAAGGCTAGTAACGACAAACTTTTTCATGTCAGAATTGAAAATAAATAAACTGCTGATCCTTCCCTGAAAAATTCAGAATAAGAGTAATTATACCATAGTACATTCCCCATCTCAATGGCCTCATCCATCCAATGCCAAGCTTCGCAATAGCATACTGTTGCTCTCTTCCCAGCCACTCAACAAGAACAAAGCCGATTACCAGGATAACTGTGGTCAATGCCCTTCTCATCCCAGGAAACTCAGGCATTGTAAAGAATGATTCAGAAAAGATTTCAGCCACATAACTCATAGCGTGACTTATATTTTCCGCTCTGAAAAATATCCATGCAAAAACAGTTAAGCCGAAGGTTATTATCATAAATGAAAACTCCTTAATTGTAGGAAGATATTTTCCTTGAGCTACTGTTTTTAAATTATTACGATTATTGTTAGTAAGTAAAAGGGGCATAAAGTAAATGGCATTTAAAGCGCCCCAGGCAATAAACGTCCAGTTAGCACCATGCCATAAACCACTTACCAAAAAAATAATAAACGTATTTCTCACTTTCATCCATGTTCCTCCTTTACTCCCGCCTAATGGTATATATAAGTAGTCACGAAACCATGATGAAAGAGAGATATGCCAACGCCTCCAAAATTCAGCGATGTCTCTCGAGAAATAGGGGAATGCAAAATTTCTTAACAATTCTATGCCAAAAAGTCGGGCTGTACCGATAGCTATATCCGAGTAGCCTGAAAAGTCGCAATAAATTTGAAAGGTGAAAAATAATGCGCCTAAGACAAGAGTACTTCCGGAATATACCTCAGAGTTATTAAAAATTTTATTCGCAAACTCTGCGCAGTTATCAGCAATTACAATCTTTTTAAATAGACCCCACAAAATCTGACGCAATCCATCTACTGCCTTTGAATAAACAAACTCTCTCTTTTTTAATACTTGAGGTAACAGATGCGTTGCTCTTTCTATCGGTCCGGCAACAAGCAGTGGAAAAAAACTGACAAATACAGAATAATTAATAAAATCTCTTTCAGGTTTTATCCTGTCTTTATAAAGATCTATTACATAGGATAAACCATGAAAGGTATAGAAGGAAATCCCCACTGGCAGAATCACCTGTAATGTCCCCAGATGAGCCTTAAATCCTAACAGGGACAATGCATCAGCAAATGATGCCGCAAAGAAGTTGTAGTACTTAAAGACCCCAAGAAATCCCAGATTAATTCCTATGCTAATCCATAACCAAGATAGCTTCCTGGTCTTGTTTATTGCCTCGTGGATTTTAATACCCGTAAAATAATCCAGTAGGGTGGAGAAAATGAGCAGAAACAAAAATCGCCAATCCCAACACGCATAAAAAAAATAACTTGATCCTAATAGGAGTATGTTTTGGAATCTGAGATTCCCTTTTGTCGCAAACCAATAAAGTATGAAAACAATAGGTAAGAAAATGGCAAAGTCAATAGAATTAAAAAGCATAATTTACCTTCAATTTTCAAAAATGACTCAATCTGATCGTTACTCCATCGTTTGATTGGGTCTCCTTCATGCTAATTAATTATTTATTTATTTATAATGCTTCGCAAATTACATAATACCCTTAAATGTGTAGAAAGTATTAATTCAATATTTTACCGGATTTAGCAAAACGCACGTTCATAAAATTCGATCATTTCTAAATTATCCTGCCTGTATCAAAAATGCACTCGTCAAATGAATATTCTATATTTTGCAATCAAACAACAAGCATGGAGACATTGTGCATCTTCGCATGGCAGCACCTGCTTGCTCATGTTGAATGTGCGAGAATCATAACAGGTCACTTAACTTAGCAGCACCACCACAAAAACCGATTATTCAGGGTTGCAAGGATGAGATGTTGCAAACATCATAAGGAGCAGGCATTAACCCTCTTATTCCAGTTTTAACGAATTGATGGTTTAATTCCTTAAAAATTAGGTAAAACGGTACATCATGCCCGAAATACTTACAGAAAAGAAATACTTAGGTGTCTCGACAGGATAAATAAGTAATTCCAAAAAAAATGCCTTTTTAGGAAGAAATAATTCAACGACAAATGCTCATCCAACGACAAAAACCGTAAAAATCTTACTTCAATAGGTTAATTGGCGATTCCGCATGCCACCGATCACATTTTTCGATTTCCTTTGAGCTTATGAATATTATAATCATGGAAAAAGGCAACCAAACTACGTCTACAGTTGATGCTCAATCTAATGATTCTATTTCGGGCTATTTTCAGAGAGCAGGCTCTTTCGCCTACATCGGTATAATGGTCCTATTCTACATGACAGTATTTGCAATTTACAGTCTAACCTGATTTAGGGAACCGGGATTCTTAGTTCCGCGTAAGAGTTGATAGTAACAGATTTACTTTACTATCAACTCTTTTTCTATTTGTGCTATAACCTCAGTAGCAAACTTACTAACCGATTGTCCATTCCATTGGAGAACCAGTTTTACTTTTTCCTTCCTTTTGTCAATACTTTGTAAATAGGCTTTGTCGTAATAGGTAAGCAGAATGTCAATGGTAGAAGCCATGTCTCCCTGAAGCAGCTTTTCCCTCGCCACATTATAATGCTGCCCGCCCAGGCGCTTCACAATTTTTCCCATGATCCCCAAAAACTCTTCACGATCTGCTGGCCCATATTCATTTACCAGGCGCTCAACGCGAACTTCCTTTGCAACATCCATTTGTACCATGGGGCTTTGATGCATGGTATTCCAGAAATCCTTTGGCAGGAATATTTTTCCGATAGCAATAGATTCATCCTCCACCCAGATTCTACGGGAAAGATCGAGTGTTAAAATTTCTTCAAACAATTCATTTTGAAACTGCTCTGTAGTGGGTTGTGGTGGCATTAATAATCCCCCAAAAGCAGATCCCTTATGATTGGCTAATTTTTCAAGGTCAAGCACTTGCTCCCCGCTATCCTTAAGTGCCCGCAATACTTCACTCTTTCCACTGCCCGTACACCCTGTTATTAAAACTATCTGCAATGGCCTTCTGAAAGATTCAAGAGCATGGTGTCTATATACTTTGTAACCACCGTTCAGTGTGTGCGACTTTACCCCGGCCATGCCAACAAAGTGACTGAAGTTATTGGAACGCATGCCTCCTCGCCAGCAATGAACCAGCAATTCTTTATCCTGTGCCACCCGCTCAGCTTCATTTACAATATCCAATAATCGTGGTCCTACCAGCCGGAATCCAGTTTTGATTGCTTCTTTCTGGCCTTTTTGTTTGTAATCCGTACCCACAGCTACCCGCTCTTCATTATTGAGCAACGGTATATTGATTGCACTACGGATATGACCATCCTGAAACTCGCCCTGCGAGCGCACATCAATGATGGGAAGCTCTTTGCGGAGTAATAAAAAATCTTCGATAGAAATGATCATCGCCCAAATTTCGTGAACAACAACCAAGTTAACTAACTGGTTAGTTAGTCATTGAAATTAATTATAACGCTGGTGGCAATGCCCACCCTAAATCCATTCTCCAGGTACTTGCCATCGCGGAATGCAGCTGCTACCTCTAACCTGAAAACCCTCAAAATACCCTCAAGTCCATATCCCAACTCGGTATAATTTTGTGAATAAGGAGTAGCCAAGTAGTTAACAAAAACATTTTCGCTCATTCCTAACATACGCACCTTTGGGAAACGGGTCACCAGGAATTTTCGGAAGTGATAATGCATATTGGCAGAAAAATACTTATCAGACGTGCTGTTTTGATAATAGTCCATGAGCCTGAAGCTTCCTACAGGATCACTCGTTGTTAAATAAGTTCGATTACCATCAAAGTGTTTATAATCCATAAAGTACATTTTGTCGCTATTAAGAAACTTGCCAGCTTGAAATGACATATCCAGGTTTCCACGAATACCAAACTTTACCATGTGTTTAAATCCGATCTGCACCTGGTCAAATTTCACCTCACTTCCGGCTACTCCTGGAATACCCTTTCGATAATAAAAACTTAAGAGAGGTGAAGATCCTGCTACTCTTGATTTCGAACCATTTCGAATACGATACTTTTGCCAGGGCCTTGCCTCAAAACTTACAGAGCCCACAAATGCCCTGTTAGGATCAAAACTAGTGATGGGCAATTCAAAATTGATCGGGGCATTTGGTGTATAGTCTTCCTTATTTGATTTAAAAAAAGTATAGTCAGTAGTGTTGAATAATTCTGAGCGCCTTGCCCACGACCAGTTGGTGCGGAAGGTATACTTATCGTTAAAGCGAACAGAATAATTAAGATCGACAAAATTGCGCTCATAAATTTTCATCCAGTTATTTCCCACCACCAATGATGATATCGTATTGATGATCGGATGGATTGGGTTACCGGAGTTATATTGTTCTACATAACGCCCGCTCTCCATCGTGATTCGTTGTTTTTTAAATCGATAATCAATTCTGAGTTTGCCCGTCAATAACTCGCGCGAAAAAGCGTAGCGGGCAATTGGACTGATCTCCAACCTTGACGTTTCCGGCTTTTTACTTTTATCAAGTGTATCACGCTTTACCCATCTTTTATAAAGGCTAACGCGATAGATGAGGTTAAAACCTTCTACGGTATTAAATCCACCATAAGGCACGTGAATGCGAAAGTCGGAGGTCTTCCCCATTTTATAGGTATCTCCCAAAACTATATCGTACACCTGAAAACCCTTCTTTCTTTTTTTATTTGCTGAGCGAAGCGTGTCACCCTCATCGCGCTTTCTTTCCACTTCAGTCAAACTATCGTTGACATGATAGCCGTGCTCTTCTTCTTTTGTAAGTGGTGTAGGACGCATATCTACCCAAAACGTAGAGTCTTTTTTATAGGCAAGCGAATCCACTTTATAGGTAGTTTCCATGATTACATCGGGTTCCTTCTGCTCTTTTATCTCTGCCTTTTCATACTCTTTAACAAGCTGATTCAGTTCTTTACGGGTCACTTCCTTGCCTTCGCTGAGACGCTGCTGCAATGCCTGATTCTTTTTACTGAACTTCTGTTCTACCTTTTTCGCTTCTTCCTTTTGAACTTTTTCATCGATCACTGTCATCTCTTCCACCATAAGTTCAGGGTTAAGTTTGATTTTATACTCCTTCACCGTGGCCAGGTATTGGCCTTCGAACTCAAAACCAAACACTTTTCCACCTACTACAAACTGTTGAGATACCGGCAACCATGCCTTGTCTTCAATTGGATTATATAATTGTTTAATGTTGAAGTTAATGCCCATCTTGGTGGCTTTCATTTCCAGGCTGTGAATACTCCACCAGTCTTCAACGATATAGATCATTCCCTCAAAAACATTATCGCCTCGCGAACGGGGTGTAACCTTTATTTTGCTGACCTCATATTTCTGATCCTTAAATGATCCGAGGTACTCGAATCGGTAATACGAAAATGATTTTGGCGAAAGAGGTGAAACGGTCTCCGCTATCTCAGGTTGATAAAAACTTCCAAAGACATAGGCATTGGGTGCTGTATTTTTATCACCTCCATTACTGTAAACAGCGATTACTTTTTCTTCAAACTTGTTTGGACGCGTGTATTTGATTTCGCTTACCGATTCAGAAATATAAATGCGATCTTTGGTGATCCCCTCTTTCTCAAGTGCTTTCTTTGCCAACCAGGGATAATCTTTAAGCTGTCCTTTACCCTTAATATAAACTTTTGCGGAGTACTCATCAATCTGCTGAGTATGATATTTGGCCTTGGCTATCGCCTTCCTCATGATGGTGTACGCAGGATCTTCCTTCCCTGCTCTTATCACCACATTTTGCAGCATCATCACATGGGTCTTTAGGGTCAGATTAATTTCAATGAAATCGTTACCCACATCAACTGCCCGACTTATCGATTCATAACCCAGGTACTGAAATAAAACATCGTATCGGCCAGGAGGCAGTATAACTTCATACTTCCCTTCAAAATCGGTAGCACTACCTGTACCCGTTTGCTTTACAAAAATAGATGCATACGCCAGCACAGTACCATCATCAGCCTTTATGATTCCGCGTATACCGCCTGCAAAGAGGGAAATCGAAGAAGACAAGAAAATAAATAGGAGTAAAATAAATCTCATTAACCTCATAGACGTTAGGAAGCGGAACGAAGTTGTCAATCTCAAAATAAATTACTGATAATAATGCTTTAAGCTGATCATTTGTTCTACTGACTCAGGAACGAGGTAGCGGATGGATTTATTGTTTTTAATGCAATTGCGAATATAGGTGGCTGATATATCCAAAAGCGGTGCCTCAATGATTTTAACGTTTGGATGACGTTTCAATTCAGAATTTGTTACATGAGGCCGGGGGTAGACATATAATCCGAACTGTTCTAAGATCTGTTCGTGGTTTTTCCACTTCGCAAAGTTCTCAAGATTGTCTTCACCAATGATTACCTTAAATTCTTTACCTGGAAATTTTTGAGTAAGATAAGCCAGAGTGTGAATGGTATAGCTGGGCTTAGGCAGATTGAACTCAACGTCAGAGACTTCGAGTTTGTAGTGATCGGCAATAGCAGCCTTTACCATATCATAGCGATCAAATTCATGCAATAATCCTTTGCTCGGCTTAAATGGGTTTTGGGGAGAAACGACAAACCAGACTTTATTCAGATCAGTGTTCTCGGCCATGATGTTGGCAATAATCATATGCCCTACGTGGATGGGGTTAAACGACCCAAAGAAAAGCCCGATTTTCTGATTCGTATTCATTATTAAGGTCGAACCTTAAACTGATCGTAGAGCTTTTGAGCCTCTCTCAAAGAGGTATCCAAATCTTCATTTATCAACACCACATCAAATTTATCTGCGAAAGACATCTCAAATTTTGCCTTGAATATCCTCCGTGACAGACTCTCTTCCGTTTCTGTTCCTCGTTCCTGCAATCTTTCCTTTAAGATTTCAAGGGATGGCGCCTTCACAAATATGGCCAGTGCCTTATCACCAAAATATTTTTTCAAATTGATCCCACCCTTTACGTCCACATCAAAAATCACATTCCGTCCCTCCTTCCAGATGCGTTCTATCTCTGTTTTAAGTGTACCGTAGAAATTACCCGCATACACTTCTTCCCACTCGATAAATTCATCGTTATCGATCTTCTTTTTGAAATCTTCCGGGGTTAAGAAATGATAATCTTTTCCATCTTGCTCGGTGCGCCCACGCCTATCACGGGTAGAGGCAGAAATTGAGAAACCGAGGTCTTTATTATTTTCCAGCAGGTGCTTAACAATGGTGGTTTTTCCCGATCCAGAGGGCGCTGAAAAAATGAGTGCTTTTCCAGGCATCAGGAAGTAGTGTTTTGACTGATCTGCATCTTGATTTGATCCACGAGGCCTTGTGGAACAGGATCACCGCAGCATCTTGTCTTCACCAATTCTTTTATGGACATGTTCAGGTTGTAGGATTTAAAGCATGGCATACACTTATCCATGTGGGTCCTGAAATAATCTTGCTGTTCTGTGGAAGCTTCGCCATCCAGAATGAGCTGGAGCATTTCCATGCAATTAGGTTTACTGCCGTCAGCAAGAATGAAGGGGTTGGAGAGTGGTGTCATAGGCTAAACATTTTTATAACCCATCGATTTTGCATATTGAGTGAGTTTTTCTTTGAGCAAATTTCTGGCGCGATGAAGTCTGCTTCGAACGGTGCCAATAGGAATATCCAGAATCTTTGCCATTTCTTCATACTTAAAGCCTTCCAGATCACATAAGATAATTACCGTGCGAAAATCCACATCCAGTGAATTTAATGCATTGGAAATTTCATCACCAATCATGTCCCTTAAAGACTCTACGCGCAAATCGGGAGTGATCTGTCTGTCCACATCCTCCGAGTTGTAGTAGGTCTCCACTTCCTGATAATCTACCTTCGAAGGTTCCTTGGTCTTCTTACGGTAGTCATTTATGAAACTGTTTTTCAGAATTCGAAACAGCCATGCCTTGGCATTAGTTCCTTTTTGGAATGATTCTATAAAACGATACGATTTCAGATACGTGTCCTGAACAAGGTCTTTGGCATCATCACGATCCAAGGTAAGCCGATAGCCAAAATTGTACATGGAGTTAATATGAGGCAGAAACTCCTCATTGAAAATTTCATTCTTCTCCTTTTCTGAATAATGCTGTTTGGGATTTTCTTCCATATTGCAAAGCTCAAAAATAGTAAAAGAAAAGAGATAAAATAGAATGGAATTATCGGTGCCCGTAAAAGACGATAACGGAGACTAATCGGGACTCCAATTCACTAATTAATTTCTGGTTGCCAGCACAGCATAGCAATCATTGTCGGCCAGGAGTGAATCGCATTGGAAGCCCAACGATTGCAAGAAGCTGACAGCGGAATGGTGATTTCGTTTATCATGATCCAAGGGATGATCTTCCATATAAACCATTTTCACTTTATCCCATACGTGCCTGGGCGTCTCATAGATAATTGGATATTCGCTTCCTTCACAATCTAACTTAAGCAAATCAACATGTTCGAGATTATTAGATCTTACGATTTGCTCCAGCGTTATTGCTTTTACCTTGATCACGTTAAAATTATCCTTGGAAAAGTCATTATACACTGAGGCAGTAACTGAATTATTATTCTCCACCTCTTTATAAATAGATACTTCTTCTACTGGCGTTCCTGTCACCGCTAAATTGAACACATTCACCTTCGTTGACATCAATGAATTCCTCCTCACGTTTTCCTGAAAGAGTTTATAATTCTCAACAATGGGTTCATAAGCAAATACTTTCGCGGAATCAATTTGTGAAAACAACATCATGTTGAAGTAGCCTGCATTTCCTCCAATGTCTACGATCACAGGATTTTCTGGTAAGAGCTTTACAAGTTGCCTGATGCGATAAAAATCAGACATGAATATTTCTTTAAAAACCATGTATAAAGACCAGGTGGGAACAGAAAAAGTGACCTTATTTCCACGGGTCGTTATTTCCATTGGTGTATACTGCTTATTACGTTTTTGTTTAAAGTGCGCCTGCCAGTTTGATACAAACCGAAGAAGATTTGCATAGCGACCATAAAGGGAATGTGTCATTGTCGGATATATTTAGAAAACCAAAATTTTCAGGTAGTAAGCACAAATTAACCGCTTCAGTAAGTAGAATCCAACGCATCAATCACCTTAAATTCATTAGCTCCTCTGGTCGTGCGTTATTACTTAGATGATCTTGTAGTTTTTATATTCACCTATCCTGTAGCCAACAATGCCACTTATAAAGCGTTTCACTTTCTCTTTAAAGGAATATCTCTTTATTGAAATGTCATGATCAAATTTCCAGTTCTTTCTGGCGATCCTGCCCGCCATTACCTTTGGGTGAGTCTTGGTGAATAATTCCAAAGAACTAATGGCTCCATAATCATACTCCTGGTTCACTGTCAAATTGCTATCGACCCTTGAATCATTCCTATAGAATTTCGACCAGTTATGAAATTTCTTTTGCATGAGCCGAGGTTCCTTTACCCAACCATAGTGATAGATACAGGCATCAATCAATTTCACATTCAATTTCTCATTAGGTTTCTTCCTAAAGCCCTGAGCATCTTTATAGGAAAAAATATTTTTATCTTTTCGGATAATACGAATCTCCCTTCGGTACCATTGCCACGATTCTCCAACGTAATCATATGATCCCCAAAAATGTTTATAGTTAAATAACAAACCATCAACCGATTTGTCATCTTTGAAACGGATCATAGCATCACTAGCAGCATCATGATATTTTTCATGAAGTACTTCATCTGCCTGAATATAGAAGCACCAGTCAGCATCCGGTGAAACAGCATCAAAGGCCTTATCAGTCTCTAACGCAAACGTTCTTCCTCCATCACGAAGATGATCATCCCAGATGGTTTCAATGATTCTTATTTTGTCGGAAGGTATGCTCTTTATTAAATCAATGGTGGAATCATCGGATTGTCCAACGGCCACTACAAATTCATCACAGATTGGTAATACAGAAGCAATTGCTTCAATAACCGGGTAATCATTTTTAACAGCATTTCTGATGATGGTAAAACCACTGACTTTCATATATGGATATCAAGAGCTGCTCAGGGCCACTTTCGTTTCAGCAAACTTCTTGCTCCAAAATTTGTCGATGCGCTGCTTAACCTGATTTACTGTAATTGACTTCATACATTCACAGGGGGGACCTGATTTACATTTATTGCAATCCAGATCACGAACCAAATACGATGCATTTTGGCCAATTGGACCCCACCTTCCAGGATGAATGGGCTTAATAGGAGGAAATAATCCAACTGTATATTTACCCAATGCAGATGCAAGGTGCAGCACACCTGTGCCGGAAGCTACTAATCCATCCGCCTGATTTATAAATGAATGCATCTCCTGTAGCGTCAATTTTCCCATCAGATTAGTTATACCCTTAATTTCTAATAGTTGAGGTAATTCTTTCCTGATCAGTTCTTCTTCCTCCTTTAATCCTGTAATAAAGACCGAAAATTCGTCAACAGGTAGTTGCTTAATTAATTGATAATAGTTTTCAAGTCCCCATTCTCTTCCATGACCTTTTGACTTTGGATGTATTATCAAATTAAATCTATCCTTGCTTACAAGCGAGGAGAAGTCAAATTCATAATCTTTCAAACCATAAAAGGGAATCATTTCAATCGTGCTGATATCCCGATCCAACTTAAAGGGCTTCAATAATTTGAAATTTAACTGACTCTCATGCAGATTGGAGCGCACACGACTAAAATCCACGAGATGATTACAATACAACCAATTGTACCAACGATGAGCTGTCGATACTCTTCGCCTAATCTGCACAGCCTTGGCCACCTTAGCCAACTCCTTATCAGGGAAAACAAAAATAATGGTATCGGCTCTTACCATTGCCAGAAGATGAGGATCCTGTAGTACTTCTTCTCTGTCTAGAAAATCATCAACGAATGAGCACCGTGAAATAACCGGTTGCGTGTATTTCTTTCCAATGAAAGTGATCTTCACGCCCGGAACAATCGATTTTAGATAACCTGCCAGCGGCAAAGTAAGTATTACATCACCCAGATTATCAGTCCGGCTAATAACGAGGCGTCTTCCAATGGCTTGCTTATGATTTGCTTCATAGAGTTTAGCATATTTATAAAACACGTGATTGCTCACGGCCATAGCCACCATTAGTCCTTCAAAGCCATCCAGAAATCCTCGCTTTAAAATAAAGCTCTTGAAAAACGAAAATGATGAATGGGCCATGATGTGCAACGCAGAACTTGATCTTCGGCCTACATTTTCATGAGCGAAGATATCTGAATACCGTTGTACTTTGGTCAATGTCTCCGAAGCGTCTACGTAGGCGCGGTGAAGTAAGTCGCCCTTTAAATGCATCACCTTTACCCCTTTTTTCAAGACTACCCTATCGTGAGGATTTTCACCTCCCCACAACCCTTTTCGTTTATTCCAAAGTCTTATTTTTTGATCGGGATACCAGTTACCGTGACGAATCCATTTGCCACCGTAATTGGAAAGACGATTCATCCGGTAGGCGTCATAAGGCCAGCTTTCCTTTATGGTTTGAATTGATTTAGTAAGCTCTTCCGACAAGTATTCATCCGCATCCAATGACAAAACAATATCATAGGTGGATTGCGTAATCGCGTAATTCTTTTGATCAATATGACTTTTGAATTCGTGCTTGACCACACGCGCCCCTTTTTCCAATGCAATGTCACACGTTCTATCTGATGAATAAGAATCAATTACAACAATCTCGTCTGCCAATGATCTGGCAGAATCAATACAGCGACCAATATTGCGCTCCTCGTTTTGCGTAATGATAACAACACTAATTTTTATCATGAATAATCATCCAATCAGCCCCAAATTTCAGGTTAATTATGATTCTTACCAAAACTTAGATTTTAGCATCAAATACACCAGAAGCTCAATTTGAGCTGGCAAAACTACCACGCTGAAAATTATGCCAGCGGTCGGGTAATTTGTTTCCCAATTCATTATTCTTTTTACTTTTAGGAATTGTTTAATCCCAATCCATAACCAATCGCATGAGCCTATTCATTAAAAAACCCCTCGAACAATTGATGTCGCAAGCCGGAGATTCAGACAAAGGACTGAAGCGTACGCTAGGAGTCGGAAATCTGATTGCCCTCGGCATTGGTGCCATCATTGGTGCTGGTCTCTTTGTTCGAACGGCTGCTGCTGCCGGTGAGGCTGCGGGACCAGCCGTAGTGGTTTCCTTTATTATTGCCGCTATTGGTTGTGCCTTTGCAGGGTTATGCTATGCCGAATTTGCCTCCATGATCCCTATTGCCGGAAGTGCCTATGCTTATGCTTATGTAACCATGGGTGAATTCATGGCGTGGATCATTGGATGGGCGCTTGTGCTGGAATATGCACTTGCTTCTGCCACAGTTTCTATAGCCTGGAGTGAATATCTTAATAATCTACTAGGGGGGGCCATACCTTATCAATTGTGTCACTCCCCTTTCGAAACTTCTTTAGATGGCGTAACTGGTATTATCAATTTGCCGGCTTTGTTCATTCTGGTTATTCTCACCATGATTCTAATAAAAGGAACAAAAGAATCCGCCAATCTCAATGCCGTCATTGTTATTGTAAAAGTTTCTATTGTCCTGGTTTTCATAGCCCTTGGTTGGGGATTCATTAACCAGGCAAACTATAACCCGTTTACAATCCCCGAAACCATGGCTGGTCACGAGGATTGGAATACTCATGGATGGGGTGGTGTGTTGGGTGGAGCAGGTATTGTATTCTTTGCCTTCATCGGTTTTGATGCAGTGTCCACCGCTGCCCAGGAAGCAAAAAATCCAAAACGTGATATGCCAATTGGTATCTTAGGATCATTGGTAATCTGTACCGTTCTATACGTGCTATTCTCCTATGTATTGACCGGGGTAGCTAACTGGGAAGAATTTAAAACGGCAGGAAAAGAAGCATCCGTGGCCTATGCCATTAAAACCTACATGCCTGGTTACGGCTGGCTGGCAACGTTGATTACAGTAGCTATCCTGGCAGGATTTTCATCAGTGATTTTGGTGATGTTGATGGGACAATCCCGCGTATTTTACTCAATGTCAAAAGACGGACTTGTGCCAAAAGTATTTTCAGAACTGCATCCAAAATTCCGTACTCCATTTAAATCCAATTGGCTTTTACTGATTTTTGTGGGTGCATTTGCTGGTTTCGTTCCGGGAAGTGTTGCCGGAGATCTTACCAGTTTCGGAACACTCTTCGCCTTTGTATTGGTTTGTGTTGGGATCTGGGTGATGAGAGTAAAAAATCCAGAAGCGGTGAGGCCATTCAAAACTCCATTAGTACCACTTGTTCCAATACTAGGTATTATTGTATGTTCAGGAATGATCATATCATTGGGCAAGGAAACGCTGATCTCTGCTTTTGTTTGGATGATCGTGGGGTTATTTATCTACTTCCTTTATAGCAAGAAAAATAGTATTCTTAGAAAGGGAGTTAATTGATCACTTCACTGCTGATGGTGAGGGTGAGCCCTGAAAGTTGGGTACGATAACGGACAAGAGGTCGCGAGGCTGGTCCTCCTGTTGGATTTCCATCTGAAAAATTAAAACTGGAACCACAACAAGGGTCTTGCATGTATAATCCAGAGTTGTGAATATTTACGGTTGCGCATGCATCATTAGGATGAAAGGAACAGTTGCGTTCATAGGCTGCATAGGAGGAAGAGTTAACCCTGTAAACAATGATTCCTCTAACTCCTCCATTAATTTGAACATAACCACCATCTGTTCTAAGCTTAATATATTCAGGAAGGCTCAGATTCATTACGATATCTACGAATGGAATAAAAGGCACAGGGTCATCAGATCGATTTGGAGTGCAAGCCGTGATTATGATAAAGAATATCCAACGATTACTTTTTCGGATAATCATAAAATCCTTTTCCTGTTTTTCTTCCCAACATTCCCTGATCAATTTTCATCTTTTGAATTTCACTTGGCTTAAACTTTTGATGGCGATTAAACCCTTCATAAACGGAGGTAGTTACCGCGTAGTTTACATCAATACCAATCAAATCCATCAACTCAAATGGACCCATTTTAAAACCCGAAGCCAGAAGTAATTTATCTACGCCTTCAACATCTGTAACACCATCTTCCAATAATTTTAATGATTCAACATAAAAATGCCGCGCAACTCTATTAACGATAAAGCCTGGAGAATCTTTTACTTCCACCGGAGTTTTACCCAATGATATGGAGAAGTCGACCATATTTCGAGCAACATCCGATCGGGTCAAGTGGCCTGATATCACTTCCACCAATTTCATCAACTGAGCAGGGTTGAAGAAGTGCAATCCAATGAAACGAGATGGGTCTTTTAACATGGAAGCAATCTGCGTTATTGAAATAGAAGAGGTATTCGTAGCAAAAACTGTTGCTTCTGAATTTATATTTTCGAGCTCATCAAATAGTTTCCGCTTAACTTCGAGATCTTCAACCACCGCCTCGATAATCAGATCTGCTTTCACTTCTGAAAGCAATCTTATTATTTTGATTCGATTTAACGCCTCCTCACTCTCTTCATTTGTAAACTTCCCTTTTGCCACTGAATGCCCGATTGTTTGTCTGATAAGGAGCAAAGCTTTCTCCATGTAATCCGGATTGATATCAAAAAGTAACGTCTCATATCCCGCCAAGGCACAAGAAATGGCAATTCCTTGTCCCATAGTGCCTGCCCCAACGATGCCTACTGTTTTAATTTCACTCATAGAATGACTTTATCTTCTGGCATACATACCGAATCTGCTCTTCCGAAATTTCAGGAGAAATCGGGAGAGACAACACTGTCTCTTGCAATTGAGCGGAGACCGGAAAATCATTTATAGCATGAGAAAGATGGGCATAAGCAGGTTCAAAGGGCAATGCTTTGGGGTAATGAATCTCAGTCTGTGCTCCTTTGCTTTCAAGAAAAGATTTCAATTCATCGCGTTGCGTTACTTTGATCACAAAAAGATGAAATGTGTGAACGGTATCGTTTCGTATACTGGGTAAAGTAATTGATTTGATGTCGGTTAAATTTTCATAATACACCTGCGCATTTTCTTTTCTTCTTGCGTTCCAATCACTCAGGTAATGCAATTTAACATTGAGTATGGCCGCTTGTAACGTATCCATCCTGCTATTGAATCCTTCTATCTGATGGTCATCCTTACTCAATCCGCCATGATTGGCAAGGCGTCTTATTTTTTCTGCTAATTGATTTTGATTTGTGATTACACATCCTGCATCTCCATAGGCGCCAAGGTTTTTGGTGGGATAAAAACTGAAAACCCCACAGTCACCGGTTGTCCCAGCCACTACCTTGTGGTCTGACGAAAGATGCGCTTGTGAACAGTCTTCGATCAAAAACAGATTTGACTGCTTGCACAACCTGGCAATGGCACTTACATCGGCAATTTGTCCATAGAGGTGAACAACAATGACTGCTTTTGTTCTTGCCGTTACTTTTTCTTGAATCTCTTTTTCTGTAATTGTAAAATACTCAGAATCAACATCTGCAAAAACGGGAGTGGCTCCGGCTAATGTAATTACTTCTGATGTAGATATCCAACTCCAGGCAGGCGTGATCACCTCATCACCTGAACCTATTCCGAGTGCTTTCAGAGATAGAAAAAGACCATCTGTAGCATTACCAATGGCAACGCAATTTTTTACCTGACAGAGCTTTCCAAAATTTTGTTCAAAGTCCTTGACAGGCTTCCCACCAATAAAATTACCAGAATCAAAGACTTCGGAAATCGTTTTATCTATTTCGGGCTTAAGCAACTTGTACTGGATAGCTAAATCAGCAAAGGGTACATTCATTGAGTGAAAATTAATTGCTTTGCGCTGATCAGAAATTTCAATCTTAGTGCTGCCGATACAATTCGATACCCACTTCCCTTAATCCTCATCGGGAGGAGAACTTGAATGAAACACTCCTAAAATAACAACCTCCTTCTCCAAAACCTGGTAAACAATCCTATAGCTCCATCGAAAGAAACGCCTGATATTTTTTTGTTCAGTGAAGAATTCATCCAATTGATACATTTCAGAATTAGTCGCCAGCTTCTTTGCTGTTAAAACAATTTCTCTTTTTACCCGTCTTGCAGCCGATGGTGATTCCCTATGAATATATTCACAAAACTCATCTATGGCTTCTACAGCCGCCATTGTCCAAATGATCTTGCGTTTTCTCAAAGGCCTTTTTCCATTTCCTTTTGACTAACAACTTTCCCTCGTTTGTACTGTAACCTTGATTTTTCGACTTCGGCAATATAAAGTTGTGATGTGAGAGGCTGGCCCTTGGAGTTATAGCCTACAATGCGTTTTTCTGATGTGGTGAGTGATTGAAAATACTGTTTCATTTTGTGAAGTATCTTTTCATCCTCTGTATTGGCCACTTGTTGATGGAGCGCAGATTTAATCTCAGCTATTGTTGTCATAGTTACATGATTTTAATTCTACAAAATTAATTATTGAGGATAATCCCTCCTATTCTCCAATTATTAAGTGCTAGGGAAGGGTACGAGCCAAAAATACTCATAAAATAAACGTTAAATGACAGGTTTGAATTGCTTCAAAAAGCGAATGTCGTTTTCTGAAAACAAGCGCAGGTCGTTAATGCTGTAGCGAAGCATCGTGATTCGTTCAATACCCATCCCAAAAGCAAACCCCGTATATTCCTCCGGATCGATGCCACAGTTGCGCAATACATTTGGATGAACCATTCCGGAGCCAGCGATCTCAACCCAACCTGAATATTTACAAACATTACATCCCTTTCCATGGCAGATGAGACAAGATATATCAATCTCCGCACTCGGCTCTGTAAACGGGAAGAAGGAAGGGCGTAAGCGAATTTTTGTTTCCTTGCCGAACATCTCTTTGGCAAAATGATACAGGGTTTGTTTTAAATCAACAAAGCCAACATTCTTATCTACATATAGTCCTTCCACTTGATGAAAAAAGCAATGAGCTCGCGCAGAAATTGCCTCATTGCGATATACTCTACCTGGCATGATAGCACGGAATGGTGGCTTCCGGTCTTTCATCAATCGTATCTGCACATTGGAAGTATGCGTACGCAACAACACATCTGGATTTTTTTCCACAAAGAACGTGTCCTGCATTTCGCGGGCAGGGTGATTTTCAGGAAAATTTAAAGCCGTGAAATTATGCCAGTCGTTTTCAATCTCGGGGCCTTCTTCCACATTAAAGCCTAGTCGTTCAAAGATTTCAATAATTTTGGTGCGAGTTAGATTAAGCGGATGGTGGCTTCCTGTTTTATTGGGGATGACCGGCAACGTAAGGTCACCTTCGAATAAGTTATTCGAAGAACTGGCCCCCATGGCTTCTTGCAATTCCGCTAACTTAGTCTCAGCAGACTTTTTTAAATCATTTAATACTTTCCCCAATTCTTTCTTCTCTTCAGCAGCCACAAGTTTTAGCTGATCAAAAAGAGTGGATACTTTTCCCTTCTTACTTATAAACTGAAGTCTGAAGTCTTCCACATTTTGTTTGGTGGAAGAAGTGAATTCCTCTATCTCTTTTTTAATTTTTTCTATCTGATCTTTCATCCGTGAAATAACTTTGAATCAATGTGCTTTTCTGCAACTTCTTTTAAAATTCGAACCGTTTAATTTACTATTTAAAAATAAAGTCAAAACATAAATTACAGGTAATACTGGTGTTATTCCCACCTTTAATATGCTGTTTTTCGCCATGAGCCAAAGCTGCCTTTCACAAGTAGGTTCTGTCCTGTTGGCGCAAAGAAAAGTTCAAAATTACATTAAAAAAGGCTTTTAGCAGTCATCACTATTTTAATAATTAGGGCACTTCATTAACTTTATTTATGTAAATTGGGGCATTTAAATGACTTTAGTAATAATAATATGGAAAAAAGTGCTATTTCGCGACTTTTAGAGCAGCAAATAGAAAAGCAACTAGGTCTGCAAAAAGTTATCCTGTTATACGGCACCAGGCGCACCGGTAAAACTACTATTATAGAAAGTATTGCAGCAAAGCACCGTTCTGATACACTCCTTCTGCAAGGCGAGGATATGCAGATAGCCAACTTATTGCAGCAAAGGACTGTTTCAAATTACCAACAGCTAATCGGTAATAAAAAAATCCTCATCATTGATGAAGCGCAGGCTGTGCCTCAGATAGGAAAAATTCTTAAGCTGATGATCGATACAATCAAAGGCATTACCATCATTGTTACCGGGAGTAGCAGTTTTGATTTGGTAAATAACACTGGCGAACCACTGGTAGGCAGAAATATTATCTATCATTTATTTCCGATTGCTCAAGCTGAATTGTCGACCACCGAAGATCGGATTGATACGTTACGAAATTTAGAACAACGTCTCATTTTTGGCAGCTACCCCGAACTTTGGCACTTGAACGATAACCATGAAAAAGAAAATTATTTGAAACAACTGGTGAACAGCTATCTGCTAAAAGATTTGCTCACACTTGAAAATGTAAAAGGGGCAGATGCCTTGTTCAAGCTCTTGCAATTGCTGGCCTGGCAAGTAGGCAGTCAGGTAAGTACGGTGGAGTTGGGAAATAACCTTCAGCTTAATAAAAAGACTGTAGAACGTTACCTGGATTTGCTCAGTAAAGTATTCATTATTTACCCATTGTCGGGCTATAGTAGTAATTTAAGAAAAGAGGTAACCAAAAGTAAAAAATGGTATTTCTATGATAATGGTATACGCAATGCATTGATCAATAATTTTAGCCCGCTTACAAGCCGAAATGACATTGGTCAATTATGGGAACAATATGCTATAGCTGAAAGGATCAAATTTAACGCGTACCGAAAGTATCAGCCTCAATATTTTTTCTGGCGCACCTATGATGGACAAGAAATAGATTTTCTGGAACTACAAAATCAACAGTTGAAAGCGGTCGAATGCAAATGGCAACATCAGTCTGTTAAAAAACCGGTGGCCTTTGCCAAAGCTTACCCGGAGGCTGATTTTACAATCGTTGATCAAACTAATTATTTGGATTGGATAACCGGGTAGTCTTTCCCAATCACAATTCATGGGAAAATATTACCCTTTGACAGAAAGTTTTCTGGTAATCAACCGATCTAAAAAAACACTTAAAATGAAAGCCAGAATAATAATTCCTGGCAGCATCCATACATCACCTACCCCTCTGAATATCCAGGCTATAATAAGAAAAAAGAGATTTACAGATCCCAAAATGATGGCTGTCTGCGCGTGTGTCATACCCAATCGCATAATGGCGTGATGGATATGGCTTTTGTCGGGACTGAAAGGGGATTGCCCCCGTAACAATCTTAAAATAATGATCCTGGGCGTATCGCAAAGTGGAATTATTATGAAACAAGCTGCAGTAGCTATGCTTGCTGAAAACTTCAATGTATGACCATCTGGTAAATTGAAATTGGTATTCATAAAATGGATAACCAATAAACCCAGAAACATACCAATGACCATAGCCCCTGTGTCACCCATAAAAATTTCTGATGGATCCCAGTTAAAAACCAAAAATGCAAGTATACCACCCATCATCGCAAAACAAAGCAGGGCAAAAACTTCATCGCCAACAAAATAAAACCATACTCCAAACGCGGACAGCCCAACCATAGCAACACTGCCGGCTAATCCATCAAGTCCATCAATTAAGTTAAAGGAATTGGTAATCACTACGATCACAAAAGCAGTAATCAAATAGCCAGCAACTTCTGGTATTTGCACCACTCCAAATAATCCATATACAGAATCAATATGTATGGTTGAGAATAAAAGTATAATTACTGCCACAATTTGACCCAATAGCTTTTGAGTAGCTTGAAAAGGTACTATATCATCGCGCACACCTAGTAAAAATACAATGAACAAACTGGCAATCACGTAACGCGAAACTTGCCAGTCACTAAAATCCATCCATATCAAACCTGCAATCAAAAAGCCAGCGAAAATTGAAATGCCACCCATCGAAGGGGTTATTTTCTTATGAACCTTTCTCCTACCTGGAACATCAACCAGATTCTTTCCCAGAAAATATTTAATGATTACAGGCAGCGTAATAAACGAGATCAGGAATGCGGTTACACAGGCTGCCAGATTAACTGCCATACAAATAAAATTTCAGCAATTTAAGGTTAATTAAGGCCTATTCAAACAGGCTCCTTTGAATGCCCGTAGGATTCGTATTTCTTCCTGGCGTATAGCATAAGAAGAGGACAAAAAAATGCAAAAAAAGTAACTCCTTTTTGCGCACTGAAAACGTTTTCGAATAGCGCTGTAATGGCAAACAGAATTATAAACACGGCCAGTAAAGGACTCCTATATTTCAAGGCATACCGAAAAGGTACTATCAATAATGTAACAAAGAGTATCAAACCAATAATTCCATGGCGGTGCATTTGCGCAAAATATTCATTATGCGAGTCAAGTCCCTCTTCATAAAGCGCGGTATAATTTTTTTCTTTGTAACATTCACGTAGCACATCGCGGAAATCGCCCGTACTATAACCATAGAAAAATTCAGGGCCCTTTAATAATTCAATTGAACAATCAAGTATTTGCTTACGTGCTATCAGCGGATAAATATTAGGATCCTCTGACTTAAGGGATCCCTCTCCGCTTAAAGCCAGTTGGGGAGCATTAAAAAATCGCTCACGGGAAAAAGGAACCGAATAAATTATAATAAAGAAAATGGTTAAAATGGATAATGCAATCACTC
>JAYVTB010000050.1:0-40459 GCA_043774805.1 Cyclobacteriaceae bacterium | reverse complement strand
CCACCCTTTTAGGCTTGTCCTCACTTTTACTTCTAAAGACTTTTATAGAATCATTGTTTTGAGTGACCATGGTTAATAAGGATCCGTTCGCGGCTTTCAATTGAGCGATACTCTTGGCATCTCCGTTTACAAAGAATCCGGATTGAGTACTTGGCAAAGCATTAAAATTTCCCTTTCCATCACCCAACATTACTAAACCGATAAAGGCATCGCACCTGCCAGTTGTAACTTCGGGGGCATATGAATTTCCCACTGCAATAAAGTCCAGGTTGCCGTCCTGGTTCACGTCTTTAGTAAATACACCATAGACTGGTGCAAATTGCATGGCCCGTGGCAAAGGTGTGTAATTAAATTTTCCATTGCCCGAATTTTCGATGTAAGCTGATTCAAGCGTCTTGCAATAAAGGCTCTGTGCACCTTCTTCTCCTGCGATTTCCAACAAACGGCTTGTAGATGTTCTGGCATAGGTGTTATAATACAATACTTTTCGCTTTAAAAGAGGCAATTGAGCGGTGATCACATCCATGGATGGAGTGGGATAGTTGACACCTTCCTCATAATAAGATGTAATCGCTTCCAGCGCTCCGTTGTTATCAAAGTCTTTGAATGTAACATTGATTGGCTCAATGGCTGAAGCACGGTACGGAGTATTTAATCCATAATTTCCTGCGATGTAATCCATGTCTCCATCGTTATCAAAATCTCCAGCGGTGAGGCTATTCCACCATCCTTCAGAATTTTGCACTCCGGCATTAGAATTTGAGATCAATTTTTTTCCATTTTCATTCCTGAAAAAAGAAATAGGCATATATTCACCTGCAACAATCAAGTCCATCCAACCATCACTGTCAAAGTCTGTCCATAAGGCGCTCGTAACCATGCCCGGATTTAAGAGTTCAGGGGAGATGCGTTGAGTGACATCTTCAAAGTTACCGTTACCATCATTATTCAGCACATAACTTCTGGGCGCCTTAGGATATAAAGTCGGCAACACCCTTCCACCTACAAAGAGATCAAAGTCTCCATCATGGTCATAATCGGCAGCTACAACACAGGAACCACTGGCCAGGATTGTTGGCAATGCGGTCTCTCCTTTTTTGAAATTTCCTTTGCCATCGTTAAAATATAATCTATCCTGATAGCGCCTGTGATTGGGGATGTATTCGTTACCACCACTTACTACATAGAGGTCTAAATCGTTGTCATTGTCAGCATCAAAAAGCAGACATCCCATATCTTCGCTCTCTATGTCTGTTGTGGTCAGCGCGCGGCCCTCAAAAGTTCCATTCTTTTTCTGTATAAAAACTTTCCCTGATTTTAGCAATGCTCCTCCTACGAAAAAATCATCCAATCCATCCTGGTTTACATCGCCCACGGTTAGGCCAGGTCCCTCCTGAGAAATTTTATGGGGAAGCAGCGGTTCATAATCAAAATCAACGAAGGGATTTTCCTCATGCCGATATGGAATGAGTCTGGAATCGCAGGCTTCAAAAATAGTAGTGTAACTATTTTTCTTCACTGGAATAGAAATCCTTGTTTTATGATCTATTTCAATGAGCTGATTGGTCTTAATATTAGTTAATAAACTAATCATGCCATCTGGCCAGCGCACCTCAAGAGTATCAATCTGCTGCACCTTACCCATACCAAAATGCATATTGTCCTCCATCGTACTTTCAAATCCGCGCACAACGCTTTTAAGTTTGGATTGTAGTTTGCCATTATATCGGAGAGTCACTTTACTTCCTATCCCTGATTTATTTTGATTTTCTCCAATCAGTTTTATCCGCATAAAATTTGACTCTATTGGATTATTGTCTCTTTGCTTATTCCGGTAAACATAGGCCACATCATCTATGTTGTTGACAACAAGGTCCAGATCACCATCGTTGTCAAAATCAGCATAGGCTGCACCATTGGAATAATTAGGGGTATCAAAACCCCATTCGTGCGTCACTTTGGTAAAAGATAAATCGCCATTATTTCGATAAGCAAAGTCAGGAGGCTTTATTCCGGGCCGTTGTGCCAGACTGTCCAGCAATACCTTTCTTGACTGGTTTTCATTCCTGGTTGCGCCTGGCACACTACTGCGAAACTTTACAAAATCCAAATCGGTAATATCTTTACCGAAACCGTTGGTAATGAAAATGTCTTGATATTCATCATTATCTAAATCCGCAAGTAATGCTGACCAACTCCAGTCTGTTTTGTAGACTCCCGCGAGTTGCCCGATTTCGCTAAAGGAACCATTGCCGTTGTTGAGTTGCAAAGTATTTCGCATGTATTGGTGTGTATATCCATGGTTCACTGCATAGTGAAACTTATTATATGGCGTTGGCCCAAACATGCGTTTTCTTCTGTCATGGTCTTCGGGCAACATATCCATTGCAATAATGTCCATCAACCCATCATTATTGATGTCGCCAACATCATTGCCCATAGCAAAATGACTGCTGTGTTTAAAGTATTGAGACGTCTTTTCAGAAAACGTTCCGTTCTGATTATTGACATACAACAAGTCATTGCTCAGGTAATCGTTGGTAACATACAGATCAAGCCAGCCATCTTCGTTAATGTCAACTAACGCAACGCCCAGCCCATAGCCTTCTTCTAAAATACCCGCCTGCTTTGATATGTCGGTAAAAAGAGGATGTCCTGATTCCTGATCATAATCATTTCTGTACAGTCTGTCTGTATTTGCTGCGCTGCCATCCTTTACTATTGGGCTTGGGTCATTCGGGGATTTTTCGAAACTACCTCCGGTTAGCTGGTACATATCCAGATCGCCATCGTGATCAAAGTCAAAAAAGACAGCTTGTATCGATTCGCCTGAATCGTCTAAACCATATTCGTTGGCCAGCTCTTTAAAATGAGGGTTGCCAAGTTTGTCGAGACCCTGATGAACGAATAATTTATTCGGATAACTATTTTTAACGCTATGCCCACCCATACTGAGATAGATATCCTGCAATCCATCCTGATTAATATCAATAACCGACACTCCGAATGCCCAGCCCTCATGGATAGTAATGCCAGCAGTTTTTGAAACATCCTCAAAATGAAACCCTGAAGAAATACTTGATTGCCCAGCCGGTGTCTTGCCTGAATTGATATACAGTTTACTTGGAACCTGGTTTCCCACTAAAAAAACATCCTGAAAGCCATCATTATTAAAATCTCCAATACCCACACCTCCACCATTATAAAAATACCAATAGCTGAGAATGTTTGTCACCTCATCCGGAGTAACCCTGTTGATAAAATCAATGCCGGAAGAATCGGGAGGGAGCAAAACAAACAACGTATTCTCCGTTCTTTTTTCATTCTTTTGACAGCCGACTATCATCAATACGAGTGTTATGCAGAACAATAAATTGGTACAGGGAGGCTTGAATTTCATTGTAAACTTCTTCATGTGTAACCTGGGACTAAAATAGCACAATGTTCTATGAAAATCGAACATTCCAGATAACAGATATACGATTTTATCATTTTATCAAGGTTAACCTAGCAGCAATAAATCTCATTGAATACTCTCTTTCTCAAATCGGAAAGCGATTATGAAAAACTTGCTGTCCATTGTTAAAGGTGTAGGCCGTATTTATTATATTACTAAGTGTCGGATACGTAGGTGTCATTTTTGAAAATTGAATGTAAAATATTTAATTTAGCCTGCATTGAATTCTTAAAGTATGCGATTAGTTGAGATAAGGTTGCCACAGGAACTGGACAAATCGTTCGTGTACTACCATGACAAAAATAATTTTGCTCCCTGGCATAATCATCCTGAATATGAATTAACATTGATCGTAAAAGGGAAAGGGAAAAGAATGATCGGTGATTCTATTGATCGATTTGAAGAGAATGACCTTCTTCTTATTGGTCCCTATTTGCCACATGAATGGCTTTGCGATGACGAATATTTAAATCATCCGAATGGATTTCAAGGAGAGTGCATTGTTATTTTATTTGAAGCGAATTTCTTAGGGACTGATTTTTATAAATTACCAGAAAATATTCATTTACAAAAAGTTCTCTCTATTGCCAATCGCGGTTGCAGGATCAAAAACAGAACATCAGAGGAAGTAATCAAAATTCTTTTACACTCAGTTCAGATGAGTAACAATGAAAGACTATATGCCTTAATTTCCATATTCGGAATTTTGTCGAAAATGCCTGCTTCGGATTGTGAATCGCTGGCCAGCGCCAATTTCTCAACTACTTTTACCTCCAACATTAACGAGCCAATTAACAGAGTGACTCATTATATTTTACAAAATTTTCAAAAAGAAATTACGATCAAATCATTGCTGGAAATATCCAATATGTCTAATACAACATTCAGTATGGTATTCAAGAAAACTTTTCGAATGACCTTTAAAGAGTATTTGGAATCCATAAGAATTGGATATGCTTGCAAACTCTTAAACGAAGATAGATCAAACATATCCGAGATTGCCTATCGATCAGGTTTTCAAAATATTTCGAACTTCAACCGCCAATTTAAAAGAATAAAAGGAGTGACACCTTCGCAGTTTAAGTCGACCATCGAGAATTTTTAACCTGAATAGTCATTGGAATTTATCTGAATTTATTCTGCTCACTCTAGTTACCTTCGTTTTAGTGAGTGATCATTTAGCTTTAAATGGCTCTCTTTTTTTTACTTTGCTAATACCCGCCAACAAAATGGCATTAGCCGGCATGGGTTCCGTAATAGGCTTGCCATAATCCTGGGTTAAGGCCTGATAATGATCAGATCCATACAGATACACCTCCTTTATCTTCTTACCAAAGCGTTTGTTAACCCATTCGAATGCAAAGAATGAGATTGGATTGTCTTTCATGTTTGAAGAACACGCAACCGGATCGGCTTCATAACAATAGGCTTTTTGATCTGCTCCGGTGTCTCCCTCTCTTTTATCGAGGCTCTTCTCTCCTCCTGGATTCCACTCTAATATGTTGACACCATATTGTATAGGCACGATATCCTTAAAGCCATCTTCGTAGACAATTTCATACCACCCTAAAAGGTCAGAGGAATCGAAATTGTTTGGGATATTAAAATATGCTTTCTGATTTCCTGCCGGCAGCGCACAAGCATGCAAAAAAATAAGACTGCTGACATCTTCATTAATAACTATCGCACCCACCTTCGCTGGAAACGGGTTGTCACCAACACCAATTGTTCCCACTGCAATCACGCAATTTTCAGAAGCTATTGATGCTTTTCCTAAATTGAATACCTTCTTATTCAGACTAACTTCCCCTGATTTCAGAGTACTCAAATTAATAGCAAAAGCTTTTGAGGTCTTTGGTGTATTAACATGAGAAGAGATGTCAACAGGTTCAACCAAATCTCCATCTTCGCTTGGAACCCGTTCCGCTTTTAAGCTTGCCCTAATGGATGGCATCAGTTCCCAAACAATGCCAGGCAGATCAATTTGTTTAATGGTATGAGATGACCAGACTAAATTGGCACAGCCAAGAAAATCCAGGATTATATCTTTACCAAAATTACTTTCATTGGTGGCCGCCCACGATGAAGGCGCTCCGCCTGCCAAATCAATTTTCTTTATTCTTTCATCCCAATGGCTAATGTTCGGAGTGAAATTTCCATAGATCTGTGTGAAGCCAAAATCTTTCAAATCCTTTTCCTTTTGCTCATCAATCCAAAACCAATTAAATATCAGAATATCTTTTGGGATGGACTCCTTTACAACAGAAGGCCGAACGGCTCCCGGAGTTTTGTATTTTATCCCTATAGAAGATACCCTATCTTGATAGGTTGTATCGCGAACGCTTTCCAGCAAATAATCTCCCCACATGGCAAGCTTAATTCCTTTCTTTGAAAAATAGCCATGAACCTTATTTACATCGGCCGCGAATAGTTTGGAATAATCCTTCCCTTTACATAACGGGCAAACATCCATGGGGGCACCCCACCACTCATCGTGGCCAATATGAACCATTTTTGGTTTGATGACGTCTATATACTCATCATACACATCAAACATCAACTCATAAGATCTAGGATTAGAAGGACAATATGTATCCGGCCATTTGTCTCCCGGGTACTCTGCTAATTCAGGATGCTTTGTCAATAGATAATAACCATGCGTAAGCGAAGGTATTTCGGGTATTACTTCGATAAAATTCTGATTGGCCGTTTCTACCATATCCTTAACATCATCTTTTTCAATTATAAAGCCGTCCCCGGCATCATAGTGACTTGAATTTTTTTCTTCCCCATAAACACCCAACGGAGCATTCGAGCGGGAATATTGCATATACTTAGTGAATTCTATCCAACCCGTGTTGACTTCAGGGTGTTTGTCAAGTCTCATACAATTCAATTCAAGAACAACCTTGTTGTATTTGTAGAGTGCCATAAAATCCTGTAAGAACCGGTTGAAAAAAGGCATGTTTTCGGGCCCCGGTACGTAAAGCCTTATAGCCCGAAAAGGAAAGTTTGGCCAGTCTCTGACATTTACACCCTGAATGCTCTTTCCCTTACCAGCTTGGAGCAACTGACGTAATGACTGGAGTCCGTAAAATGCCCCGGCATCATCTGATCCACCAACTACAATGGCTTGATGATTTACCTGCAATATGTAGCCTTCGGGGCCCGGATTTTTTTGTGTTATCGCTACATTATTATCAGTACAATATTTTTTTATTAATTGATTTTGAACAGTCCCCATAACAACAACCTTCCTATCCGTTGGGATATCCGCACGTGTTTCAATTTTCAATCCTATGCCATGTTTACTCAATTCCCTCACCAGAAGTTTCGCAAGTGAAATGTCTTTTTCAGTAGCATTTTTGGGAGTAATGATGGATACAGTTTCGTCTAAAACAAAAACATCCTTGACAATCTGAAGCTCTTGAGGAATAGGAAAGATCAAAGTCTTTTCTTGTGCCTTGATTTCCATTGAAGCAACCAAAGAAACGCAGATAGGTGTCAGTAATACAATTCTCCAACACTTATGTATTTGAATTTGTTTTACTGTTCTATCGATAAGTCTTTGAATAGAGTCTCTTGTTATGGTTGTCATGTTGGTCAAAATTAATTACTATTGGTAATGTATTTACGGCTAGGATAAGATTATTAAATTAGAGAAATAAATGGAAAGCATATTGATAAAGCGACTGATATTTCTGATTTCTATTTTTTTAGTAGGCACGTTCCCAAAAAATATTTTCTATGTAAAGAATATAAGCTTCTCATGGAGACTGCTCTTCATCCCTCTTTTCATATGCTGGGCAAACTCGTACGGCCAAATTGCCAAGACTGGGGCAGTTAATGACAAGACTCAGGTGGCCGCAGATAAAGTGGTAGTATGGGCGGTTCCGGCTGAACAAAAGGTGCGTCCGGATGACAGAGTTGAAAATGGTAATATGATCTGGTCCATGAATGAGAAAAAAATCAATCTTGCAGGAGCGGGCAATGAGCATGTTCCTTTTCAGGTGGTGATTACTACACCTATCCCAGAAGGCCGGAGACCCAAGGCACCGGAAGGCTTTTTTATAGAGGTCACGGATCTTACTTCTAAGCAAAGAAAAAAAATTGGTCAAAAGCAAATTAATTTTTACCTGGAACATTATATAATGCTTTATGCCAAATCGAGTCCGGTTGGAGCCACAGGATATTGGCCCGATGCCCTTGCACCACTTAAAGAACCATTCAATATGAATGCCCAATATGCAGTTGTAGGGAATCGCCCGATTTGGGTAGATCTCTTCGTTCCATCGGGCACACCAGCCGGGGTATATACCGGCAGTATAAACGTTACCCAAAATGGAAAGCCTTTAGAAAGTATCCATGTTGAAATGGAGGTCTACAACTTCTCATTGCCCGAGAAAACACATCTGATTACATACATGAATGTTTCCAAAGGGGAGTTAGCAGATTTCTATCATAAGCCTGAAAATGATTTGGAAATTGAAAAGCTCACCCAAACCTACTACGAATTTCTTTACGCACATCGCATGGAACCCTGGTTTAATGATCCACTTGAACCAGAAATTGTCATCAGCGGAGAAAAGGTGGAAGTAAAATTTGATGATGCCCGATATGAGTATTACATGAACAAGCTTAAAACAAAACGCGTGCTGCTCAATGCCTACCCTTCAAATCTGAAAAGAAAGATTGCGGCAGAAAAATTTTCAAAGGAATTTAACCAGAAAGTGAATTCCTATCTATCACAGGTTGCATCATATTTCGATAAGCATGGCTGGAAAGAACGGCTGGTTTTTAACAGCCCTATTGATGAGCCCAACACGAAACAAGATTTTGAAGAGACGCGTGAATGGGCCCGACTGGTGCACGAAGTTGCACGGGATATTCCATTTCTTTCAACCAAATCACCATTGCCGGAAAAAAATGATCCGGAGATGGGTACCCTTCGCGGACATGTTAATAATTTTTCAATCCATGGTAATAGTTTGAATGATCCGCAGCTTAAACAGGCTATCATTGAAGAGCAGGCTAAAGGAGGAGAAATGACGTGGTATATTTCCTGCGATCAGGTTTATCCGCAGCCAAATTATTTTATCGATGCACCTGCTATGGACCCTGTTATGGTGCCTTGGATTACCGCTCGTTACAACATGGAGGGTATTTTGTACTGGGCCATCAATTTTTGGTCTGAGACACCAAATCCCTGGCTGGATGCAGTTACCTTTATTTCCGGGTTTGTGTGTAGCGAAGGCCATGTACTTAATGGCGAAGGCTCTTTGTTCTATCCTGGAGATTTCACCAAAAGTTATACCGGCCAACCCAATGTAAATGGCCCGGTATCATCTATTCGGTTTGAACTTCTTCGTGAGGGAATTGAAGACTACGAATATTTATGGATGCTGAAAGATTCGGGGGATAAGGAGTTTGCCGACTTGCAGATCCGAAACTTGGTGATCGATGTAAGTTCATTCTCCCGCAATGTTGAGGAACTTTATTTAACTCGTAAGGCGATGGCCCGAAGGTTAGAAAAATTGAAACATTAAGGAGACCGATAGCCACGATGCGGCTTCCGTACTCATTTCACTACACCAGGAAACCATTTTTCAGCATTTTTTCGATATATTTTGTCAATTACTTCTTGCGGTAATTTTAATCCGTTAAACTCATCCTCAACTTCAGGGGACTTCATCTTTTCATCTGTCGTAAAAAATTTCCAGTCATTAAGCCATATATCATGTGCTTGCTTTTCAATGGCTGCGGGACTCTCTGTTCCATTTCCTGATAGGTCAGTAGCATAAAGGAGCCTATCCTGATACTTCATGCAAAAGTCATGTACTCCTTTCCAATTTTTTTGTGCCTGATACTGAAGATGAGAAATACGGGCTGCCATATCTACCGCCATGTTGGGAAACCTATCAAGCCGTTTTGCGAGTTCATCTACGTTCCACTCCAAACTTCCCAAATGTGCACCGATGAATTTTAAATCAGGATGCTTCTCCAGCATTCGATCTCTCGCACCAATTTGCTCTTCATAAGACGGAAATTCAGGATGTAAATACATATGATATTCCGAATGCTCAATGAAATAACTTCTATCTCCCTGTATGGTCATTTCATCTGCCGGTAGCCAACAGTTCCTAGGTTCGCCAAAATGCCCCACTACAGGAATATTGTTTTGTACAATAAAATCCAGTATGCTATCGAACCGAGGATCATCAATCATAACCAATTTGCCATTTTTATCCCGAAGGCTCATTCCAATAACTTTATATATTTTGACTGCTATTGCTCCTTGCGAAAAAGAATTCTTTAAATAGGCGATGGTCTGCTCTTTCCAATCATCACTATTAAAGTTTCGAATAGAAAAGGTAGTAGCATACGCAATACGATCAGGATAAGCTTTCACATGCTGCAGGGCAAACTTCTGCTGTACTTCCATGGGTGGAGGGTCATTTACATCATCCCAATTTATGGTTAGTAAACAAAAATTATCTTGCTCCGCCTGTTGGATCAATGCTGTCTGGTCTGTATGAACATGTACGTGAGTATCAATTTTTTTCACCACTTTAAAATCAGCTGATGAATAGTATGCGGGTTCAGAAATATTTTCGGCTGATAAAGAATCTTTTGTTTTCGAACAGCTTAAAAGAAATAAAAGAGCAAACAAGCAGGAATAGTTGAATCGACTTAGAATCTTCATAACGTTAAGGATTAACTTAAGTACTCTATTTTCAATGACAATCGATGCTTGATTGCCGTTGGCTATACTTTTCATCAGCGAATAAGGGCCATTTCATTTTTTCTCCTGTACTATATTGCCAAGAGCATGACCACTCATTTTATTGTTCTGCTCCTTTACCGCAGGTGTATCTTTAGTAGTATAAATGGCTGCTTTTTGTGTGCCGGTTTTTGTGTCGCGGATAATGTTATCTTTTAGTATAACATCCAATGCCTGGCCCTTAAATAAAAATCCATATCCACCCTTGACAGTGCCATTATTTTCTATGGTGTTGTTACTAAAGGTATTTCGGTGTGGCGAATTCTGTTCATCTTCATTTCTAAAGTACACACCATCTCCGCCATTTTCAAAAATGTGATTCCCATCAAAAAGAACATCGCTATCTTTATGACCTGTGCTAATACCCATCTCTTTGTTGTGAAACAATTGATTGCCTCTGACTATACTATGCTGAACTCTCCAGCACAAAAACAATCCAACCCGATTGTCGTAACTTTTATTGCCTTCGATCAATGAATTCGGAGAACCTGTTCCCGGATGCATACCCATATTGGTACAACCGTTTATTTCACAATTTCGCACCGTCACATTTTCCGTAATTTGCCAGGTTATACCTTCGCCATTAAAATCTTTTACATGTACATTCTCCACGGTCACATCCTTTGATTTTATAATGGCTACTCCTCCACCATTGCATCCATCTAAAAGATCGTTCTTAGCCTTATTTCCATCGATCGTAAAATTGGAGATGTAGACATTTTGGGCTCCGAAAACAGAAACACAGGACCCCGCATTCGTAACCATCCCATTCTGCTCGTGTTCATAATCGCGGATAAGATGCGTGTCTATATAAATGACGTTACCCACAATATCCGTGATCACTCCTGTGGTTACGTCCCAACAACTGGATGAAACATCGGTTGTGACTTGCATGCTCATGCCAACATCGAAGCCTGATGCATCAGCAACGGTTAGTTTAAGTTCACCAAAATCAGCATCCACGATAAACTTTGAATGGAATCCGTCTATTCTTTTAAGGACTGTCTCTGGTCCGGATCCTATTAGCCTGCTATTTGAAGGAAGGCGAACCGGAGCCATAATTCTGTATAGACCTGGATCCATTTTGACGGTGCCTCCGACTTGCGGCAATGCATCTACGGCCCGTTGAATGGTTTCATTAGTATAACCTTGTATGTCAGAATTTACTCCGCCCACGGTGATTACACTAGCTTTCGTTCTTGGATTCACAAGAGCATCAACAACGAATTCTTTATTTTGCGCAAAACATACATTTCCTAAAAGTAATAACGCAATTATGGTTCTCATATCTTTTGTATTTATAGTGTTCTCAATCTAAAATAAAAAAGTGTCTTGTGATTATTGAACCACAAGACACTTGCTTAAACCAAATCAATTTCTATTCTCCAGGTGTGGAATAGCCCGGGTTTTGCGTTAATGCCTTATTGAGCCTTAAGTCACTTTGAGGTATTGGCCACAGGTAATCATTTGCATCACAATTTACTTGATAAGCAGGGATCTGTGATTCGCATAAAATCTTTTTCCTGATAAGGTCAAACCACCGGTCAAATTCAAAACACAGTTCCAGGTTTCGTTGTCGGATAACAGCTTTATCAAAAGCTGCCTCAGTCATGGCGGTAGTAGTCAGCGGATCTGCCGCGTTGGCCACACCACTATTGGCCCGATTGATAATCTGGTTAACTGCATCTACAGCAGCTTGTGATGGGCTGCCTCCGGCAGTTGCCAGATTATCTGCTTCAGCAAAAAGCAACAGTACATCGGCATAGCGGATGATGGGTACATTCTGGACGGACCTGTATCTGTCCTGATTCTCTTTGGTATCATACAGGAATTTTTTGACATACGGGGTTTGACCATAAAATGTTAAATATGAATCACCGTTGTCATCTTCTAGCAAGAGATAGGCATCTTTTCTCGGTTGGGCTGGGTAGCTTTCGCCCCACACCTTGTCGGACTTAAAGTCTCCCCAACCATCAGACATAGAACTTGGAAGCCATATTTGCGGTGGCGTAGAGTTGTGATCTTCAGATGCATTGAAACTCCACATCATCTCAGGGCCATAACTATATTCAAGTTTAAAAACGTCATCTATAAGCGGTGTAAGAGAATTAACACCATCATTCATCACGTCAGCAGCCATATCCCTTGCTTTTGCAAAATACGAGGCGTCATTGATGGGCGCTGTGGCATGAGTAATATACACCTTTGCGAGAATTGCCTTGGCGGCACCCCGGGAGGGACGACCATGCTTTTCTGGAGCCCACGTTGGAGGCAGATTTTGTACAGCAAAAAGTAAATCACTTTCAATTTGTGCATAGACATCCACCTTCGGTGTCCTTACTATTAGATCATTGATTACATCTGTTTCCTCAGTAACGAGTGGTACATCACCATACAATCTTACCAGGTTAAAATAGTTAAATGCCCTGAGAAATTTAGCCTGGGCCATTAACTCGTCCTTTTCTCCTTGCGTGGCCAATGTTCCTAATACATCAGCATTTAACGCAGCTATTGCAGGATTAATGTCAGCGATGGCCTGATAATGGTTGATCCAAAAACCAGTAGCGAAGTTGTCATCAATGACCAGACTCCCGTCAATCATCTGATCATCGTTAGCGAAGGCCCACCATCCATAACTATAAGCACTCCATTCTTGATATATCCTATTCATGGAGCTCGCAAATGCAGCTTCTATTTGCGGAACAGAACTGTAGAAGTTATTGGGACCAACAAAGTCATAGGGGTGCTCATCTAAATCCACACATCCAATTCCGATATTGATAAGGACTAAAGCCCCTGCTATCAGTATCAAATTCTTAATTCTAAATATTTTATTTTTCATGGTAATTTCAAATTTAATATCAGAAAGTCAGGTTAGCACCAAGTGTAAAAGTTCTTGACGTTGGGTAAGAACTCAAGTCTACCCCAATCGTGGCATCGGTCGAAGGAAAAGCGGCAACTTCAGGATCGTAACCAGTATACTTTGTCCATGTTAAAATGTTTGTACCACTCATAAAGACTCTTATCTTTTGGAATCCGATAGCTTTTAGTTTTTCCTGACCAAAGGTATACGCAAGTGTAGCCGTTTTCAACCGGATAAAAGAAGCATCTTCTACCCAGCGGGAAGTAACACCAGATGAATTGCCAGGAAAAGACACTTTATTAGTGAGGTTTTGGTCTTGTCTGTACTTGCCATCAATAAATCCTGGAACATTTGTATTTTGATGTTCCGGAGTCCATCTGTCCAATAACACAGTACTGGTTCCTTCCCATGGAGAATCTCTGCGGATTCGCAAGGTGTTGAACAAATCAACTCCCTGATAACTGATGAGGAGGAAAGATAAGTCAAATCTTTTGTAGGTTAACTGGTTCGTCCACCCCATCGTAAATTTTGGATATCCGTGACCAATTGTAGTTCTGTCCTGCGAATCAATTTTTCCGTCCTTATTCAAATCGAGGTAATGCTCATCACCTGGAAGCTGGCCATAACTTCGTGCTTCGGCATCCTGGTCAGTTCTCCATATACCCAGGAATTTAATACCATTCATCAAACCAAATGACTCGCCTGGAACGAGATACATAAACTCATTCAAACTATATCCACCCGTGGAAGAATTGTACGTGAGTTTTTTATTGTCACCAATGTCGAGTACTTTGTTCTTGTTACTGGTGAAATTTATAGATGTATTCCATCTGAAGTTATCTCTTACTATCGGATCCCCTCCGATTAATATCTCTATACCCTTATTTTCAACGGAACCAACGTTGTCCAGTACACTGGTTACCCCTACATAACCGGGCAATGTGCGCGGCATCAACAAATCATTTGTAGTCTTAATATAATAATCAACTGTTCCGGTTAGTCTTCCATTAAACAAGGAAAAGTCCATCCCGATGTCTGACTGTGTGGTCGTTTCCCACTTCAAATTTGGATTGGCTATAGCATTAATTCCAAATCCAATATCGGCAGGCGTATTACCGTTATATGGGTAATTGTAACTGTTACCAGATCCAAGTTTGGCCAGAGATTGATAAGGGCTGATACCCTGATTGCCTGTCTTACCATAACTTGCCCGCAATTTTAATTCTGTAAATAAATCCAGGTCCTTCATAAATCCTTCTTCAGATAATCTCCAGGCCACAGAGCCCGATGGAAAATATCCCCATTTATTTCCTGAACCGAAGACTGAAGAACCATCAGCCCGGTAGGTGAGTGTAGCCATATATTTATCAGCAAACACATAATTAAGGCGGCCCATATACGAAAGAAGTGTTCGCTTACCATGGTAAGAGTTTACTTTTACGGATTTAGCACCAGCAAAATTATCAAACCCTAATTGATCAACCAGAAAGTTTTTCCCTTCCATATGGTCGCCCGAGTATTCATCCAATATCTGTTCAACCACTCCTGTAAAGGTTACGTGATGTATACTGTTAAAAGTGTTATCATAGGTAAGAATATTTGAGTTTTGATACCTTGCTGTATTAGCGTTGCTAATATTGCCGTAACCGTTATTCTGAAGACCCCGTAGCGTTTTGCTATTATAGTAATCGTGATTATAGCTGTTCGTTATCAACGCACCTCCCATAACCTTAAAGCTTAATCCCTTTAGGATTTTAAAATTTAAATAAAGATTTGCATTATTTCGAAAAGTCGGCTTGTCAATAATTGGCTCAACGGCAGAAGCCATTGGATTCCATGTATCACTAGCACCATAGCCCGGAGTATGTACCCAGTAGTTTCCTTCAGCGTCATACACAGGCTCCGTGGGTGCCCATCGCGGTGCATTGTTCGTAGTCTGGGCGACAAAATCCGCAGAACCGTCCGTTGCAAAAGATGGTGACTTATACGTTTCTTTGGTAAATGCATAGTTGATTCCAAAATCTATCCAGTCCGTAACATCGGCAGCAAGATTAATTCTTAACGATGCCCTCGAATATCTCGAATTTACTAATGTGCCTTTGTGATCCAGATAGTTTCCGGAAACAGCGTACTTAAGCTTATCTGTTCCTCCGCTCACACCAAGCTGAAAGTTACTCATGACACCTGTTTTATATACTTCGTCCTGCCAATCTGTTCCACCGTTCTTTTGCCAATTGGAAATTTGCGCATCGGTAAATTGCGGAGTTGGAATATTTCCATTCGCAGTATTAGTCGCCTTATAAGCATTAAAAGTTGTAGCGAAGGTTGCCGCATCCATCACCGGCAATTTGTGCGCTAATTTTTGGAAGCCCACGTTATATCCTGCATCGATAACAGGCTTTCCCTTTTTTCCTAATTTTGTAGTAATGATAATTACCCCGTTGGCACCCCGTGAGCCATAGATAGCAGTTGCTGAGGCATCCTTCAAAATCTCCATCGTGGCTATATCATTGGGATTAAGGGAATTTAGAGTGCCGCCTTGCAGGCCGTCAATTACTACCAGTGGTTCATTGCCACCATTAATAGAATTAAGTCCGCGTATACGAATATTAGTAGCACCTCCTGGTGAGCCATCGGTATTCAAAACATAAACACCTGAAGTACGGCCTTGTAAAGCCTGGTCTACCCTTGCTGTAGGGAACTGTGAAAGCTGATCAACTGGAATTGAAGCAATCGCCCCCGTGAGATCTGTCTTCTTCTGAACACCATAGCCAACCACTACCACTTCACTCAGGGTTGTAGCATCCTCCGTCAGCACAATATCAATAACAGTCCTTCCGCCAACAGAAATGTCCTGACTAATAAAACCGATAAAGGAAAAGACAAGCGTTACGTTTTCACTTCCTACCGTAATGGTGTACTTTCCTTCGGCATCAGTAACCGTACCGTTGGTCGTACCTTTTTCCAAAACATTGGTACCGGGAATCGACTCGCCTGACTGGGATGTTACTTTACCCGAAACGGTAAAGGCAGGAGTCTTCGCCATAGCCCCTATGCTTATCAGCAAGAGCAAGACGATGATTAGATGTAAATGTTTTTTCATTTTAGTGGGTTTGGTAAAATGTTGTTTTAATAAAGTTAGGTAAACCGTAACTCAGGATGATAATATTTAACTCCTGAATTGTGATACTAATATCCTTATCTAACAAACTGGCACAATCAAATTACACACTTATAAGATGATTCGATACTTTTGAATTACGTGAATATGCTTAATGAATTTCTTTTGAACTGTCTCGTGTTTTCCATTAATATCAGTTTACACAACTTAATTGCAGCATATCGAACAGAAATTAAATCTAAATTAATTAGGGTCATGTGTTTAGCAAAAGACGGCCAACATTTAAACGATGAATACAATACCTGATAGTAAAATAACTTCGCCATGAAAAAACAAAATAACACATCCTTTGCAGCATTTACATTACTGGTATTATGCTCCCTCCAAGTGTATTCGCAGGTGGTGAATCATTCACCACAAAAGAAGCTTATAGATTTTGGATGGAATTCACCTCTTACATCCGATCTCAGAAACAATATTAAAAAATATGAAAACGGACCCTTTGATGGTCTGGCCATCAAGTTGCCAAAGAATGTTGGTGCCGGAAATATTTTTATGGTTGATGATTTGAGAAAAATTTCCAAAGACAGTATGGAGATTGAAAGAAAACTAAACACGGGGCTTAACGTGAGCAAAGTACTCACTGATAATTTCATTGTAATTTATGGCGCGTCACAGATGAACTGGTTCTCAGATGCCGACTGGGCTGTTGCTGATAAACAAATCCGCTATGCAGCTCAGCTTGCAAAAACGATGAAGTGTAAAGGAATTCTTTGGGATCCCGAACCGTATAAACCTGGTAAAAACCCATGGAAATATGATGAGCAGGCCGGAATTAATATACTGACTTTTCAGGATTACTATAATCAGGCACGTAAACGGGGTGCTCAATTTGTAAAAGCACTACAGGAAGAGTTCCCCGGTCTGGTAATATTATCATTACGCGAATTTTCTGATTTTCAGAATGGATCTCCGTTCTCATCACCGGTGTTACCGGTAGCTGACATTAAAGTGGCAGAAGAGGTTCTTAAAACAGCATGGTTTGGTCTGCATATTCCTTTTACTATAGGTATTATAGAAGCCATTAACGATGATGTTAAATTTATTGATTGTAATGAAGATGCCTATTACTATACATCTGCTCTAGAGTTCTTCCAGATTCGCAATACACTTAAAAATGATGCTAAGGCACTCGTGCCAGCAGAATTACATCTGAAATATGCTGCAAAATATTCCATCGGTTGTGCCATTTCCGAAGACTACGTAACCGGCAACTGGGCAAATGTCATTACTTTCCCTTTCAGACTAAGCGGACAGGCTAAAATGCTAACTCCCAAGGAGCAGGCGCTTTGGTTTGAACATAATGCATATTACGCCCTTCGCACTGCCGATGAATATGCATGGCTTTACACAGAAACCGCCAATATGTGGACAGGGAAAAATGTGCCAGAAGGTTTTGTAGAAGCATTACTAAGTGCCAAGAAAAAAGTGGCGAACGGAGAACCGCTTGGTTTTACCATTGAAGAAATACTGAAAGTTGCACAGGACAAGGCCGAAAAGCTTCAGCCGGAAATTAAAAAATGATCTTCCATTCAGATCATCGCTACCTAAAATACTGAACCAGTATAATTCATAATCATGAGCATAAAATATAATCGGTTTTATTACTGTATAATGATTCTTATGTCATTCAGTATTTTTCTGGCTGGGTGTACAAAAGAGTCTGAGGATGCTGATCCAGTCGTTGGAAATACAATCACTTATTCTGAAGATAAAACAAACTTTTCAAATCCGGAAAGAGGCTTTTATGGTCAGGATGAATCCGGCAGTTCATCGTCATCTTTAATTTCTCAGGCCTATTTTGACCAATTAAAAAATAAAAATATTACACTGGTGAGAAAATTGTACAGCATGACTACTTTCCGATCCGGGCCAATCTCCTCAAGTTATCTTCAGCATATACAGGATGATCTGGACCTAGTAAGAAGTAATGGCTTTAAAGTTGTGCTCCGATTTGCATATACGTTTAATGAACCTGCTCCCTGGGATGATGCACCTCTCGATGTCATATTAGCACACATTGAACAGCTTACACCAGTGCTTCAAAAAAATGCAGATGTAATAGCATTGATGGAAGCAGGTTTCATTGGCCGTTGGGGAGAGTGGCATACTTCCAGTAATAATCTGGCTAACACAGCCGATATGAAAACTATTCTATATAAAGTATTGGATGCTTTGCCAAAATCGAGAGGAGTTGCTGTACGAACCCAACAGCAAAAAATAGCTATTTATGAAACCATTAACCCCATTGGAGCTGCGGAAGCATTTAACCAAAGTAACCGTTCCAGAACTGGGCATCACAACGATTGCTTCTTAGCTTCAGATACTGATTGGGGTACCTATTGGCCAAATGATCCGGCAAGTCTTGCCGCTCAAAAGAACTACCTTAATCAAGAAAACAAATATCTGCCGCAAGAAGGGGAAACGTGTAATTGCAATTCCCCCCGATCGGATTGTGCAGTTGCCATAAGTGAACTAGAAAAAATGCGTTGGAGCGCACTCAACAAGGAATATATAGATTGTGTGTTAGATAGCTGGGTTACTAAAGGCTGTTATGAAACTATAGCCAGGCGCCTTGGCTACCGTTTCCGTTTGCTTACCTCCAAAATACAAGATTCCGTAAAACTTGATTCTGTTCTGACATTAAATTTAGTTTTAAAGAATGATGGTTTTGCTTCACCCTACAATGCACGTGATATAGAATTGGTGCTTCGGCCAAAGTCAGGTAGTTCTGTTAAAAGAATAAAACTCGATGCTGATCCCCGCACCTGGCTGCCCGACAATGGCGAAATAAAACTTAGCTTTTCAGTACCCATTCCTTCAGGTTTAACTACTGGTAAATATGATCTGCTACTGAACTTCCCCGATCCAGAAACAACATTAAACACAAATCCTGCCTATTCAATTAGGTTGGCTAACCAAAAGGTTTGGGAGGCAAGTACGGGATATAATTCATTATTAACTTCCGTTACGATTATCGAATAGTTCAATTCCAATTCGTATTGTAAATGGGAATGGCCAGACAGATTAAAGCACCCGCTGTATTGAAAAATAAATTGTCGTCAATGTCTAACAAAGTACATACCATCATGAAAAGACCAGTTATCCATGTATTGCTTTTAATGTCATTTACATTTTGTCAGGCTCAAGGCCATCCAATTCTTTTACCACAACCTCAGCAGATCAGCTATGGCCAGTCTCAGGTAAGAATATCTGATTTAAGTATTTACTTGCCTTTCGGGTCAAGTCCTGAAGATCAATTTAACGCAAATGAACTGGCCTACTTCCTGAAGAGCCGTACTGGAATTAGTATACCGCTGATACCTCTTAAAAAAGGTAAACAGATAATTTTAAACCACGGTAACCTTCCGGCTCTGCCAGGACTTGACGAAACCACCGGACCAAATTGCCGGGAAGCGTACATTATCAAAATTACCAGGGAAGGAATTGTTGTTAACGGCAATTCAAGCGCAGCAGCTTATTATGCAGTGCAAACACTCCGGCAATTACCCGAAGGCACAGGAAATGATGCCTTCTTCCCCGAAGCCGAAATATCTGATTACCCGACTTTGGCTTACCGCGGATTGCTGGTGGCCTACAGCGAAGGAGCTGTATTCAATGAGCAATATGCCAGGGATATTATAGATGAGTTGGCCAGATTCAAGAGCAATCAATTTATGTTTTATTCCGAAGCAGCTATTGAGTATGAATCATTTCCTCTCGTAGGCTATAAGTCAAAAGTTCCCAAGTCCACTATACGGAATATAATACAGTATGCCAGAGAAAGGCACGTTGATGTTATTCCGATTCAAAGTTTGTATGGCCATCTGCACGATATTTTCAAATTAGAAAAATACTCTTCTTTAAGTACGGTGCCCTATGGATTTGAATTTGACCCAACAAACCCCGCAGCCCGTGAAATGGTTAAGAAAATGGTGGATGAGATTACCGAACTTTTCCCAAGCCCCTTTGTACATATAGGTTTCGATGAAACCTGGTTCACCAGAAGACTGGCGCATATGCAAGCCGATGGAGTAGCTCCGCTTAAGGACGGAAAAGTAATCGATCCGAATCAGTATTTTATACAGCAACTGAATTATGTCGCAGGTTTGTTACGGGCTAAAGGTAAAACGGGAATGGCATGGCTCGATATTTTTATTAATAACAACCTTAATGATCTATTTAAAGATGTGCCCAAAGATTTTTACTAAAACATTTGCATTAACCAAAGATTAACAATACAAAAGGCACAATCGGTAATTTCAAATTATTGCTTAAACTTTTTTAATGGGAAAGAACAACTAAAAAATAAATAGCTTTGGAAATATTGTAACCAATTACCAATTCATCACATTCAAATTGAATAAGCCATGGCAGTAGAAAGGCACCCAGGTTGGAAATGTCTTGGTTTTCAATTAACCTTAATTTAGTAGATTCAAAATAGAGTTCTACAGTGTACATTTAACTTCTTATTCCATCTATATGAAATCAAACAATTTGTTATACTTCTTTATTGCTTTTTTTTCACTGTACGCCTGCAAAGAAGAAAAAGATGAGCACTCGACAGCTTCTTCTTTGGCCGACTTAAAAGTCTACGATGGTCTTGAGGTAACCCTGTTCGCCTCTGAACCCATGTTGACTAATCCCACCAATATTGATGTAGATTCAAAAGGTCGTGTTTGGGTGTGTGAGGCATACAACTATCGCAACCAACACAATGCAAAAAATCCCTTCAAAAAAGAAGGTGATCGCATATTGATTTTGGAAGACACCGATGGAGACGGGAAAGCCGATAAGAGCAAAGTGTTTTATCAGGGTCTGGATGTAAATGCAGCGCTTGGTATTTCTGTGCTTGGCAATAAGGTGATTGTATCCTGTAGCCCCAACGTCTTGGTGTTTACCGATGAAAATGGTGATGATGTTCCGGATAAAAAGGAAATTCTTTTTAAAGGCATTCAAGGTGTTGACCATGACCACGGAATGCATGCTTTCATTTTTGGGCCAGACGGAAGACTCTATTTTAATATGGGCAATGAAGCAAAAAATCTGGTTTTAGCTTCTGGCGATACTATCGTTGATATTCATGGACACACAGTTTCAACCAATGGAAAGCCTTTCCGCGATGGCTTAGTGCTTCGCAGCGAATTAGATGGAACCCGCGTGGAGGTGCTGGCCAACAATTTTAGAAATAATTATGAAGTAACAGTGGATCCTTTTGGAACGCTTTGGCAATCGGACAATGATGACGATGGAAATAAAGGAACACGGATTAATTATGTTATGGAGTTTGGGAACTATGGTTTCAAAGACGAAATGACCGGAGCCAGTTGGCCTGCCAGAAGGACCAATATGGAAAAGGAAATTCCGCTTCGCCATTGGCATTTAAATGATCCGGGAGTCGTGCCTAATCTGTTGCAGACTTTCGCTGGCTCGCCCACGGGCATCACGATGTATGAAGGCACTTTGTTGCCAGAAGTATTCAGAGGCCAAATCATTCACAGCGATGCCGGGCCAAACGTTGTGCGTTCCTACCCCGTTCAAAATGACGGAGCGGGTTACAAGGCTGAGATGGTGTCTGTTTTGCAGGGACAGAAAGATCAGTGGTTCCGCCCTTCCGATGTTTGCGTTGCCCCCGATGGTTCATTGCTGGTAGCCGACTGGTATGATCCCGGAGTTGGTGGACATCAGGTAGGAGATCTGAATCGAGGAAGGATCTATCGAGTTGCTCCTCCAAAGACTCCTTATAAAATTCAAGCGGCAGATGTAACCACTCCGGAAGTAGCAGCGAGTGCGTTGTTAAGTCCGAATCCTGCAACACGTTATCTTGGATGGATAGCGTTGAATTCGATGGGTGAAAAGTCCGAATCAGCATTACAGAAAATCTGGAGTTCAGATAATGTGCGCAACCGTGCCAGAGCGCTATGGTTGCTGGCACGTTTTCCAAAGGGAGATGAATATATTACCCAGTCATTAAAGGATAAGAACTCAGATATTCGCATCACCGGAATCCGGGTGTCGCGTCAGTTGAATAAAGATGTGATTGCCGTTGTCGCTGACTTGTTGAACGATCCTTCCGCACAAGTGAGAAGAGAGTTGATCATCGCATTGCGCGAAAGTAAATCTTCACATGCCGCTGATCTGTGGGCAAAACTGGCATTGCAATATAAGGGCAATGATCGTTGGTATTTAGAAGCGTTGGGAATAGGTGCTCAGGGCAATGAAGAATTATTCTTTGCCGAGTGGAAATCAAAAGTTGGAAAAGAATGGAACACGCCAGCTAATTCTGATATCGTGTGGAGAAGCAGAAGCAAGGACGCCATACCTTTGCTTGCAGAGTTGATCAGGAAGTCAAACGAAATGGAAATGCTGCGTTACTATCGTGCTTTCGATTTCCAAACCGATCCATCCAAACAACAAGTGCTTGCTCAACTGGTACAGCAGACGCAAGGTGACAAAGTGTTATATGCGCTTAAGCACATGAATGCTTCTCAGGTGAAGATGACGCCTGCGCTTGCAGTATCACTCGATAAAGTATTGGAACAACAAAAAGGAAAAATCGAATTTGTGGAATTGATTGCCACGTTTAAGTTGCAGGATCGTGCTAATGATCTTTTATCACTTGGAATAAATTATCCCGATAGTATTCAGGGAAAAGATGCCGTTAAAGTTCTGTTGGATTGGAACAAGATAGATCTATTGCAAAAGGTATTAAGTGGCTCGAATAAAGCTGAAGCGATGGCACTGGTGAAAGCGCTTCGGCCAGGCATGGGCAATATTAAGGCCATCACATTGATGGAAACCATTATGTTGGATTCCACCAAAGATTTGGAATTGCGCAAGTTGGCAGTGAAAACTTTTGGGGGTCGATGGGAATCAGAAAACAGGCTTTTAGAATTAGCCAAAGAAAATAAGATACCCAAAAATTTATATGTTGCAGCTGGCGGTGTATTTCAGACAGCATGGCGTTCTACTTTGCGCGATGAAGGTGCTAAGTATATAAAACTTCCCGACAATAAAGAGGGAAGTACACTTCCTTCTATTTCTGTAATGGCAGAGAAGTTGGGTGATGCAGTGAAGGGTAAAGTTGTATTTACTTCTCTATGCAGCAACTGTCACCAGGTAAATACGGAAGGTGTTAACTTCGGTCCAGCGCTTAGCGAGATCGGTTCCAAGCTTCCGAAAGAAGCGCTTTACACCTCCATACTCTATCCAGATCAGGGCATCAGTTTTGGATATGAAGGGCATCAGTTTCAATTGAAAGATGGTTCAACAGCCTTTGGAAAAATTGTTTCTGAAACAGCTGATAAGGTGGTGGTTCAATACATGAACAATCAACAAACTGTCGACAAAGATCAAATTGTTTCCCGTATCAGGCTTGAGAATTCATTAATGTCCTCCAACTTACAATCCGCTATGAGCGAACAAGAACTAGTTGATCTGGTGGAATATTTGAGTGGGTTGAAGTCAGGTGACCAACCATAACTTGTCGTAGTATAAATATTCAATAGCGAAGTTCCGTATGAAAACAATACTAATTACAGGTAGTACAAGTGGCATAGGTTTAGGCATAGCTATAGAATTTGCTAAAACAAAACTATATAATATTATTTTTAATGGTTTGGAAACAAACGGCAGGCAGATTGCCAATGATGTTGCCGGAGAATATGGCATAGCTACAATTCATAATGGTGCAAATATGCTAAAGCCAGAAGAGTTGAGGCGTATGGTGCAGGAAGGAATAGACAGGTTTGGGAAGATTGATGTTTTAATTAACAACGCGGGTATTCAACATGTATCCCCTATCGAAGATTTTCCGGATGATCAATGGAGCACTATTATTGGTGTTAATCTAACGGCTGCTTTTTATCTATCAAAAGCAGTTTGGCCTGGTATGAAAAAACGTACGTTTGGGCGTATCATCAATATTGCATCGGTTCATGGCTTAGTGGCTTCCGAATTTAAAAGTGCTTATGTGGCCAGTAAACATGGCATGGTTGGCTTAACTAAATCTTTAGGACTCGAAGGTGCCCCTTACAATATTACCTGCAATGCCATTTGCCCGGGTTATGTGAAAACACCTTTGGTTGAAAAACAAATTACTGACCTCGCCATAGCGCACAACTTGAGCGAAAGTGAAGTTGTAGGTAAAGTGCTTTTATCAAAACATGCAATAAAAGAATTTATTACAGCAAAAAGTGTTGGCCAAATGGCCGTATTTTTAACTTCGGATGGCGCAGACACAATTACTGGTACTGCCATCTCCTTAGATGGTGGCTGGAGTGCACAGTAACATGGAACTCTCTTTTTTTAATGGACCATTTCTTATATCGGAAACCTGCATGCCGCTTTCGGGCAATTTGTAATCAAGTATCATAATTCTGTAGGATAGTACAATAATACTGCCTCTAACTGCTGTACTTTTAACGGTACGTTTGATAACCTGAAACCAGGCCATCATCAAATTAATTACTCGTTTTAAAGGTAAACATCCAAACATGACAAAATTAAAATCGACAATTTATCCATTAATAATTATTGGGATTTTATTTTTTGTTTTCGGCTTTCTTACCTGGATTAATGGCATACTTATTCCCTACTTTCAGATATGCTTAGAGCTAAGCAACTTTCAGGCAACATTGGTGGTCTTCGCAACGTTCATCGCATATTTTGTTATGGCACTCCCATCGGCCTGGGTGCTTAGTTTTACAGGGTATAAAAAAGGAATGGTTTTAGGTCTATTTATTATGGCATTAGGAACATTTCTTTTTCTTCCTGCTGCTTACACCCGCACCTATTCTATTTTCCTCACCGGTTTATTTATAACAGGAACTGGAGTAACATTGCTGCAAACTGCGGCTAATCCCTACGTAGCAATCATTGGCCCAATCGAAAGTACTGCCCAACGTATTGGTTTTATGGGACTCGCCAATAAAATTGCGGGCATTCTAAGCATCACAGTTTTAGGATCTGTTTTCTTACTTAATGCCGATGATATTATCGCCACCGTTAGCCAGGCGAGTGAAGCAGAAAAAGCAAATATTCTGGACGCCTATGTCTTAAAAGTAGTGACACCCTATTTAATAATTACCGTTGGGTTAATCCTATTGGGGATCATGGTTTATTTTTCAAAACTTCCTGAGATTAGTGATTCCAGTAAAAGCGAGGGAGAGCTAACAACGAATGGGGGTACGAAGAGAAATATATTTCAATACCCTCACCTCATACTAGGTGTATTAACGTTGTTTTTTGCATTGGCCTGTGAAGGGGTACCCATCGATGGAATTATTCTATACAGCCGGACTTTGGGAATTCCTGTAAGTGTAGCACGGCATTTTACTACTTATACTTTGATTGCCATGTTGATCGGCTACCTCGCTACGATCTTCTTTATTCCTAAATATTTTTCTCAGCAACGGGCACTTCAATTTTGTGCAGTATGGGGACTTGCATTAACCTTTGGCTCATTTTTTTTAAAAGGCATCAACGGTCTTTATTGCCTTGTGCTAATGGGTTTTAGTGGAGCTATGTTGTGGGGCACCATTTGGGGTCTATCACTTAGAGGACTTGACAAGTACACAAAACTAGGTTCAGCCATGTTACTGATGGCAGTAATTGGAGGCGGCATCTTTCCGGTAGTTTATGGGAGATTGTTAGACATCAATAAACTTCATCCTCAAAATGCTATTTTGATGCTCGTACCATGTTACTTAATAGTTCTCTTATATTCCACCTGGGGGTATCGTCTAAACAATTGGAATTTCGGTAAATAATAAAACGGTAAAGCCACCAGGACATTCGGAAGTAAACGGAAATTTATAATAGGCAACATTACATAAAAATTAAAATTTCGTATTTAATATATTAATCTCATGGACTCAGACCCTGAAATTCTTTTATCTAACCACCACACTTCATTTTATGCTGGTGCAGCTAAAGTCGATATCACACCTGCTTTAGGAAGTTTTGTCGGTGTCGATTATCATACTCACTATGCTCGTTATATTCATGATCCGCTATATGCAAAAGCCTTGATCATGAAGGATGATACCAATATGATCGCTATAGTAGTTGTTGATATTTGTATCATGTCAACAGAAATGATGGATGATATTAAACATCGGATAGAAAAAGAAACAGGCATTAACAAACAGCACGTATTGATATCAAGCACACATACTCACGCAGCAGGCGCAGTTGTAGGATTACTGAATGGTTCTCCGGATTTGGCATACATGAAAAAGCTTCCGGGGTTAGTTATGCAATCAGTAAAACTGGCAAAAGAAAAATTAAGGCCTGCTAAAATGGCTTCTGGGTCAGTGGATGTTCCAGAACATGTTCTTTGCAGAAGATATGTGATGAAGGAGAGTTATGTAGCTCCAAACCCGATTACTGGAGGAGCAGACAAAGTAAAAACAAATCCATTTGGCGCTGAACACTTAATTGATCGTCCGGCCTCCCCTACTGATCCTGAACTTTGTTTCCTGGCTCTCCAGGGAACGGATGATTCCTGGATTGCTGTATTAGGCAATTACTCGCTACACTATGTTGGCGATTGGCATGTTGATTCTATCTCTGCGGATTATTTTGGCGAATTCTCTATCCAGATAAAAGAGAAGCTGCATGCTGACGAAGACTTTGTGGGCATGATGAGCAATGGCACCAGTGGGGATATTAATATTTGGGATTTTCTGAACCCGGAACGCTATCCAAAAGAACCCTATGCTAAAACAAAAGTCATCGGAGGAGATTTAGCACAAAAGGTATATGAAACACTCCAGCATGTTTCATGGGAGTCTTATCCATCCATATCCGTACAGTTTAAAGAATTGGAAGTTAGAATAAGGAAACCTTCTTCGGCTGAACTGGCCAAAGCCACCAAAACAGTGATTGAGGCTACCGACTACAATAATCTCAATCTGGATGCCGAAAGCATCGTAAAAATTTATGCCAGAGAACAGGTCTTGCTAAATGAATATCCCGATACATCCCTATCACCAATTCAGGCAATAAAAATTGGAAATTTGACGATAGGTGCATTGGGTGGAGAATTTTTTGCCGAAACAGGTCTGTGGTTAAAAAAACAAAGTGCCGGTAAAAATTATTTCACCATTTGTCTGGCCAATGGCTACGATGGATATGTAGCACCAGCACATGAAATTGAACGAGGAGGTTATGAAACATGGCGAGCCAGGAGCAGTTACCTGGAAGTAGATGCAGAAAGCAAAATTCGCAATGAGTTATTAGAACTAATTAAGAAATGCTAGTTGTGTGTTTCCGGTTGTTCGATCCAGGACACAATCGTTTTGTTTAGGATAAGTCTAAATTTTGAGACATGTTAATCGTTAGTCAATTATTCATTTATCCCATTAAGTCACTCGGTGGAATAAAAATTCAGTCAGCAGAAGTAACTGACCGAGGTTTAAAGTATGATAGACGTTGGATGCTCGTGGATAAAAGAAATAATTTTTTAACACAACGTGAGTTTCCAAAAATGGCTTTGTTGAAAGTGAAAATTGAAGCGAAGGCCTTACGGGTTTCACTTTCTACGGATTTGAGCAAACAAATTTCAATACCGTTCAATCCTTCGGGCAATGAAATAGAGAAAGTCACCATTTGGAATGCCACGTGTCATTCAGTAAGTGTCGGAAAAGACATAGATGAATGGTTTGGTGATATTTTGGAAACAGATTGCAAATTGGTGTATATGCCTGAGGAAAGTATGCGACCCGTAGATACCACCTCTGGTTATGCACCAAAGGGAAAGTTTACCTCCTTTGCCGATGCATATCCTTTTCTGTTGCTGGGCGAGTCATCTTTAGAAGATCTAAATAGTAGATTAGAAAGCCCGGTTTTAATCAACAGATTCAGACCAAATATTGTGTTCACTGGCGGTGTCCCCTATGAAGAAGATACAATAGAAGACTTCACGATCAATCAAGTCAACTTCACCGGGCTGGAAAATTGTGGTCGTTGTGGCATTATCAACATTAATCAAGAGAATCCCGAGAAAGCAAGAGAACCTCTTAAAACATTGTCTTCGTATCGGACAAAAAATAAAACTATTTGTTTCGGACAAAATGTAGTTCATTCAGGTATGGGTATTATAAGCGTTGGTGATGAAATTCAACTTGTTAAAAACATGAAAAATAGTATTAAACTACCGGTAAGCACGTGAAGCAATAAACCCATGCTTTAACCTTCTTAGCTATGAAATGGAGAGCAGTTATTGTCGTTTTTAACTTATTATTCTGTTTTGGTTTGCAAAAGGCCAACGGGCAATCATTTAATGCTGGGGCGGCCCGAGTAAACATTACCCCTAAATTAGGAACAGTAATCAATGGTAATTTTTTACCAACGTATGCAAAAAGCATCCACGATTCGCTTTATGTTAAGGCTCTTGCTTTCAGCAACGGGAAGGAAAAATTTGTTTTTGTAGTGGTGGATTGTACCGGCATGGGACAAGATTTTATTGATGAAGCAAAAGAACAGATTAAAGTAAAGACGGGTTTAGAAACATCGCAGGTAATGATTTCTTCTACGCATGCTCATTCTTGCGGCTCCCTGGTTTCAATACTATTGTGCCCGGCAGATGTAGGTTACTTAAAATTAGTATCTCAGAAAATATTATTGTCAGTTCAGCTTTCATTGAAAAACTTACAGCCAGCACAAGTAGCCTGGGGATCTGTGAATATCCCAAAACATGTTTCCAACAGACGTTGGTTCATGAAGGAAGGATACAAGCTGCCCAATCCTTTTGGAGGCACTGACAAAGTGAGAATGAATCCTGAAGTAGGAAGTCCTTATATTTTAAAACCCGCTGGACCTACCGACCCTGAAGTTGGTTACATAGCGGTAAAAAGTCTGAAAGGTAAATGGATAAGTATACTGGCCAATTATTCATTACACTATGTTGGCGATTTTGCCGGAGGGATCATCTCTGCTGATTATTTTGGCGAAGTTGGCAAGCAACTGAAAGAAAAGCTCAATGCTTCAGAAGATTTTGTAGGCATTATGAGTAATGGAACGAGTGGTGATATCAATAGTATGGATTTTTTAAACAATAAAAATTATCCTACCGAGCCGTTTGCCAAAACAAAACTAATTGCCAGTGATATAACCAATGGCATAATGTCGCAAATGGATAGTATAGCATGGGATAAAAATCCTGCATTTACTTCTGCCTTTGAAAAAATACCAATCCATGTTCGGAAACTCACAGAAGAGCAAAGTAAAGAGGCCATGAAGACTTTTCTGGAGGCCGACTATTTAGCGATAAATGAAATAAACTGGATAACCAAAGGAATGTTTCAAATCTATGCGTATGAACAAGTGATGATGAATGATTTTGCGGATAACGTATCCATGCCAATAGCCGCTATTAGAATTGGCGATGGTATCATTGGAACATTACCAGCAGAAATATTTGCTGAAACCGGATTGAAACTAAAACAAATGTCACCCCGAAAGCACTATTTTACCATTGGCCTGGCTAACGGTCCTGATACGTATGTACCACCTCCGGCACATTTTGCATTGGGTGGCTATGAAACCTGGCGCTGCAGAGGGAGCTATATGGAAGAACAAGCTGAACCTAAATTTGTACAAAGCTTGTATGGCCTAATACAAAAATGCAACAAATAAAATAGCCATCGTCTATGTTCTGCAAGAGAGAATAAAATTAACGCTTCAAAATTCTTCAAATACTTCTTAAAATTTTCTGACCAATGAAAAGTTTAAAACTCCTGGCAGCAATACTGGCTATACTTTGTGTTGCCTGCACTAAACCTCATGAATCTGCCCAACAGGTAGAAAATAAAATACCCCCCATCGATAAATCCCTTGCCATGAAACCTCCCATGGGATGGAATTCGTGGGACTGTCTGGGATTTGATGCGAACGAAACTGAAATGAAAGCCACTGCTGATTTTATGGCTAAAAACATGAAAGATTTGGGCTATGAATATATAGTAATTGATATGAACTGGTATGCCCCTGAAGGTCCGGCCGGAGCGGATACAAAAGCACCTCCTTACACTATGGATCAGTATGGCAGGCTGTTGCCTGACCCGTCAAAATTCCCGTCTTCTATCGAAGGCGAAGGATTTAAGCCCCTCGCTGATTATATTCATAGCCTCGGGCTTAAATTCGGAATTCATATTCTTGGAGGCATTCCTAAAAAAGCAGTTGATGCCAATTGCATCATCAAGGGCACTTCGCTGCGCGCGCCTTCTATTACTCAATTCGAAATAGGAGGATACAGGTATCCTACATTTGAGGCTATTGACCTTACAAAACCAGGTGGCCAGGAGTATTACAATTCAATCTTTGAGTTGTATGCCTCATGGGGTGTAGATTATATCAAAGCAGACTACGTTCCAATGGAATCGGAATTAATTGGCATGAGCCGCGCCAGCAGAACCTGCGGCCGTGATATAGTCATAAGTTGTGTGCCTTCACAGATTCCTGACAGAGTTCTCAGAGAAAATGCACACATGGTAAGATTAGGTCTTGATTTGTGGGATAAATGGGAATGGCTGAAAAGAAGTTTTATAATGGCTGCAGTTGCAGTAAAAGAGGGTGGACCCGGCTACTGGCCCGATCTGGATATGCTACCGGTTGGCATGCTTACAGTAAAATCACCACGAGCAGGTGAAAAACCACACATCTCAAATTTAACAAAGAATGAAATGCACACGCTGTTCTCGTTATGGTACATTACACGCATGCCTTTGTTTATTGGCGGATATCTGCCCGAAACAGATTCGTTTACGCTTAAGCTGATCCGGAATAAGGAAGCGCTGGAAGTAAATCGTAACAGTACCAACAACCATCAGCTCTATGATTTTGAAACTGATTTATTGGTTTGGACTGCTGATATTCCGGATTCCAAAGATAAGTACCTGGCGCTCTTTAATATCAGCGATAAGCTAAACCCAATCGACATCGGTGCTAACTGGGAACAACTCGGACTGCAGGATTCTGTTTACCAGGTAAGAGACCTTTGGACGGGGAAAGATATGGGAAGTTTTAGTAACAGGTTTTCAGCGCCTATTCCAATACATGGGGCAGGGCTTTATAAAATAACGAAATAGACAGCCATTGGTACAGCAACTGATCTTGTTGTTCATTCACTTCATTGCTTTTGCAATGGCTCCTATTATACTATTTCTTTAAACAAAAGATATTCATTAAGCTATAGCTTCCCTATTCTCAATTTTCAGTCTCTTGTATTTTAGTGAAAAGTCTTTAATAATTCTATCCTCACTTATAGGCTTACTACTATCAATAAGGTAGTAAGTACCAACTATTAAGTTGTGGTTTATAATAACCAAATCATTGTAAAATTTTCTGGCATCACCTGGCTTAACAGCAATTTTAACAAATGTTATTTTATTGGTTTCTGAATTGTATTTTACGTCAACGATATTGAACCAATGCTCTCCATGAATGTAATATTTTCCGTCTTCACGGATCTCGCAAATTTCAAAACCATTGTTTTCATCTGAACAGAACTCGTTTTTCCATCGACCCGTAAGAAATGTATTTAATGCTTTTTCTGAGGAGAATATATTTTTCATTTTACATTAAAATGGACATTCATTTTTCTGTCGTTTGTTTAAATTCTGTAGCCACGATATAAAAAGGAATAACCCCACTTATCCGGCTATCCTTGTATTCACTGTTTTTGTAGTCTCTCAATAGCTTCGGCTATCTTTTCACGCAGTTCCAGAATACGTTCTGGTTCATTTGGATACCGTATCGTATTCTCAAGAGTAGACTGAACATCTTCTGGATACTTTATCAAAAGCGACTCGCCAACATTTAATAACTTTTGTGCATCCAGATAAATGCCTTCTTCTTTACTCTTCTTTGGATTACTCAGCAGTTCCCTAAGCTTAAACAGATATTCATAATCATCCATTCCATCCCGAAATGTTTCCAATCGAACAGAAGGATAAAATTGACCATTGGGCCCGGGGTAAACAAGTTGGCCTTCACCATGAAAGTCATGAAATGTACGTGAGTCCCATAAAACATTTGGCCACTTTTGGTCCATTGGCTTACCTTCTTTTGCATTTCTCCAGAAGTAGGTCGAACTCCAATGTTCAAAGCCATCTACCCCATATAGCCAACAGTACCATGCAATGACGCGCTGATTAATTGCCGGAGCATCAATATAAAAATTAGGTGCACTTCCACGAGCCAATGTGCAAAAGTAGGTCCATACCTCATGGCCACTTTTTTGTATTTCAGGAGCCTCTATCGCACTAAGCGGCATCCACAAGTCAATTAAATCAAGCAGGCCATACTTCTTTGAAACAGCGGTGTCCCAAAATTTATATGGATCACCACCCGAGCAGAATAATTGTGTTTTAATATCCGGAGATATTTTACGTATACTCTCGGCTCTCAACTTTACAGCTTCCCACTCGAGAATTGTAGGTTCATCCCATAATTCAACAAGACCTTTGTCTAGCCATCCTTTACTCCTTAAAAAATCGGCATACTCTTTTATGAAGCGAAACTCAGCCTCCAACTCACCGGGGGGATAGTCTCCCTTTTTCATCTGAACCATGCTGAACCTACTTAGCCCTTTTGGTATCGTATGCGCTAATATTTTTTCGACATTACTAAAATCATATTTACCATCCGGCAAAGCTTTATTCGTAACATAGTTGACTCCTGCAAATGATGGATTCAGTCGGTTTTTCAACAATACATCGCAAAAATTCAAATACCAGGATACAGGAAATTCTTTGACATTGTAAAATTTTTGCATGATCTCAATTTCATTCCAGGTATGTGTTTTAAGATGCGACTCATCCGGCAATTCAAAATCACGCACGTTGAGTTCTATGGCAATACTGTTCTTCTCAGAATTATTCGCAACGATATCAATACTCGTTATATATTTTCCTGGCTTTGCAGTTTTTGGGACATGAACGGTGACCCAAACCGGGCGACAAATCTCCGTACCTTTTAGACTAAAAGCCTTAGTAATAGGTAACAAGGGGTCGGGATGCCATCCTTTTTTCTCTGCTAGATAGCTGGATTGCCAGCCGATATAGTTATAATCAATCAATGAAACTTCAACGTTTTCTTTTGAAATTTTAATGCCTTCCTGCGACACCAGATCATTCACATTGATGGAAATATTACTAATATCCTGATGAAATGGGAGAAAGATAAGTTGAAAAGATTCATACTCATTCCTTGCTGCCGCTATGGAGAATTTATTAAAAAACTGGTCCGTAAACTCACGATCTCGTTTAATCTTTTGAATAGCGTGAGACGCAATAACTCCGTAGCTTCTATTAGATTTAAAGTTGTTAAGTGCTGCAAATTTTACTTGTTGGCTAAACTGCAGAGTCCTTATCTCAAGCGTATCTGTTTTATCTGTAAACTCATTCCACTTTTTCTTATCCCAAAAAACATTTTGAGTATTTTTTAATTGAAGTAATTGCAATGCTAAACCGTTGTGTTTTTCAAGCAGGGATTTAGTGATTTCGTTACTGCCTTTTAGTATACCCTTGGCCTCTCCTAACTTTTTAGAAAGTTGAATAAGTCTCTCTTTGTTGGGAGTGACCGTAAACCAATACCCTACACTCTGCTGTAACGTATCTCCGGAGGAGCTGATACAGTATGCCACAGCATAGTAATTTCCTTCCGAAGAAATCTTGTATTCAAGGTTTTCCTTGATAGAATTTTTTGCTGGAATCGAGATCTTCTTTTTGTAAAGAATAGGTTTTTCCCTTAGCCCTAAAATCATTTCGGCATTGCTGTTCCCTTGCCCTTGCTGATTAAGGAAATCGGGATAACCTCTAAACGGAAATAGAAGAATTTCGCAATTTACTTCCTGTTTATTCTCTCCCTTATTTTCAAAACTTATGGGGAGGTTATTAATACCCGGAAGCGGATTAGGCCATTTACCAACCTGACCAATAACCGGAATATTTTCAACAAATTTCACATGTCCCCTCCACTCAGCATCTACACCTGACGGATTAGACCGGGTTAAAATGAGACTCCAGGTTTCGCCAGTTGGCGAAGACTTGATGTCTAAATCAGCAAATGGAATTTTAAACTCACCTGTCCAGTCCGCCTCATTTACAGAGGCTGCAAAATCCCACTTACCATTCCATGCCAGATCACCATTTTTGAAATCCATTTTAGATAGTGATGGCCCAGCTTTTATATCTATTGAAGCATTTCCGCTTATTAGCTGAACCCCAAAGTGATTTCTGCCCCATAAATGACTGTCTATCGGTTTGTACTCCTCTAAAGAATTTTTAAAAAGTTCCTTGTCTGAAAAATATCCCTTGAAACCTACATACAGGTTTTCATGGTCGAATTGTAAATACGTCTCCACCCTGTCTGACACATACTCGTCCAGTGTCCACACAACATAGTCAGTTAACAGTACCGCACCACTCCACTCTTTTGATGATAACCTCCCATCAATTTTTGGAGGAGTCTTCAATTTAGGAATTTGGAAGTGGGGCTGCGTTGGTTGTGCTTGCAACTGAACAGTAAGAACATTCAGGAAAATAAGGAACAGAAATGTGTATTTCATGGAAAATTTATTAGGGGTGCTTTTAATTATCTGCTTTTCCACTTGTCCTTTTTTAAAGTTCATTTCAGCAAAGTGGTTTGATCTCTTATATGTTCTTTAAAACCGACATCAAATTCTATTCATGCGCTTTTTCTATTAATTCGCCTTTAACTATTCTGTCGTTTAAAGTATCTGCAATGAATAATACTCCATTGCTATCAATATCAATTGCCTGGGGATCATTAAACCTTGCCGCTTCACCTATGCCATCTTTTCTATCTTCAATAAGATAGCGTCCTCCAATAGTAGTAACTGTACCATCTGCGGTTATTTTTCTGATCGTATCAGCTTCTGTATCGGCAATATAAACGACACCATCCTTAGTAACTGCAATGCCAACAGGTCTGTTAAACCTTGCCATATTACCTTTGCCATCTGCTGATCCTATTAGTCCCGGCATACCGGCCAGGGTTGTTACTTTGCCTTCATGGCTAATTTTTCTAATGGTACAGTTACCATGATTTTCATTATCGTAATCGGCATCAGCAACGTAGATATTATCCTTACCATCTATTGCAATACCGATAGGCATATTAAATCTGGATTGTAAACCATTACCATCCGAATGGCCGGCTTCACCAGCTTTACCGGCAAATGTTTTTACCTTACCATCAGGAGAAATTTCACGAATAGTATAGTTATAAGTGTCGGCTATGTACAGGTATCCTTTGCTATTTACTGCAATGTCTTCGGGCATACTAAAAGTAGCTTCAGCACTATTACCATCTTTCGATCCCCTGATTCCAGGTATGCCAGCCAGTGTTTTCACATGGCCATCAGGGGTTATTTTTCTTACTGTAAAACTCTTGCATTCTATTACGTACACATTGAATTCGCTATCTACAGCTATTCCATGCGGACGGTTAAACCGTGCCTCACCGGATGCTCCATCGGCAACACCTAACACAGTGTCTTTCCCAGCTAATATTGAAACAATCCCTTCCTGAGTAATTTTTCTAATAACACCCGACCTATACTCAGTGGTATAAAGGTTTCCATTTTTATCAATCGCAATGCCTTCAGGAGCCCGGTATCTTACCATTTTCCCAGGTCCTTCAAAACGTTCCTCACCTCCCCCGGCAAAGGTGGTAAACCTGTACTTATTTTCTAGCTGAGTGTGTTGTGCTGGCAAATCATAAGCTAAACTAAACAGGAGAATAAGCAGTAAAAGTTTGTATATCATAAAATACATTTCTTTGGACCCGTCAGTAATACGATTCTTATGGGGTATTCAATAGATTGTGATTCAACTATTTTTAACACTCACGTAAAACCTCACTTCTTTAAAACAGGATAACTTCCAGAAATCCTTTCGGTACGATCTTGTGCCCAAGAAGAAATTATCCAAAATAAATATTCCCTAAATGTAATGCGCGACCGGACAAAAAATTGGTACTATTTAACTGTATTGATGTACTTACCTACAGTTAGCTTACAAAAAAAATGTAAGTGGCGAGAAAATTGTTAACTAACCTTAAATTATAAAAGGGTTGCTTACAAGAATTTATTGCGGCAGTGTACTTGCTGGGGGATATATATAAACCATTACCTACGAAAAGAGTTACATGAAAAAAAAACTGACCCTGATAGTTTCAATTCTGTTGATTGCCTGCTCACAAAAGGCTGATCAAGCAAGTAATCCGGAAGATGAAGCAGTACCGCCAATCGATAAGACACTTGCGTTAAAACCTCCCATGGGATGGAATTCCTGGACCAGTTTAGGATGGGATGCCAATGAAGCAGAGGTAAAAGCCAATGCCGAATTTATGGCTAAAAACCTAAAGCATCTAGGTTATGAATATATCGTTATAGACCAGATGTGGTATGGTGATGCCAAGGCTTCTGATTTTGAAGATTTTGTTCACGAAGGAATGTCAGCAAAACCAAATTATTCGCTAGATGAATACGGACGTTTGCTTCCCGATATCACAAAATATCCATCGGCAAAAGGTGGTAAAGGATTTAAACCTTTAGCCGATTACATACATAGCCTTGGCTTAAAAATTGGGCTTCATTTAATAAGAGGGATTCCCTGGGAAGCCGTTGATAAAGATATGCCAATTAAGGGAACCAACTTAAAAGCAGGTTCTATTGGTCAACCCGATAAAGGATGTGACTGGTATGATGGTTTTTATGGGGTGGATATGTCGAAGCCTGGTGGGCAAGCGTATTACAATTCTGTTTTTCAACTTTTTGGAGAGTGGGAAATTGATTTTGTGAAAGCAGATGATATGGTGAATGTGCCCGAGTTGGAAGGCATGAGCAAAGCACTAAGAACATCGGGAAGAAAAATGGTATTCAGCGTTGTTCCCAGCGATAACATATCCTACGATATCCTTAAAGAAAATGTTCACATGGCAAGAACAGGTTTTGATTTTTGGGATGTCTGGCAAATGCTTAAAGTAGGATTCCCCGTTGCAGCTAAAGCCGTAAAGCAATCCGGACCTGGCTTCTGGCCTGACCTTGACATGCTACCAATTGGAAAACTCGGAAAAAAGATTTCGTATAAAGGCCCGGATGAAAGAATCTCTAATTTTACAAGGCCGGAATTGCATTCCCTTTTTTCTTTATGGTATATAGCTAAAATGCCATTAATGATTGGTAGCTATCTTCCAGAAACTGACACCACAACTTTAAATTTATTACAAAATGAAGAAGCGTTGGAGGTAAACAGGAATTGCATCAACCCACGTCAGATAAAATTTAAAAATGCAATCATTATATGGGCTGCAGATATTCCCAATTCGCCAGATAAATACGTGGCATGTTTTAACCCGTGGGAATCTAAAGAACCAGTGAATATGAAAGTGCTCTTTTCGCAATTAGGGCTTACAGTCGAATCTTACCGTATTCGTGATCTATGGAAAAAAGCAGATTTAGGTGTGTTTAAAAATGAATTTGCTCCCGCTATAGGTGCCCACGATGCAGGCCTGTACAGAATTTCAGCCAGTAAATAAACGCAATTGAAATGGCTTACCATGGCTTCAATAGTCAATTTGAAAATTTCTATATGACGGACCTTTTCTGAATGATCAACCATAATCCAATTAACCAAGAGAGATGAAAAATAAATTTACCGTGCAGTGTTCCATTTATTTGCTGTTACTGATTTTATCAACACTGAATGTGAAATCACAAATGATGGTAGCATCAGAAACTGGGTTTATTTTGTTAAAAGATGAAGGCTGGTGGGGCGGTATTGTTAATAGAGGAGCAGAGATGCCATTTGGGGCAACCTCATTTTCATTTGATTTATTCGGCAACGATGATGGAAACCAGGCTGCTCCCTTTCTAATTTCTAATAAGGGCCGGTATATCTGGAGTGATGAACCATTTGCATTTCATTTTAGAAATGACAGTATTATAATAAATAAAACCTACGGAACTATTGTGATAAAGCAAAGTGGCAATACCCTTCAATCCGCATATTTAGATGCAGCTCATAAATATTTTCCTTCGTCTGGCAGTTGGCCTGATAGCTTATTGATAACTGCCCCACAATATAATCTTTGGATTGAATTACAATACAACCCAAACCAAAAAGATGTTCTCAATTATGCAAAACAGGTTTTGGCTAATGGGATGCCGCCCGGAGTACTGATGATTGATGACAACTGGACAAACTCTTATGGACAATTTAATTTCAACAAAGAAAAATTCCCAGATGCAAAAGCAATGATGGATGAATTGCACAAACTGGGTTTTAAAGTAATGCTATGGATATGCCCTTTTATAAGTCCGGATAGTGATGCATTCAGAGAACTATCCGCTAAAAAATTACTATTACAAGACAATGAATCGAACAGTAATGCAGCATGGGAAGATATTTCAAAGCCACTACTCATACATTGGTGGAATGGGTATAGCGCCTGCCTTGACTTATCTAATGAGGATACCAAACGGTGGTTGCAGAAAAAATTGGATTTATTGCAAACACAATATGGTGTTGATGGATTTAAATTTGATGCCGGGGATGCTCCTTATTATAATAATCCCAACCTGGTTTCTTTTAAAAAAATAATGCCTAACGACCATAGCTTATTGTGGGCTGAAGTTGGGTTGCAATATCCGTTAAATGAATACAGGGCCATGTGGAAAATGGGAGGCCAACCCTTGGTGCAACGTTTAAGAGATAAGAACCATAGCTGGGAAGACCTTTCAAGGCTTATCCCCAATACTTTCTCCCAGCAATTGATGGGTTATACCTTTACCTGTCCTGATTTAATTGGCGGTGGAGAGATTACTTCTTTTTTGCCTGGCAGTATCATTAATCAAAAATTAATGGTGCGTTCTGCCCAATGCAGTGGACTAATGCCCATGATGCAATTTTCAGCAGCTCCTTGGAGAGTGTTGGACAAAGAACATTTAGAAGCCACTAAAAAAACAGTAGCACTAAGGCAACAACAGCTTCCTTATATCATGCAGGTGATGAAAGAAGCCGTAGCAACAGGCGAGCCTGCTATGCGACCTTTAGAATATGATTTCCCTAACCAGGGTTTTTCAAATGTGAAAGACCAGTTTATGTTGGGCAAGCGTTTGATGATTGCTCCAATAGTTACCGAAAATGATACAAGAGAGGTAAGATTTCCAAAAGGAAAATGGAAATACAATAATAAAATTATAGCCGGTCCTGCGGTAAAAATTTACACGGTTGCACTAGATGAATTATTGATTTTTGAAAAGGTTAAGTAAGTAAAATGGTGGTTTCCTTTAGCATTTTGCTTGCCTATCAATAACAGTTGTCCTCTCGTATGAAGCTATCATTTTTTCACTGATTACTATTAGGATAATTTTTTTGTATTGATGTCCTTTGTGTCAGGCGGCACCTTTTTGTTAAGGACAAAAAAAAACAAATTATGAACAAAGTTAAAATAGTGCATCCAGATAGGGATGTGAATTTTATAACAGGGGCCTATTCTGATGGCGTTCTGGTTAATGGGTTTCTCTTTGTCAGCGGTCAGGCATCAGTCGATTTTAAAACCTCGGCCTTCATACTCGGTACCATCGAGGAAGAGACCATCCGAACACTGAATAACATAAAAGCCATCATCGAAACGGCAGGGGCAACCATGGAGGATGTCGTTAAGTGCACGGTTCATTTGTCAGAGATAAAAGATTTTGACCGATATAATAAAGTATATGCCAGTTATTTTACCGGTATAAAACCCGCTCGAACAACCGTCCAATCTGTCCTTGCCGAAAATATTAAAGTTGAAATCGATGCCATTGTAAAAATGCCGGATTGATTTACCTTCTGAGTTTAACGAATAAAATCCATAACCTAATTTTATGTTTTGTAAAGCACGTGGTACAATGGCTCTGCTAATGACGCTCACATCCTTACTCTCCTGCACAGAGAAAAAAGACGAACCAATAAAATCAACTCTTCTCATAGGCATTGCGGAAGTGAACTATACGCCTGAAGTCGGGCTGGACATGGCGGGTAATTACCGTGGCGATGACTATGCCTCTCGGGGTATTCATGATCCGCTCTATGCGAAGGCGGTAGTTGCTGCGAATGAAAAAGGAGAAAAAGCTGCATTGCTTACGGTCGACATTTGCTA
>JAYVTB010000049.1:0-31554 GCA_043774805.1 Cyclobacteriaceae bacterium | reverse complement strand
CTCAGACTTAAGCAGTTTTACAGTATAGCGTATCATTTGTAAATGGGTTTTACAAATATAACAATATTACGTCATATTATACTTAACTTAACACTAGCTACGGATCAACAAATTGGTCCCCCCACCAAAATGAAGATCTGCTAAAGTCTCCCATCTGCTCAAAAATTTCTACCACCTGCTCGTTTTGGGTTCTCTCCGAGATGGCTTCAATGCTATTTCGAACCACAAAACGATAAAAACACATGCGCTACATTATTGCAGTACTGCTATTGCTGAGTCAGATTTCAGTTATGGCACAAGAAAAAACGAACACGAAGAACGATTCCATTCCTAAGACAGGTAGTTACTTGTATTGGGGGCAACCTTCCATTGAAGACAATTCAATGTTTATTGAGGAAGCCTTTAATCAAGAGGCAGGAATCATTCAGCACATATCAAATTTTATATTTGATAATGGGAATTATTTCTATTCCTACACGCAAGAAATTCCACTTGCTGACGATCGCCATCAATTAAGCTTTACCGTTCCCTACGCCAACATGGCAAAGCCTTCTGAATTCATCAACCAAGGCAATAATCAATTTGTAACAAGTGGTCTGGGCGACATATTTATTAACTACCGTCCTATGTTGCTAAGCAAGCAAGATTGGGCACTTGTAATCCCACGGTTTACGTTAATTATTCCAACCGGAAATTCCCAGTATGGATTAGGCACTGGAGCCTGGGGAGGACAATTTAACCTCGCAGTAACCAAGCGACTTTCACCTAAAGTTACATCTCATTGGAATGCTGGCCTTACCCATTTTACTAAAGCAGATTATTATACCTACGACACAGAAGGTAAACCCAGTCTTTTATATCAAAAGAATTTAGGAATGAAGAATCTTGGTGCCAGCTTTATTTGGATGGTGAAGCCGAAATTTAACCTCATGTTAGAATTGCTTAAAAACTACGAACAAGAAATTTCCGGAACAGGCAGTGTGGATAAAAAGCAAGGGGCCATAATAAATCCCGGGTTTAGATTCGCAGTTGACATCGGCAAAGTTCAAATCGTTCCGGGATTAGGTGTGCCATTCAATTTTGAGAATGGAAGATACACGAATACGGGCGCGTTTATTTATCTCTCTATAGAGCCTGCTTATTAATCATAAAGTCATCAACGTTAATTTAATAATCATATGAATATCTTCTACAATATGAAAGTCAGGACCAAGCTCCTGGCCAGTTTCTCAGTAGTAATCATGCTACTGTTGTTCATGGGTGTAAAAACCTATAATGTTCTCAGTGATCTCGATAATGCCAAAACTGATTTAGTGAAGAGCTATGAGTTGGCAGATCACATGAGTGAATCAAAGTATGCCATTCGTTCAAGCATGCAGGCAATCATGGAATTGCTGGCCAGTGAAAACGAGACAGAACTAAGTGAGTGGTGGGGCATGCACCTGGTTAATGTGGAGACCTTTGATCAAAACATTGATGGCCTGGTCACTAAGACAAATGACAACACCTGGGGAGAGGAATTTGGAGTTTTAAAGCATGAGGTCAACACCGGCAGTCTTAACCTCGATAAGACTCACAACGAAATATTTCAGCCTGCGGTAGAGGCCCTTTATGAATCTAAAAAGAAAATTTTAGAAGGAAGTCAGGATGCCGCCACGCTTTCACAAGCCGAGGAACAACTTCATCAGTTTGATAAAAACGCAGATAAAGCGGGTGAAGAAATCGTTCAGAAAATGGAGCAGGCCGAAGAAAATATTTTAGGCATCGTGCAGAAATCTATTGAGATTTCTGAGAATCTTGAGAAAGAAGCTAAGATAACGATTTATATCGTGGCTGGTGTCAGCCTTGTTATTGCGATCGTTCTTTCACTCATGATAACGGTAGGCTTGGTCAAACAATTAGGTGGTGAGCCATCCGAAATACAAGAAATTGCTAAAGAACTAGCCGAAGGAAACTTAACATTAAAATTTGATTCATCCCGTAAACTGATCGGGGTATATGGCTCTATGGTGGAATTGACAAATCGTCTTCGCGATGTTGTGGCTTCGATCATGGAAGGTTCTCAAAACATCGCATCAGCCAGCGGTCAAATGAGTTCTACTTCACAGGAACTATCACAAGGAGCACAAGAGCAGGCTTCGTCAGCGGAAGAAATCTCTTCTTCCATGGAGCAGATGGTAAGCAATATTCAACAAAATATGGACAACGCGTTGGAAACTGAGAAAATTTCCATCAAGGCGGCAGAAGACATGAAAGAAGGAAATCTAGCTGTAGTTCAGACCGTAGAAAGTATGAAGAAGATTGCCGAAAAAATCGGGATCATAGGAGAGATTGCACGGCAAACAAATTTATTGGCGCTTAATGCGGCTGTTGAAGCAGCCCGTGCTGGTGACCATGGAAAAGGATTTGCTGTGGTTGCTGGTGAGGTTCGTAAACTTGCTGAGAGAAGTCAAAGTGCTGCGGAAGAAATTAACAAACTTTCAAAATCAAGCATTAGCATTGCAGATCGCTCTGTCCAATTGCTGGAGTTGATTGTGCCTAACATTCAAAATACAGCCAAGCTAGTTCAGGAGATTGCCGCTTCCGGCCAGGAACAAAATAGTGGTGCCAACCAGGTAAACAATGGCATCCAACAATTTAACCAGGTTATTCAACAAAATGCAGCAGGGTCAGAAGAGATTGCATCCAGCTCCGAAGAGTTATCGGCCCAAGCTGATAATCTATTAGATTTGATTTCTTTCTTCCGCATCGACCAAAGTAAAACCGGCAATTCTAACAGGAAAAAAAATAGTAACGGTTTCGGATCAAAAAATTCAAGATCTGTCGGTTTTTCAATCCAACCAAAAAATAATGTAACCGTTAATCTAAAAAAAGAAGAAGAGGTATATTAAGCGTTTTGATTTAAATGGTTAGGCGTTGAGCACATCAACGCCTAACCATTTTGTTATTAATATCGGTTGGTTGCCGTGATGGAGATTCAGAATGGCGAGTAGCATTTTATCTAATGCTGAGTAGTTTTGCCTAATGAAACTTTCAACTCCTAAGGAGCTGAATTTCTAGCTTTTTAAAACGATAGTTTGATTGAGCAATCACCGAACCGCTTTGGTTTCGTTTATTGACGAACATTACTCGATCGGCAGCAAGTCAAAAAGGAAGTTACTTCCGATTTTTAAAATGATGGTTATTGAAAAAACCTTCACCTCATCTGACTCGCGTAAACCTATTTCAGGACGAAACGCTTTTGAAATAAGCTTTAGTAACCCATAAAGACTGCAGGATTCTTTATAAAAATAGTGTTTACCTCACGAGAGGAAAAACCAGCCTTTAACAAGGCGGGTATAGCGTCTGTTACAGCATATGCGTAAGTTTTTTGGGCTGTTTCAGGATATCGATCATCTATATTTATAATTTTCTTGCCGTTAGACCAGTGCCAATACAAATCCATGGAGGCAAGTACATTTTCCGCGTACCCTTTATCAACTAAATTTCTTATTAAGTATACCAGGTCTGCCCATGGCGTATCAAACTCATATCCGAAATTATTAAATAAGAGCCTGCCTCCCTTGTTAGCAATATAGACCAATTCCTCTCCCATCTGCTCCCTTGTTAATTTCCCCCAACCAAACTCTGCCTCAATATGGGAGAAAAATAAGCGGTTCGGTGCTGCACCGTTTGCTGTCAGCAGATCAAATTGTTCCCGTGGATTAAAAATAGCATGGGTTGCAACCGGAACATCCAGTTCTTTCTGAACCACGGCTGCTGCCCTGAATTTCTCTATTTCCCATTGCGTTAAAGGTGTAGAGCTGCCGGCCACTTTGATTATCCCGGCTCTGATTTTTGTATTATCAATTCCCTGTGTGAGCTCCTTACGTATATGATTGGCAAATTCTTTTTCACTAAATTTTACAAGATAATCAGGCATGTATTTTTTCAGGTAAGCCCCTGTAGATAGAATAATATTTACGGGCACCTGTCCTGCAATTTTCTGATACAATTCGATATTCCGGGTTGGTGATAGGTCAATTATTGTTTCTATACCTACCCGTGCGGCATCCTTTAATAGCATGACAGCAAAATCTATAGATTCATTCTCTTTATCTTTTGGAATATCACCAAACAACACATGTTCATGAACCAAGGTCAGGCCCATTTTGTCGCTGTCGACCGAACCGGTAACGGTGGGGATTTTTCTTATGCCGCCTTCCGCGCTCGTGGCAGCAAGAGCTATCCCAGCTGAACCAACGGACAAAGCAAGAACCCCTTGGAAAGTATTTTTGAAAAAAGTCCTTCTTGATTTCATAACTTATTTTTTAGTGTTTCAGATTCGGAGTTAAAGAAGATAATCTTAAACCATGCATTCAGCCTTTGACTATCCGTCCTGATGGTTATTCAACCTCTGTCACTTTACCTCCTACCAAAAATGTATCAGCAATATTCAATCTTTTCGCGAGATAGTAGGCCATAAAATTGAAAGGAATAATATTATACAAGACCGACATATTTTCAGACGCATCGGGTTCTTCTACCAACAAGATTCTGGCGCCACACGCTTCTATTTTTTTTATGAGTGAATGGGTGCGCAAATTGGAAGGACCCTTCGCCACAATGTTAATCACAATGCTGCCTTCGGCAGTCTCTTTGGGTCCATGATCATATTGAGCAAGCTGTAAACCCTGAAAAGATAACTTGGTGGTTTCGCTGAGTATGAGGGCAGCCTGCAAGGCTGTTCCTACGTTGGGGCCACTTCCGGTTATGTAAATGCCGTGCACATGTTGGTCTTGCAGCCATCCAAAAACGGTATCTGCCATTTCTTTTCCTTTGCTTTCATACACGTTGAATTTCTTTTCAAGTAATTGAATCGCAGGTCCGATGGCAGTTCCATGACCCTTAAATAGTGCAAGAAGAGTGTTCACATACGTTTTAGATGAGGAATATTTTTCTGAGCCGGCCAAAAGTGGTACTGCAAGGCTTACTGCAGGTGCATTGCAGAGGATACTATTTTCATCGTTACTCAAAGCGACATAATCTTTGAATAGTCCGGCACACCATAACGACTCTGAGCTTTTTCCTGACTGCGAAATAATAACAGGAGGAGCGATATACGTCCTTTTTGATGAATAGTAAAAGTACTCAGACGCGATCTCCGGCTGAATATCAATTCCCATATACTTAAAACAAAGTGGCGCAAAGTAAGAAGACCCCATACCCAGATAAGGTACATGAAGAGGCAGATCATAACTTTTTGAAGTTAGCAAGTTGCCAGCGGCATATGGGATTTCCATTATTTCTTGTAGCGCTTCATCCATGGTAGATTATTTATATTTTCTAATCAAACTGCTCACTAACCTGTCTTTTTTCATATGATAAAGCAATGGCCGCTCCAATCGCGATGGCAATACCAACCACCTCAATAAAACTGAGGTTCTCAGCCAGAAATAAGTAAGCCAGTAAAATGGTAAACACAGGCTGTAATGCACCTGCTATGGTGGTAACCTTTGACGCTTTTCCATCAGCACTGTATGCAGAGAAGCTGGCCAGCACACCCAGACCATTTAAAGCACCTGACAGAGATCCGAGGCTAAAGGTTTTACCAGACATATTAAAATCAGCCATTCCCAAGACAACGAATATAACAGATATGACCACTGAGGTACCTATAAAACTTGCATACGACCACTCTGCAGATATGTAATTCGTTGTAACTTTTTGAGCGGCACTAAAAACACCCCAAAAGAATAATGCAACTATCGCATAAATCAACCATGCATCAAGGGAAAAGTCATGAAAGAACTCCGAAGGATTGTCAAACAATAATGACTGCCCGGATAGGATAATCACTGCTGGTAAGGCAAGCAATATTCCTATTAAATTTATCCAGTTCAATCTCTCCTTGAAAAAAAGAATAGCAATTAAGATAGTCACCATCGGATATAAATTTGTGACCGGAATCACAATGGCCGCTAAACCTCCCATTGAAAATGATTTATAAACAGCAATGTTTCCGGTAACCGCAAGCACACCAGCCAACACACCCCAAATTATACCCGTGCGATTCGGTTTCACCGTCCTGCATTTTCTAATGACGGCAGGAAGGGTGAACAACATTCCCACAGAAAAAAGTAAATGATTCGTGTATGGATTGATGTCTGCTGCAATCAGTTTTGCAATTACTCCCCACACTCCCCAGAATAATGCGGCAATCACAGAAAAGTAGATCCACTTATAGTTACTCTGCTTCATATCCATAGTTTCAGGAATAATAATAAGTTATGCTGCCTCAGCATTTTACAAAAGTGCGGCCGCACCCAAGATGCCTGATTGCTCTCCTAAATCAGAAACAACAACCGCGCAATGGTAATTTTTAAAAGGCCGAAGCAACCGGTCATCTTTAAAATAGTCTGTTTGCCCCTTTAATGCTTTTGACATGCCCCCACCCAAAATGATTATATCGGGTGCATAGATATTAATGAAATTGTCAATGCCAGCCTTAAGCAGTGTCAATAGCTGGTCTACCACCAGGCTTGCTGTCTTATTGCCCTTAGCTTGTTCGCTAAAGATATTCTCCGGAGTAGGCAGCACCAACGGCAGTGCTATCTCCCAACCTGCATTTAACGCCAACGATGTTATGCCTGTAGCAGAAACAAGTGATTCAAGGCAGCCGCTTTTTCCACAATAGCACAATGTATCAAGCGAGGTTACTGTCATGTGGCCAGCCATGTGATTAAAAGGCATGCCATCAAGTTTTCCATCTATGGCAAACCCCACACCAAGTCCTGTTCCAAGCGTAAGCGATAGTACTCTACTGTAGCCAATCCCTCGGCCATAATTCGCTTCGCCTAGTGCCACAACCCTTGCATCATTGTCTATAACGCATGGCAAGCCGAACTTTTTGGTAATGATATCAGCCAGCGGGTAATCTTCCATAAATTCCAAAAACCCATAGGTAGAATCAACTAATGACCTGTCGTATACAAAGCCTGGCACGCCAAAACCGATACCGATAATGCTACTATTTTGTGCTGCCGCAGTAAATTTGAATTTCGTCAATGCATCTCCAATACTATCAAGGAATACCGCTGCGCTTCTTTTCTCTGTTGAGTTTACGGATAGTTCGATTACTTTCCCGGTAACGAGCTCCACAAGGCCAATTTTTGTTCTTGTCCCTCCAATATCAACACCAACGGCCAGTTGATTTGTCATTTTAACAAAACCATTCAGTTAATTTTCTCAACCATTTTTGTTACTCAAGATTAATCCTGAAGGTCTTCATTTGCAAACCAGGTATACCAATATCGACAGAGTTTTTCTTGAAGGAACATGCTTTGGTGTTTATTTCCACATGCGTGGTTTCATTGGCAGCTAAAATTTTCTTACCAAACACCATTGAGGCATTTACCTGTTGATCATTCAAATTCCATAAGCGTGCAATGAGACCATTCTTTATCCCCTCCTCTGCAGGTTTGAGTGCCCATAATATTAGATTAGGATCCTGAATCCTCAGCAAGCTGAATGTATCATGGGGTAAGGTCGCCCCAGCTGACGAGTAAATTGGATACGCAATTAATGGTTCCTGAAATTCAAGGGATGTCTTCATGGCTTCAGTTTTGCTAAAGCCGGAGTTTTGAACTGCTAATGAAAACTGTTGCGTAAACAGTGTATCGCCCCCCTGATGTAAAATACCAAGGTTGTCACCGTCTGTTTGTCCTCCCACCAGAACATGAATTGCGCTGGCATCCTGATCCAGTTTTTCCGGGGTGCTCTTACCTACTTTAAAAAAATAGCAGTCCCGGTTGGAAATCGTTACGAAGTAATTGCTTTTGCCGATGGCAGCAAAGTGATTCAGCGTAAGCCAGTCATAGCGGGCATTATTAGTAGCATAGTGGCCCCCTGCATCGCTCAGTTTTGCCTTTATTATGGCGCCCGTTTCTTCATGCCATATTTCAGGCACTGCAAAATTCAACGAAAAAGTATTACTGATAAGACCTGAAAAATTTTGCGTTATGTTATTTTCAATATCGATACGTTGCACCAACGAATGGTACAAAGTGATGCTGGAAGAATGCTTTAGTAGATTCTTTGTTGTAGCACGAATGGTCACAGAAACCGGACCTGCATTTTCAATCTTTAGATCACTACCCTTATCACTGCTTCCGGAACCCATATCATTCAGGTATCTGCCTTCAGGAGAAACCGTGACCAACTCCCGGCCGCCATGTAGTTTATCTACCAAACTTGTGATCGCACCCTCCTTCGTCAGAGTAATTTTATACTGCCCGTTTTCAAATATATTTCCTACCAGATCTGCTGCAGCCTTGGCCGGTAGACCAATCTCACGCATGATCTTAAAAACTTTGTACCCGACAGCAGGAATGCGCGAAGCTAGAATGCGCACATAGTTTTTTCCGTGCAAGGTTATGGGTTGAACCGGAACTGGCTTCTTTTCTGCAATATCATACACAACAATGCCCGTATTTTCTTCATACGGAATATCGGCAACATCATCTCTTTGCCAGTTTAAAGCATTGAAAACAAAAAATGTTTCTGCACCCGGTTCTGTTTTCCTGATTTGTTTTGACAACAATGATAAACCACGAGCATACAATGTATCCACATAGCGTGAATAATCATGTTCCAGCTTTCGCTGAAAGGCAGCCCTTTCATTTCTGGAAACCGGGCCATCCGCGGTCCAGTCATGTTCCGGGTATAATCCAACACTCATCCAGGCGCTGTCCCGAACATCTTCTAAGTCTTTAGCAAAGTCTGGATATTGAAGGGAAACTAATGTCGCTATGGCTTCGGCTGCACGCAATTTCTCTGTGCTTCTTTTTATCCGTGCCGATACCTCGGCCATAGAAGCAATATACAAATCCCACTCGTTACCGCGTGCCAGGGTTTCATGAGGAAGTTCTTTTCCATAAGAAGCTTCCATATCTTTAAAATAGTCCGTTTCGTTGGAAACAATAACCTGCTCTTTAACATTGGATGACGCTTTTGCCAGCTTGATAAAACCATTAGTATAGGTTATTAAGTCATCCCAACCGTACCCAAAAGCGCCAACTACGTTATGGTTTGTCGTCACAGATTTTTGGCGCATCCTCTCTATCAGATCACCAGTAAGGCAACGGGCTTCTGCGTAACCACCGAGGCTCTGGTTAGCATGACCACCGCACTGCGGGTTATTCGATGCCATCGAATACCATTTCATCAAAACCCTTTGACCATCAAGCCCTTCGTAATAATATGCTTCATTGCTGCGCTTATTTAAATTGTCTTTGTTCAGGAGGCTTGCGCAGTCACAGATACCTTTCCAACTGTATTTCACACCACTGCCAGCCCATAAAGAACTCAATCCCAGAGGTTGTCCAGCGCTTTCCATGCTCATGGCGAGGGTCATATCAATCCCATACTTTTTCTGTAGGTACCCGCTGAAATACATACCACGTAAACTGGCTTCGGCCGGTAGCCCGCCATATAAAACGGCAAGCGGATTATACGGCACAGATATATGCCCTGATTTCACCCGACTTATCAGGTTGTTCATGGCTGCACGAGACTTGTTTTTTTCATACAACCAAAACCAGAAATTACCATCGCAATTGAATTTTGACTGGTATTCAAACGGCAGTCCTGCACGAATCGAAGAATCTATTTGCACCAAATAATTATCGAGTGTAGAAAGCATTACGCCTTTATATGTCGCTTCATCTGCAGTCCATACATAGTCGGTATGATCATCATTGGCGATATAAAAACGGCTGCGCTGGCCATGTACATCTGTGGCCTGAAAAAAAGGTATAATAAAGACTAGCAGATAAAGTTTACGCACAGAAAAATTCTTTAAACTGGCTTGGAGGTCTTTAACATTAAAACCAAGCCCCATATTTTATAAAAGTATCAATAATTTTGATAAGGAAATTTGAAATGTCATCAAGTCCGGATAATATTGAGATGTAGCAAATATTTTTTGAGTCTTCAATCCGCAACTTGTACGCATTTTAATTCCAGCAAAATGAATATCTTCAAAAATTATAGAGAGAGGCCGACTAATAACTTCACATAGTAAGGCGTTTTTTATTTTATGAAGATTCAGATATTGAAAGATTACCAGGCGCTAAGCAAGGCCACTGCGCAACTCATCATCGAAGCCATCCAGTTAAAGAAAAATTCTCTGATCTGCCTCGCATCCGGTCATACACCACTTGGCGTCTTTGAACAATTATCCAAAGAGATAGAAGGCAATCACCTTGATCTTAGCGGATGTATTTTTCTAAGCCTCGATGAATGGGTGGGCATCGATCCGGATGATTCCGGTTCATGCCTTTCAATGTTAAAAAAAGATTGCTTTGACCCACTGCATATTCAACCTCATCAGACTGAATACTTCAACGTGCGCGCAACTGACCTAGAAAAAGAATGTGTCAGAATCAATTCAATCATTGAGCAGAATGGTGGACTGGATATTATGCTCGTAGGTGTTGGAACCAATGGCCACATTGGTATGAATGAGCCCGGAACACCATTTGAATCTTATGCCCACATCAGCACGCTGGCGGAAGAAACAAAATCCGTTGGTCAAAAATATTTCAATAAACCCACTACTCTATCCCTGGGAATTACTTTGGGACTTCGCCATTTGCGCGAAGCAAAGCTACCGATCGTGATGGCGAGCGGTGAAAAGAAAGCTGCGATCATTGCGAGGGGATTAACAAACACGCCTGCGGAAGATATTCCCGTAAGCATTGCTCAATTGATTCCTCATGGCTATGTGATGCTGGATGAGGAAGCTGCTGTTCAGTTAGCAAAATAATCAACTACTTCCGTTGGGATCAAAGCAGACCACCCTTATCGCTAAGGGATGGAATATTTAGCAGTGATGAATACCGAATTGATGTAAACGTGAAACTTAAAATCTCTTTATATCTTCTGTTCAGCGTCCCTTATCACTTTCGCTCGGATGGAGCTAAAATATTTCTATCGGATCTTCTGCTACCAAAGTGTCGCTCCTACGTAACCTTGATTCTTGATAGCCGTAGTTTCTCAAGTTCAATCTTGCCTCCGATCAGCCTCACAGATCAATTCCAGTTGTATTCATTTTGCGATTCACTACCTTTCGGGGATAAGGGCTATTTTTGCCACCCTACTCAGCTATAAAGTTGGGTGAAGAACAGTTTGATTTTATAACTTTGTCAGGATTTTTTACGGTATGATTTTATTTCATGATTTTGGTTGGATAGAGGGGGCATTGATTTTAATCTTCCTGATTGGTTATGCCTTATATCTCAGGCGCATCATCACCATCAGCCGCGCCTTACACACACCTTATAAAACAGTCTTCATAAAACTATTCATTCGCTCCATTTTTATGGCGTTGCTGATCATTGCCTTGCTAGGTCCTACCTTTGGCGATAGCAAACGCGAGATTAAATCGGTGGGTAAGGACATTATGATCTGTGTCGACTTATCCAAATCGATGGATGCCTTTGATGTGCAACCCAGTCGCCTGGAGAAGGTAAAATTTGAGATGAAGAAAATCGCCAGTGCGTTTAATTCCGACCGCCTGGGCATCATCATCTTTTCTTCTGAAGCATTCATGCAATGCCCACTTACTTATGATCAAAATGCTATTAATCTGTTTATAGAAACAATGAATACCAGCCTGGTACCTTCCAGCGGCACGGACTTTGCCCCTCCGCTGCGCATGGCATTGTCCAAACTGCAAGATAATGAAGGACCAAGCACCCAACAAAAGTCGAAAGTGATCGTTCTGATTAGTGACGGTGAGGATTTCGGTGACGAAACCAATGAAATTGCTAAAGAAGTGGAAGACAAAGGTTATAAATTATTTACCCTTGGAGTGGGTACTGAACATGGCAGCCAGATTATTGCAGGCCGGGGTTATAAAACTGACAAACAGGGAAATACGGTGGTATCAAAATTAAATGCCAGCTCATTAAAAGCATTAGCCAGCAAAACCGATGGCGATTATTTTGAAATCAATGAATCCAGAAATGATGTGAGCAAGTTGATTAATACCATCAGCAAAATTGAGGGTCAGATGAGAGACGCGCGGGTCATTGATGCCTCGGCTAATCGCTATTATTATTTTGTATTGGCAGCGCTCATTCTGCTCGTATTGGATGTATTGATCAGTGTAAAAACGATTACGATATGAAATTACTTTTTGTTGCTTTTATAGCATTAGCGATTACCGTTGATCCCGGCAAGATCGGAACGATCAATTCGCTAAAATCAGAAGCGAAAGCAGCTTACAAAAAAGGTGACTTCAAAAAAGCCATCGAAAAATATCGTTACCTGGTCGATTCGTTGAACGTGACCGAAGATGAAGTTCGACTCAACCTGGCCAATGCCTACTTCGAAGAAGATGATACGGTTAACACACTTCAGCGTTATCAGCCGCTCACGCAAAGTTCAAATTCAAAAATCCGATCTGTTGCCCATCAGCAAATGGGTGTGCTTGCCAACCGCCAGGGAAAATTTGAAGAAGCACTTGCCAGTTTCAAACAGGCATTGAAAGCAGACCCCACCAATGAAGATGCGCGCTTTAATTATGAGATGGTGAAGAAGAAGCTGGAAGAACAAAAGAAAAAAGAAGAAGAACAGAAAAAGCAAGATCCTAACAAAAAGGACAAGAACGAAGATCAGAAGAAAGAAGAAAACAAAGATCAGAAACAAGATCAGAACAAAGACAAGAAAGATCAGAAAGACAAAGAAGATCAGAGTAAAGATCAAAAAGACAAAAAGGATCAAAACAAGGAGAAGGAAAAGCAGGATAAGGAATCCAAAGAGAAGAAGGAGAAAGATCAGAAGAAAGAGCAGGAACAAAAAGAAAAAGAGAATAAGGAGAAGAAAGACTTACCTCCTTCCGTTTCCGATAAACTAGAGCAAATGGAGATCAGTGAAGAAAAAGCAAAGATGATTCTGGAAGCGATGAAGAACCAGGAGATTCAGTACCTGCAACAAAATAAGCGGAAGGCCACTAAACCGAAGGATAAGGGTAAGCCAGACTGGTAAGCAATTCAAAATTTCACATTCAAAATTTCTAATTTTGGACAGGTTGTAACCTTATCACGTAATACATTTTGAATCTCGAATCTTAAATTTTGAATTAATTATGAAAGAAGTATACATCGTTGCAGCCGTGCGCACACCTATCGGAAGTTTTGGGGGAAGTTTAGTAAGTTTATCCGCCACGCAACTGGGCGCGATTGCTGTAAAGGGCGCCATTAACAAAATCGGTCTCGATCCGAAATTAATTCAGGAAGTATTCTTTGGAAACGTTATCTCGGCAGGTCTGGGGCAGGCACCCGCCACGCAGGTTGCCGTTGCTGCGGGTTTAGGATACGATATCCCCTGCACGTTAATTAATAAGGTATGTGCGTCTGGAATGAAAGCCATTATGGTGGGAGCGCAATCCATCATGCTTGGACAGAACGACATCGTTGTTGCTGCCGGTGCTGAAAGCATGTCCAACATCCCCTACTACCTAAACAAAGCGCGTTATGGTTACAAGTATGGCAATGGTGAATTGCTGGATGGCTTGACTTATGATGGTCTCACCGATGTATATAATCACTGCGCCATGGGAGTTTGTGCCGATAATACGGCTAAGGAGATGAACATTTCACGGCAAGATCAGGACGTGTATGCCATCAATTCATATAAGCGTTCTGCAGCAGCATGGACAGCCGGCAAATTCAAAGACGAAGTGATACCGGTGGAGATTACCGGCCGCAAAGGAGATGTAACTCTTTTCTCAGAAGATGAAGAGTATAAAAACGTGAACTTCGATAAGATACCAGGACTCAAAGCGGTGTTTACCAAAGATGGAACCGTCACTGCGGCCAACGCTTCCACTATAAATGATGGTGGAGCTGCCGTGATCTTAATGAGTAAAGAGAAAGCAAAAGAACTCGGTATTACTCCTATCGCAAAAATCCTCGGCTTTGCCGATGCAGCACAAGATCCGATGTGGTTCACTACCACCCCTTCCATTGCAATTCCTAAAGCCATGAAAATGGCTGGCGTTGATAAAGGAGACGTTGCTTACTACGAAATCAATGAAGCATTTTCTGCCGTAGCCATAGCCAACAATATCAAGTTGGGTATTGATCCCAGCAAAGTGAATGTTAACGGAGGCGCAGTGGCACTGGGCCATCCGTTGGGTGCTTCCGGTGCTCGTATCACGATTACGCTAGCGAATGTACTAAAACAGAATAATGAGACCATTGGCGTTGCCGGAATCTGTAATGGCGGTGGTGGTGCTTCCGCCATTGTGATTGAAAAAATGTAACACAACATCGGTTGGTTTTCCTCGTTTTCTAACTTCAATTGATAAATGATGTTCCGAATTTTCCTCCTTGGTTTCTTATTGATCGGGCATGTTGGTCTTGCGCAAAAGGAAATTAAAACCTATCACGATCCCATGCAACTGCGCGTCCATGAAGACTACTTTGTTTCGGCACAAGATGGTCAAACCATGGAGGGTAAGTACCGCAAGTTTTTTGCAAACGGAAACCTTGCCATTGAAGGGGAGTTTAAAAATGGAGTGAGGTGGGGAACATTTTATGAATACCACGAAAACGGTAAACTCATTCGCAAGATCAGCTATGAGAATGGAATGCGGCATGGCACCGTTGAAGTTTACGATGAACATGGCCATCCGATTCAACAAGCGTTCTATCAAAACAACAAATTGGTAGATAGTATCAAATCTTATTTTCCAACGGGGATCATCAAGCAGGAAGGTAAGTTTGTTAAGGGTAAACCCGATGGACTGGTGAAGGAATATTATCCTTCCGGAAAAATCCAGAAAGAAATCAATTACAAGAATCAACAACCCAACGGAATATCAAAAACCTATTATGAAAGTGGATCGCTCGAAAGCGAGGCTAACTATAAAGACGGCTTTGTAAGCGGATTCTTTAAGCTCTACTATCCCAACACTCAATTAGAAATGGTGTATGCCATCAAGGAAGGTGAGAAGGTGGGCGACTTTACCTATTATGATCCGGAAGGTCATAAGCTACTGGAAGGACATTTCATGAATTCACGTCTTCATGGTGATAACATCGGGTATTTTGCTGACGGCACGATTCGACATAAATACCAATACAAAGAAGGCGGACGAATTGGAAGCAACTTCGACTACTATGCCAATGGAACAGTGAAATTGAAAGAACAGATTTCATTGGGAGGGTCTGAGAGCAGGCAAACAGAATATTTTGAAGATGGGAAAATGCAATCAGAGAAAATATTCCGCGATGGAAAGCCATATGGAACATGGTCTTATTATTTTACTGATGGAACCACAGTTTCCACTAAAGAGATCTATCAGAATGGTCAGCTCAGCGGCATGAGAACGACCTATCATTCAAACGGAGTGAAGGCAACCGAAGAAAGCTGGAAGTTTAATATGCTGCACGGTATAGTTAAAAATTTCTATGACGATGGCAAACTCCTTTCTCAGGCCGAGTACCGATCAAACCGGCAACACGGACTCTATACTTCTTACTACCCGAATGAAAAAATAAAGGAGCAAGGCAGTTACATCGCCAACAAAAAGCATGGTGATTGGAAGGAGTATAACGAATCGGGCGAATTGATCAAGACGCTGGTTTTCAAAGCCGGATTATTGACGGAAGGAGAAATAAAGTAGAAAGGAAGTTGTAGTGTAAATACTTCCTTAGCTATTTTGCGTCAATCGATACAAGCCATGGAAGCAATCAAAGAGACGCATTTCCAGTTCAAAGGTCAGACTGGGTTTTATAGCGGTAAAGTAAGGGACGTATATTATTTCGGAGAAACCATGGCGATGGTGGCCACCGATCGCATTTCTGCATTTGATGTTATCCTTCCCCGGGCAATTCCTGATAAAGGTAGGGTACTCAACCAGATCGCGGCACGTAATCTGGAAGCGACCAAAAACTTGGTACCCAATTGGGTTATCAATACGCCTGATCCGAATGTAACCGTAGGATTTAAGTGTGTGCCGTTTCCTGTTGAAATGGTTGTGAGAGGATACCTGGCTGGTCATGCCGCCCGTGAATATAAAGCAGGCAAGAGAATACTTTGTGGAGTAACCCTTCCGGAAGGACTTAAAGAAAATGATAAACTCCCCATCCCTATCATTACCCCTACCACAAAGGCCCAGGTTGGTCATGATGAAGATATTTCCAGGGAAGAAATTCTGGCCCGAGGCATCGTGAGCAAAGAAGATTACACTCAACTGGAAACATTCACGCTACGACTTTTTGAAAAAGGAACTCAACTGGCAGCAGAACGCGGATTGATATTAGTTGACACTAAATATGAATTCGGAAAGCACAATGGCGCCATCTACCTTATTGATGAAGTACATACTCCTGACTCATCGCGTTATTTTTACAAGCAGGGATATGCAGAAAGACAGAAAACTGGAGAACCACAAAAACAACTTTCGAAAGAATTTGTGAGGCAATGGTTGATCGAGAATGGCTTTCAGGGCAAAGACGGACAGAAAGTACCAGAAATGACAGATGCGATTGTGATATCCATTTCCGAACGCTATCAGGAATTATATTATCAAATGACCGGAGAGACCCTTGCCCCGGTTAATTATCAGACCTTACTCGAACGAATTGAAAAGAGTATCGTTAATTACATAAAATAAGTTAATTTTAGCCCTGTAAAACCTCATTATGAAGTATTCTGTCGATAAGCAAGAAAAGTACACCCTCCTCCGCCTCAATGAAGAAAAGTTAGATTCCAACATTGCTCCTCAGTTAAAATCAGAAATGGTTACGCTGCATGCGGAAGGAGTTCGCAATATTATATTAGACTTATCGGAAGTGAAATACACGGATTCGTCCGGATTAAGTGCCCTCCTGGTTGGCAATCGTATTTTACAAGAAGATAACGGGATTTTCATTCTTGCCCGACTATCGGATCACACGATGAAACTGATTAAGATTTCTCAGTTAGACAGTGTCTTGAACATCCTGCCTACCGTAGAAGAAGGTATTGATGCCGTGTTCATGCACGAGATCGAAAAAGACATGAAGGACGAAGATTAATATCTTCCAATAACATTTATAATGAAGGCCTGAGATTATCAGGCTTTTTTATTAGGTTCAATACGCATGAGTGTAAAACTTACCATCTTAGGATCCAGCGGTGCTTTACCTGCCTATGGAAGATTCCCAACGTGTCAATACCTGAATATCCAGAACAAACACATCCTGATCGATTGTGGTGAAGGCGCTCAAATGCAATTGACACGTTACCAGGTACCCATTCATAAAATCGATCATATCTTCATTAGTCATTTACATGGTGATCATTACCTTGGGCTGATGGGGCTACTCTTTTCTATGCACCTGCAAAGACGAGTTAATGATCTTCATCTCCACAGTCAAAAAGGATTGGATGAAATTATCATGCTCCAGTTAAAGTATTCAAATTCCGCTCTCAATTTTACCATCATTTTCCATTCGTTCGATGCTTCACAAATAAGACTGATTCACGAAGACGATGTCTTCACCGTTCATACCATTCCTCTGAATCACAAATTGGCTTGTGCGGGCTTCCTGTTTCGTGAAAATCCAAAGCCACGGAAAATCAATAAAGACAAATTAAAAGAGGGAATGTTGCTGCAACACATCGCACAACTAAAAACGGGCGAGGATGTACGTGATGAAAATGATAACCTCATTTATCTTAACAGTGAATATACGATACCGGCTCTGCCTTCTTTCTCTTACGCGTTTTGTTCTGACACGGCATGGAATGAAAAAATGATTGAACAAATTCGCGATGTAGACCTTTTATATCATGAAGCTACCTTTATGGAGGAAGAAAAAGACAAAGCCCATGAGACCAAACACAGTACGGCCGCGGAAGCTGCTAACATGGCAAAGCAATGTGGCGCCCATAAATTACTGATTGGTCATTTTTCTGCGCGCTACCGTGAACTGGAACCAATGTTATTAGAGGCTCGCGAAATTTTTGTAAATACCGAATTGGCCATGGAAGGAAATACATTTGAATTAAACGCATGACACTCGAACAAAAAAAGAATCGGCTTTTTGTAATCCTCGCAGGAATATTCCTCACCAACGCCATCATAGCAGAACTGATTGGCGTTAAAATTTTCTCAGGCGAAAATACACTGGGATTTCAACCGGCACACTTAAATATTTTGGGATTTACCATGGACTTCAACCTGACTGCTGGTGCTGTGATCTGGCCCGTGGTGTTTATCACCTCCGATTTGATCAACGAATATTTTGGAAAGCCAGGTGTGAAAAGAATCAGTTACCTGGCAGCATTCTTCATCGGTTATTCATTCATTGTGATCTTCTTAACCATGAAACTTCCCCCTGCGCAATGGTGGCTGGATGCCAATAGTCAGGATGCAGAAGGCAACTACTTCAATATGGATTTTGCCTTCAATAAAATTTTAGGTCAAGGGCAGCGCATCATCATCGGATCACTTGCGGCTTTCTTGATTAGCCAATTAGTAGATGTCTTCGTGTTTCAACGACTGCGCAAAATCACCGGGCATCGAATGCTCTGGCTCAGAGCGACCGGCTCTACACTGGTATCGCAATTCATTGATAGTTTTGTGGTTTTATATATCGCTTTCATCGGCCTCTTTTCTGGTGAGCAGATTATTGCCATCGGCATCACCAACTATATCTATAAATTCTCCGTAGCTATATTACTAACTCCTCTTATTTACTTAGGGCATTACGTGATTGATCGCTACCTCGGGAAAGAGAATGCTCAAAACATTTCTGAAGAAGCAGCGAAGGAAAGCAGTTCATTTTTGTGACTGTCTGATCACGTCCAGCACGATTCCGGTTGCAATGGCAGCGTTGAGTGACTCCGCTTTTCCATAGCGGGGAAGCGTAATTTTCTGACTAACCAGTCTTTCAACCTCTGGTGATATTCCGATTGATTCATTACCAATGATCACAAAACCACCCGTTGAAAAGGAAAATTCGTGCACATCAGTCCCTTCCAAAAAAGTACCATAAATTGTTTTATGCGCAGTTGTGAGATAATCCACTAACGAAACATATTGTATGGCAACTCTGCAAAAAGAACCCATACTGGCGCTAAGCACTTTGGGATTATAAAAATCGGCTGTATCCTCGGAGGCGATGATATTCTTAACTCCATACCAGTCGGCTGTGCGAATGATGGTGCCCAGATTTCCAGGGTCGCGAATTGAATCCAATACAAGAGCAATTTCACCCTCGTCTATTGAAAGAAATCGATTGGGTTTGATCTGGGCCACGGCCAGCGCTGCATCATTGGTTTGAAAACTTCCCAGTTCAGTCAATTGCCCAACAGTGGCAGCAACTACTTCAACTCTGCTCGCATTCAGTTGTCGTTGATGTTGATGAATAAAATCTTCAGTAGCCGCCACCCAGGTCGTCACAAAATCAGACTTCAATAATTCAATTACACTTTTGGCCCCCTCCACGACAAAGCTTTGTTCCTGTACGCGGTATTTCTTTACTTGCAACGATTTGATGTACTTAACTTTGGCTTTGGAGATCATATTGAAAAAGATAAAAAGAATTGGTTGGCTATTGCTTCTGCCTTTGCTCTTAAGCAGTTGTTTAGGTACCCGCTATCTCCAAGAAAATCAAAAGTTACTGTATCGCCAAAAAATTGACGCGCCAAAAGGATTTAATTCATCCCCTCTCCCCGATCTATATGTAAAAAAAGTTAACAGACGGCTTTTAGGGCTTCCTATTAACTCGTTAGTGTGGATGCATCAGGAGGGAAAAAAGCATTATAACCAGCAGAAGTTCATCGATAAGAAGACCGCCATTGAAGCCAAGTTCGATCAGAAAATAGCGGCCACAAAAAAGCAGACGAAAATAAATCAACTGCAATATAAACGACAACAAAAAGTAGATGCAGTTACCAAGAAGATTCAGAATGGTAACAATTTCATGCAATGGGGTGAGCCAGCTACCGTATTTGATTCTGCAAGCATTAACCTCACACGTGATAAAATTGCAAATTACCTTTTCACAAAAGGATACTTTATCGGGCATGTCACATTTACCACGGCTGAGTTTAAGAAAAGAGTAAGTGTTACTTATAAAATCATACCGGGGCGTCCATATTATTACGACACCATATTTTACCAGGTACCCGATAAAGCGGTCTTATCCCTTTTGAATAAGGAATCAAACTTGAGCCTGGTAAAAAAATATGAGCAATACGATCAGGGTAAATTAAATAAAGAGCGCGAACGAATTGATGTGTTCCTTAAAGACCGGGGTTACTATGATTTCTCAAGACAATACATTGAATTTGCTGTTGACACCGGGTTCACTGATGATCATGGCATTGCATTGCAAATCGAAATAAAAAATCCACCGCGAAGGGATTATCATCAAAAATTTGAAGTGGATTCCATTATCTTCACGACCGATGCAGCTGTGAACGCAAAAGATAACATCAAGAGGCAATCAAAAGCCTACCGTGATATCACCTTTAGTTATTTTAAAAATCAATACAGCAAGAAAATTCTAGGTCAGCGTGTATTCATTCATAAAGACAGTCTTTATAGCCGATCAAAAACATTTAATACTCAGCGACAGCTTGCGAATCTTGATATCTTCAAATTCATCAACATCAATTATGACACTTCCGGTGGACGGTTTATCGCCAATATATTCTCCAGTCCTCTTGACCTATATTCCTGGTCGAACGAAGCAGGCATGACGGTGACGCAGGGTTTTCCTGGTCCTTATTTCAGTACCAATTTTAAAAAGCGAAATGTTTTCAAGGGACTTGAGATCATTGAAATCAACGGACGGTTTGGATTTGAGGGTGTTGCCTCAGCCACTGATGCCAGCAATTTTTATAAAAGTACCGAAGCCGGTATAAACGGAAGCATACTTTTTCCCCAATTCCTGTTTCCCTTTAAAGAAAGTAAAGCGTACAAGTTGGGTAAGTACAATCCTCGCACGCGCCTGTTGGCCGGTTATACCTATACTGACCGACCGGAATACCAACGATCCATTACTACGCTTTCGGATACCTACACCTGGGAGAATAAACAGACCACGCAATATTCGCTAACGCTGATCAGCCTAAACGCCATACGATCCACGCTCGATCCGGCATTTGATTCTTTGCTCACCAGCCTCCAGGAAAATCAAGGCAACAACCTTCGAAATTCATTTAAGCCCTCTTTTGTAAGCAGTATAATTTTCGGAGTGACGTGGAATCCGAATAACTATGGCAACACTGAGCGAAGCTCCCTTTATATCCGGGCACAGGCAGAAACAGGTGGAACATTGTCCAATTTTGCCACTCCTAAATTTGTCACCAACCTGGGACTAGAAAATTATAAGTACGTTCGATTCAGCTTCGATATACGAAAGACGAAAGTAATAGACAGAAATACACTGTTGGCATATCGCATCAACACAGGAGTTGGCTTTGCCTATAGTTCCAATGAAGTACTTCCCTATGAGAAATACTTTTTTGTCGGTGGTAGTAATAGCATTCGGGCCTGGCGTCCTAGAAGATTGGGCGTGGGTACAATTCCTCCCAACCTAAGTGCCAATCCAAAAGCCGATGGTTTGTTTGATTACAGTTATGAGAAACCGGGAGATATCATGCTGGAAGGTAGCATCGAACTGCGCAGGAAGCTCTTCGGATTTGTTAACGGAGCAGTCTTCATCGATGCGGGAAACGTCTGGTCATTTAAAGAAGTACAACTCAGCGGAGAATCATCTGCGAAGCCACCTTGGCAAGGTTCCTCCAAATTTGATAAAAATTTCTATCGTGAACTGGGAATAGGAAGTGGCTTTGGGTTGCGGTTTGATTTTTCCTTTTTGGTACTACGCCTGGATGTAGGCATTAAAGTGTATGACCCCGGACGAGAGCAGGGTGATCGATTTGTGTTTGATCAGTTTAGATTTTTTAAACCTTACGGAGTTGATAAGGAACCGGTTATCTATAATGTTGGTATTGGCTACCCTTTTTGATTCCTGACCATTTAGATAAAAGTTAATTGTCCTAGGGTTACTCTTCGGATAAAATTAAGATCAACAAAAATAACAGGATATGGTAAACTGAGAGGGTTGTATGTTTTTTTGTAGATTTGTTACTACCGCGATTATATGCAAAAATCTAAGTACTTGATTTTGTTCTTCTTGGCCTCTTTTTCTAATCTGACTTTTGCACAGGACACGGGTAATTTTACTCAGTTTTTTTTCAATCCTTACTCATTAAATCCATCCTTTGCCGGCATTGATGGTAGCAGTGCCCTGTTTCTTGCCTACCGCAAGCAATGGTCAGGTATTGAAGGCAGCCCTACAATTGCCAATTTTAGTTATCACGCCCCGCTTAAATCCAGGTTGAGTATGGGAGTAAATGTTGCGAATGATAAACGAGGTATTCTCTCTAATTCCGGCTTGTTAATTACAGTGGCTTATTCGGTTCCATTGGGTGAGGAGAAATACATTCGTTTCGGAATTTCTGGAGGTGGGTCGTGGAATACGGTTGACCTCAACAAAATTCAAAATCAAAATTTAGGAAGTGATCCAGCCCTGGTCAATTTGTTGAACCAACACTCATCTATTATTGGAAATGCTGGAATATCCCTTCATATAAAGTCATTCCATATCGGGGCTGCATTACCGAATTTGTTCACTCCATCCTATGTGAGTAAGGATGCCTTTACAGTAACAGAAGTTCAGCCATTTCAAGCGCTAGTACTACATGCGAGCAACCGGTTTTATTTCGCGGATAATAAGCATGTTTTCGAACCATACGCGGTCTATCGAATTAACAATGGCCTACCCTCTCAATATGAATTTGCAGGAGTCCTCCATCTAAGTCATTTGGTTTGGCTTGGTGGTTCATACAAGCAGGATTTTGGAATTTCAGCGCTTGGAGGAATAAAGGTGAAAAATAGATTTGCCGTAGGAGCGTCTTATACTGTAAAAAATACAGGCGTCAATGAACTTAGTTTCCCTACCTACGAAGTTCATCTCAGTATACTGGGTGGTGCATCAAAATCGAAAACAAAAAGCAAGAGTAAGACGAGTCAACCATTGCCAATGTATTCCTTTGTTCACACCGAACTTCCGAAGAAAACGAAGACACAGTTGCTGAATGAAAATTATCTCGCAGCGATTGCTAAAGCAGATAAGGCATTTACTGCTAAAAACTTTGAAGAGTCCAGGCTCTCCTACTATGAAGCACAGAAATACAAGCCAACCGAAAGCTACCCTAAAACAAGAATTGCAGAAATTGATAAAATCATCGCTTACACGTCAAAAATTAAGAAAGCCAATACTGAATTAGCCGCTAAAAACTACCAACAAGCGCTAACGGACTACGAAGCAGCAAGTACGTTGAGTCCGAATGAACAGTATCCGAAAGATAAAATCGCGGAGATCAATGCCCTTATGGCGGCAATGAACACCGAAGGAGGCGACAAAAAATATAAGGATGCTATCGCTAAAGCGGATAAGGCAATGACTGCTAAGAATTATGAAGAAGCTAAAATAGCTTACAGCGAAGCGCTACAGATTAGGCCTTCTGAGAATTACCCTAAAACTCAGGTTAAGGAGGCAGACAAAGCCATCTCCTATCAAGCAAATATCAGGAAAGCTGATGGTGAATTATCCTCGAAGAGTTATGTGGAAGCCTTAGCCGACTATGAAGCCGCGAGTCTTTTATATCCGAAAGAGCAATATCCCAAAGATAAAATAGCAGAAATCAATACACTGAGGGCGTCAATAAAAACGCCAGAAATTACTGAGGTCGCTCCAGTGGAACGGCACGAGACGGTAAAAAGAGGCTCCAACGCGCAAGAGCTAAAAACTGGAAACTATGTGATTGCTGGTGTATTTGGATCAATCGCAAACGCCAAAAGTATGGCCAGAAGGCTCGTGGATACAGGATTCAACGCGAATTATGGCTTTCTGACGGAAAAAAACCTTTGGTACGTTCACATTTTTGCTGGAGATGATATAAATGAGACAAGATCCGTACGGGATAAGTATCGAAAAATGCCGATATTCAAGGATGCTTGGTTATTAACTGTTCAGAATTAAACTTATGAGGGAAAAGCTGTATTGTATTGCAATAATTTTACTCTTTGGTCTTCAGGCTGCCCTTGCTCAAGGGCCTGTTATCCAAAAAATTGAACCATTAACTTCATTTCCAAAAACAAAGTTACTCATCAGTGGAAGTGGCTTTAGCTCTAATTTTTCACAATTACAGGTTTGGTTTGATCAGGTTCAGGGGAAGATTATTTCATCTACCGATTTTTCAATTGAAGTGGAGGTGCCGGCACAAGCAAGACATTCAAATGTCACCGTGGTAAACCTATCCAGTCACCTCTCGGCACAATCCAAATTGAAATTCATGCCCGTCTTTAGTGGAGAAGGGTTTGACCCCTCCAAACTTGCGGCTCCATTGAGTATCCCGAGCTCAAACGCAATTTTTGATATTATTTCAATGGATGTAGATGGAGATAATAAGCCCGATTTAATTGGATCGAGAAATGAACCTACCGCCTCAACCATGGCCCTTATGATGAACCAGAGTACGGTAGGCAACATCAGTTTTATCAATACAACATTAGCCGCATTAAATCTCGGTGCCCCAACAGGACACTTGGCAGTAGGTGATCTCAATCTTGATGGCAAACCCGACCTGGTTGCTTCACGCAGCGGCACCACTTCTAATACCGTGTTTGTTTTAATGAATACAAGTTCTGTTGGTAATCCAAATTTTTCTGCACCGCTTGTTCTCACGTTGGATATTATTCAAGGTGCTCGTGAAGTGGGGATATCTGATTTAAATGGTGATGGCAAACCAGAAATTGTAGTAACCAACTCGGCAACAAACAATATTTACATATTCAAAAATCAAAGCGCTGGAGGAACACTTTCCATCAATACCACTCCCGTAAAAATTGCTGTTACAGGTGCAACCGAAACATTAGCCCTCGAACTTCAGGATATGGATAGTGATGGGAAGACCGATATTGTGGTGTCCAGAAATCAAAGTTCGGATCTTTTTGTGCTGAAAAATGTAAGCACGCCATCGGAATTCATATTCTCCAATATTACCAAGGTATCATTGCCGGGTCAATTCAATGATCTGGCTACAACCGATTTCAACCGGGATGGTAAGTTGGACATTATCACTACGAGCCTTTTCACCGCACAGGCGATGGTGCTGATAAACAAGACCTCGTTTTCATTTGAAGCCCCCATCACCTTAGCCACCGATGCTCAACCGTTTGGAATCGATGTCAGCGACCTTAATGGTGACGGCTTTCCTGACTTTATAATCCCCAGCAGGGGCGCAGCTACGTTGAATGTATTTTTACATAACACTAATCTGTTACCTGTTGGGTTCACCAAAGTAACGGTGCCTACCGGCAAGAATAACTGGTTTGTTCGCGCAGGAGACCTTGATGGTGATGCCAAGCCAGATATTGCCTTTACCTCTTTCATTCCTACTGCGGGACCATATTCCGTAGACATACTAAGAAATAAAAACTGCCATAAACCTGAAATACAAAATATTCCTCCTCTTATCATTTGTCCGGCACAAACCATTCGACTGGTCACCATTTCAAGCCCTGGCGTAACCTTCAACTGGAGTAATGGATTCAATTCCATTAAAAATAATGCAGAACCCTTTGCAGATATAACTGCGGCCGCCAGCTATACCGTAACCGCGACCGGAGAAGGCACTGCTTGTGCAGTGACATCTGCCTCTGTTATTGTTCAGTCCGGTGCAGGTACCCTACCCGCTGATCCCGTCATTACCGCCAATACTCCACTTTGTGCCGGCACCACTCTTACACTATCAACTTCACCTGTTAGCGGAGCTACTTATTCGTGGACTGGACCTAATAATTTCACCTCTACCTCAGCCTCGCCTCCTCCTATCTCCGGTGCTACGGCAGCCAATGCAGGAATTTATTCACTTACCATAAAGGTTGGAGATTGCTCCAGCAACACGGTTACAAAACGAATTGATGTTGTCACCTTTAGTAGTTTTGCTATATCCAGCACCAGCGCTTCCAATAGCATGTGCCAGGGTCAATCCCTCGCACTCTCGGTAAATGCAGAAACGGGTTATAGCTATCAATGGATGAAAGATGGTGCCAATATCAGTGGTCAAACATCCACCACTCTTACCGTAACCCAGGAAGGCGCTTATAAAGTAAAAGTAAGCAACACTGCATTGGGCTGCTCACAAGTAACAACTCCTGTGACAGTGGTTGCCTATGCTGTACCTGTAGCCAACTTCACCATTGAAGCTACTGGCTGTGTGGGAAACATCATGACCTTTTTGAATAGCTCAATAACTGACTCACGGGTAACTTCTGTTGTTTATGCGTGGGACTTTGACGATACGGGTATCAGCAGTTTAGAAGACCCAACTCACGCCTACACTGCAGCCAAATCGTACAATCCAAAACTTACGGTTAGTTATGCAGGGGTAACCGGCTGTACTGGTAACGTGACCAAAAACATCAATGTCATTGTGGGAACGCAACCAACAATTAGTGCCACATTACCAGATGTCTGTGCCAATGGATCTGAGACATCTACTTTAACGGCACTTGGATTGTTCAAGGAATACGCATGGAGTACCAATGCCACTACTTCTTTTACTGATGTCACTACACCTTCCGATTATACGGTAAATACAGTTGACCCCAGTGGCTGTAAAGGCTCCGCGACCATCACCATCAATGAGAAAACTACAGGGTGTTTACCCCCCAATACAGAATTTCCAGCAGTATTTACCCCAAATGGTGATCAGCAAAATGATTTCTGGATTATACCCGATGCAGACAGCAAACAGGATTGTACCATGAATATTTTTGATGGACGTGGCCGGAAGGTTTTTCAGAAGTTAGGTTATCCTATTAACGGTTGGGATGGTACCTTTGAAGGAAAAGAGGTTCCGGCTGGAACCTACTATTATGTTTTTAGCTGCCCGACCACAACCCCTGTTACTGGATCAGTATTAGTTATACGATAATTTTTTGATAGAATGATAACGTGTGATCAAAAAGTCTTTACTGGAAAAGTCATATTGTTTTTGATTTTTTTTACACTACTCGTTGGCAGAGTCTTAGACTCTCAGGCACAAACTCCCATAACTCAAAACACCTGCGATCCAAGAAGTACTGTCAATGCCGGAGTGTGTCCGGGTGGTTGTGTCTTCGCCCCAGCGGTTGAAAAAGGTTGCAATTGCTTTGACAGTATCGATAATGATGGCGATGGAAAAGTAGATGCTGCAGATATCGGAGATTGCGCTCAGTATTTCGGCCTTTCTTTTGTTGGCTCGGGTACATCCAATTGCAGTCTTACCCCACCCGCTGGGAACCCATTTGCTGGAATTGGAGCACCTGTAGAATCGCAACAAAATACCGCTGATACTCAGTCAAAAGTAGTTGTTGGAGATGTTGATAACGATGGAATTCCTGATGGGGTCGTTGCTTCCAAATGGAATAATGAAATCCGTGTAATCGCCACAACTGGTCCTCAGCCTGATGGAACGGCAGCTGGGAAAATTAAGGCAAGTTTCAATCTGAGTGGAAAGAAGAACGACTTCCCAGCGTTTGCTGGTGTCTCGCCAAGCCGACTATTGTTTGAATTGGAACTCTTAATTGCCGATGTAGACAAAGCACCCAATGGACGAGCCGAAATTTTTGGTATTGTTAGTAACCGGGGAGGAAATCCTAAAACACCACCAACCACTTTTTATTTGGTCGCTCTTAAATATCTACATGCCGATCCCAGCGGACTAGACTATATGTATCCACCTATCCCTTTGGGTACCAACCGACCTGGCATATTTGGTATTGCCGATATGGATGGAGATGGCAAAGCTGAGATTTATTTACGCGACCGTATATACGCTGCCGAAACAGGGGCTTTGCTTGCCAGCGAAGGAGCTAAAAATGAATTGAATACTGCTCTTTGGGATAGTGATGTTACCTCTGCTCCTGCTGCTGTAACAGTGACTGGCGATAGCAAAATGGAATTGATTTGCGGTACTAAAATATATTCCATTCCTTCTCTGACTAACAGAAATCCTGCAGCTCCTGCCGCCTTAACACTTGTAAAAGACATGAATGTAGATTTTCCTGCCACAAAGTGCTTTGTGAAACTCATGAATGACCCGGTAGAGTATGGTGTTGACACGCATAGCAGTACCAGTGTGGCAGATATCGATGGCGATGGCTTTATTGATGTGGTAATTTCTGGCGCACTTAATTCTACTGTAGGTCGGACCGCAGTATTTTATTGGAACTTGCAAAAGAATACGCTTGCTTATAAAGTTACACCTAGCAATACTGAACTGGGTTTAGCAGTTGCTGATCCCAACTATGCAAGCTATTCAAGTGGGTGGATCTGGGGTACAGGTAGAGTAAATGTAGGAGACGCAAATGGCGATGGGAAATCTGACCTGTCTTTTATTGCCGGCAACCAACTTTTTTGTTTAACCACTGACGCTGCAGGAACAGGACTGGTAACCTTATGGACCCAAAATTCTACGGCAACGGCAACCGGAAATATTGGATACCGGTCCATCAATGACTCCCGATCTGGCGTTCTCACCGTCACGATTTACGATTTCAATAATGACGGTAAACCAGAAATGGTATATCGGGATTCACAATCACTCAATGTAATTGATGCACCAACAGGAGTGAATTTACAATGGTCGGTGGTCTGTCAATCGCATACCTATTCAGAAGGCCCCGTGATTGCGGATGTGAATGGAGATGGCGCCACTGATATCTGCGTGACCTGTAACACCAGTAATAGCTTTGACATCAATGATGACATTCAACAGCAGGCTTTAGGTCAGGTGCGTTATTACTTTTCAAATAACAATTCCTGGTTGCCAACCCGAAAAGTATGGAATCAGCCCGGATACTTTGTTGTTAACATCAACGATAACCTTACTTTACCATTTCCTCAACTTAATCAAAATCTGATATTTTCAAATGCTCCATGTCCAAATGGTTTGCCTGGGCCTCAACGACCGATGAACGTTTTTTTAAATCAGGTGCCCTTCCTAAATGCCAATGGATGTCCTGTATTTCCTGCGCCTGACCTAACTTTTTCAGGAGATGACCCAAATACACCCGGTGTGGATACCAATGGCGATGGTGTTGTTAATCCTGCTATTATTGTCACTCCACCCATATGCGGAAATCTGGATATTACCGTTCAGGTTCGGTATGCGAATATTGGTGATATTCCGATTACTGATGTTGTGCCGGTTAGCTTTTTTAAAGGTGACCCGCGCTTGCCCGGGGCAACAAGATTACATAATACGACCATCAATATAATCAACCTCCAGGTTGGGCAATCTATTCTTTCCAGCCCAATTGTTTTTAATGGGGATGGTCTGACGTTTGATATGTACGTGGCCTTGTACAATGATGGGGCAGTTCTTCCAATTGCAGCGTCAGGTCAAACAACAAAAGAATGTTCAATCACCAATAATGTTTATAAAGTTACGGTGGTGCCTTCTCCATTTACCGCCCAGATCAACAAGTTTCAGGATAACCTCAAATGCGTAGCAGCCGACCCAAACACCGGTGAATTAAGGTCGCGGGTATTTAAAGGCGCTACTGAGGTATTTGACTTTAGCCCATATGCATTTCAGTGGTACTCCGGTATAGGAACTACTACCCCTATCGCTGCAGCCCAGGGCGGACAAAGCGCTATAATTACTGCATTGGCGGCAGGTGACTATACCTTAGTGGTTACAAACACTCAAAAAGGCTGCTCTTCTGCACCGGTGAGTATGAACGTTGTCCTTGCCATTACGATTCCTACAGTGACAGTAAATGTCCTCTCTGATCAAACTCAATGTAATCCGCCAAATGGAAAGTTAGAAGCACAGGTGGCCGGTGGAAACACAGGATACACTTTTGCGTGGTTCAGCAATGCTGTTCCCTTAGGGGTTACCACCTCCATTGCCGATGGTTTAAAAGGAGATAATTATACCGTAGTTGTAACACGAAATGGTTGTACCACATCAGCAAACTCCGCAGTTCAAGACCTTGCCTTTGAACCGGACGTTACACCTTCCGTTTTGCAAAACGTAGTTGATTGTTCGAATCAAAGCAGTGGCTCTGTTACCGCAAAAGCGTTTTTAAGCAACGTGGAGCAAAATCCCGCTGAATATATTTTCAACTGGTACTTTTATAATAATGTTGCTGGCACGAGAGGAAGTATTCTCCCTGCTGCCAATGGAACCGGGCCTACCCGAACGGGATTAGCGGTCGGATTTTACCAGGTTGAAATAACCAGGATTTCAACTCAATGCGTGGGAGTTCCTAAGGTAATTGAAATAACTAACAGCATTGTATTACCGACCGCCTCCATCACTGAAATAACACCGCAAACCTCTTGCGATCCTTCAAAATCCAATGGTGTACTATTAGGGAGTGGTACCGCAGCAGGATATACAAATCCTACCGATTTTACATTCGAATGGTTTAGGGGAGATAATACATTGGCCGCGAACAAAATCCCAATCGCAGGTGGCCCTGAAACTGTTTCTGGAACGAAAGGAGAAACCGTCAATGGTGTTAAAGGTGGAGGGCTTTATTATACTGTGAAAATAACCACGCCCCTCAATTGCTCCGCTACCGCCAAGTATATTATTTCTGAGGACGTCAACGTGCCTGTGATTACGCTCACTCCTACGGATAATTCAATTTGCGATCCCTTACTGGCAGGAACAAATTTTAATGGAAAAGTAACCGCTTCGGTTACATTCAAAGGTGTTCCGGTCGTTGATTTTACTGATTATAAATTCAGTTGGTTTGATGGCACACAGGTAAGCGATCCAACGATTGCCGTTGCTGATAGTAAGAATCCTGTGCTCAGTCAACTTGACGGAGGATTCTATACCGCTACGGTAGATCGGGTTAGTCTTGGATGTAAATCCCTTCCGAATACTAAAGAAGTCAAGAATACTTCAGCTCCTCCAGTCATTACCACCAGTGCGGTTGGTTCAACTAACTGTGATCCTGCTCTCGCCAACGGGCAAGCATTAGTGACTAATGTTGACGGTGTCGGCACCGGGGCTCCTTATGTCTTTCAATGGCACACAGGTGCTAACACTGCCTCACCAATAGGTGGAGCTACAACTCCAATGCTTGCCAACCGCCAGGGTGCGGTGGGTGCTTTTTTTACTATTCAAGTAACCAATCAATCCAATGGTTGTAAGAATACTGCCACTGTTGAAGTGCCCGATAATCGGGTGATTCCTGTAGTGACACTTGCCCAAACTCCGAACAGTATCTGTGATGCTTCGTTAACGAACCCTGCTGCTAACTTCAATGGAACGGCTGCGGCCACTGTTACCAACCTCATCGGGGCCATTGGCAATTATACCTTTACCTGGAGAAATGGTCAGCTCATCACCGATCCAATAAACAATACTTCAACCAATCAAAACTTAAGTAGCCTCAATGGTGGCTTTTATACTACCACCACACTA
>JAYVTB010000048.1:0-96318 GCA_043774805.1 Cyclobacteriaceae bacterium | reverse complement strand
AATGTTATCAGAGGAATAGCTCTGTAAGTATTTGGTCAATTCAACCAGACCATTAGTTCCATTTCGCAAAACAGAAGCAATAATAGCTTTATGCACCTGGCGGTCTGCTTCTTCAATTCTACCCTCACGAATCAAAAATTCAATTGAATCATTGGTCAGGTTTTCTATGGGAGAATTTCCTGGTCTTGAAACAATGACTTTCCAATGAGGTCCAGTCTCTGTCATAAACCCTCCATACAGTACTGGTATAAGACCACAGTACATTAAACTGGATTTACCGCTACCGGAATAACCAACTACCGTAACCGATCTGCTTTGGTTTAGTTTGAGTAATATTTCATCCACCTGGTCTTCCCGACCAAAAAACAGATGAGCGTCTTCAATGGAAAATGGACGCAGCCCTGGAAATGGATTAAATCCAAGTATAGATTCACCAACTTTTTCCTCTGTCAATGAATCACCCGATATGCCAGTCTGGACGGAATAATTTAACATCTTCCTTTACCTAAAGTAAATTCTGAAATTTCGTAAACTCCGATGGAAATAAGCGAAATAACTATCCAAAGTGTAGTATTTAAAAAAATAGAAAAGTTCCAGTTAAAAAAATTCAGTGAAATTTAAGTCAAAATCAAATATATTCCAAAATTTTATCAGCAAGTTTGACCTGATCAGAGAGCAATTCATAAAACTCATCTTTTTTGAATTTCAATAATATGGTCTCTTCTCTGGCTACGATTTCATTCGAATTCAGTCTTTCTAATTCTGATAATTGCTCACCTAAAAACTGTCCTTCGCGAAAATCGGCTACCATATTTCCAAATTCAAAATATTGGACATGGCCTTTATACACAAGCAAAAAGTCCTTACTCTGGTCAATGTCGAGAGATAATACCTGATCCCTTTTCAAAAACACGTTCTTTGAGATATCAGCCACATAGGAAAGCGTTATCCCCGCCAATCCTTCAAACAAATTGATCCGTTGCAAAAAGAGCACTTTATCATATAGCAAGAGCGCTGAGTCAATGCCACGACTTAATATGGCAGCGTCAAGTGATTTCTTTATATCATCGCCCAGTCGTATCGAATTTGATTGGTAAAGATGAAGATCTATCTGAAGTAATGCCCAGGCAGAAGTCTCACGAATGAGTTGATCGGGATTAAACAATTGTGAGATCAGGTCAAGAGTAAAATCTTCAATTTTTAGAATTCCAATCTGGTGCAAAACACACGCTTTAGTCCATCGGTTACTCTGTGTAAAGTCACGATTAATTAAAAATTTCAAAACCAATTTTTCATCCAGTTGAACTCTGGGATAAAATAACTCCAGCCGTTTGATTTTTTCCGTGTTACTTACATCATCCAATATCGGCATCACCCGCTGCTTCAATTGATCAGAAAGGAATACATCAAGTAATTCAATTGCATAAGTTACGCCTTCTGCCGTTCCACTTTCAATACTTTCCTTTACCAACTGGATTGACCGGGTATCGTATAACATGGCCAACAGCATATAAACGTGATCAATGTCATTCTGAACCTCTCGTTCCAGTGCCTGTTTCACTACTACTGAACCAGGGTGATCACCCACTTCTTCAATAGCACCCAGGTTCCACGTTATATCTGCAACATCCGATTCAATGGCATACTTTATCCGACTCACCTGTGCCAGCCCGGCTTTAAAGCCTGATCGTCCTAATGCAAGCAGCACCTGAGAGACAATTACTTTGTCGGGATAATCTATTTTATTCCAAAGAAAGTCTTTAGCTTTTGTACCTCCTATTGACCCAATAATCTGGACAATTCTGGTCATCACCTGCGAACTTTGTCCTGACCGGTAAAATGAATTATCCAATAATTGAAGGGTCGGTTGTCCAATTTGAATGAGGGCATTCATGGCGGCATTACTGAATTGTGGGTTGACAAGGTTTTCAATCAGAGAAGAAATTACCTCATTATTATATTTCTTTACCGCAGTTTTTATAGCTACCAGCCTGACTTGATTATCCCGATCACCAAGAAGTTCAATAAGAAAAGAAATGTTGTCTAATGTGGACGTATGCAATAGTAATTCGGCTGCATAATGCCTGTCCTTGGAGTCCTGAGACCTGGTTAAGCGCTGAATTCGTGTCTTCTGAATATCTCCTCCACTATTAAGTAATAAGTCTAAATCTGTCCTAGATAATATATTTTTATGCCCTTGTGTGGATCTGGATGGGTCGATTTTTATTACATAATTTTCTGAAACAGAAAGTCCTTTAATCTCATTCATGCGCTTCTGCGCAAAGTCTCTCGTCTTTTCATCGGCACTTTTCATGAGCGTATTCACCCAACCACCGGTATGTGTAGGATTAATTTTCTCCAAAAGCCTGAATGAAAAGACAGCTCTGGATGCTTTAGGATACCCAAGAAATTCTTCGAGTTTGGAAATAATCCTAGAGTATCCAACCTCGAGTACATCCTGATGATATCCCGTGTTTTCCAGCTTAGACCGAATCTTATTTTTGTATTCTGAATATAAGTTGTTGGAAACAATAAAGTAAAACACCAGCAAACCCATCACGATAATACAAATCCACATCAAACTGAAAAAGGGTATTAAAGCAAATAGAAAAATGAATGCTCCAGCGATAAGTCTGCCGAACTCATTTACAACACCTTCCACTTTTGCCTGAATACTAAAGCGGTATCGACCATCCAAGGGTATAAAAAGCAGTTTGTATACAGGGTTTTCAAATGAATCCCTGAGCATACTATTAAAAAGTCTGGTCAGCGCCACAAAGAGAAAAAAGTAGATAAACGTCTCCGGGTTTTCGGCAGGGTTAAAGCCAAACGCAGATCCAGCCAGTATCGAAGCTATGACCAGCAGTCCAACAACTGACGGTAGCACAAAAAGCGAAATGCGAATTCCATAAGTGGTCAATACCTTATCGTTTACAAATACCTGCATGAGCAAGCTCAAGGCGTAGATCGCCCCGTTGAAATAAGCGAGGAAGTTGGTAAGATCACGTTGATTTGGGTACTGTTTGTTCAGTAACGTTTGAAAAGTGAACTGATTAAAAATGAAAGTCACCATAGAGGTGATGAGGAACAAACTGAGCAGCACTACATACCGGTCTTTGAATATTTTAGTAAACTTAGTCTCATCTCGCACACTAGCGTCAGTACTTACTCTTGCGAGGTCAAACTTTATTGAAATGATAATCAGGCAGATCAGGGCACCCAAAATGCTGAAATTGCAAACCAATAAATAATCAGAAGTATCTGCGAAAAGACGTGATGTGAGAGGGATCAAAAAATTGGCAGCAATAATGGCTATTAATTGCCCGGTATCAATCCAACCAATAATCCTTTTCGACTGCTTGAAATTAAATAACCTGCCAAAAATACCCCAATAGCAAAGGAGCAATACTGCGGTGATTGGGCCAATAAGACAATACATCAGAAACAATGTATCATTCTGTACCTCTCCAACACCGTAATGATAGAAATAATAGAGGTTGAAAGTAGCGGCAATAATGATCACGATGCTTAAAATGGAAAGCACGATGAAGCGAATGCGATTCTGAAAAAATGAAAACAGGGCTGTGGTCACAATCCCCAGAAGACCGGAGACTAAAAAAGCTTTGTCTAGCTGATCGCTTAGTTTATTTAGAAAAAGGGACTCGGCTGTTACCTGATAGGTCGCCAAAAAAATACCGATAAAAAAACCGGTACCCAACATAAGAAACACCTGAAGTTGCTCATCAGGCTTGACACCTAAAAACCCTAAAACATTTCCTTTCACGATTTGAATTTAAAACATAAACCCCGAAAACAAAAAAGCCGGGTCACATTCCCGGCTTTTCAAATTCCTGATTTTACTTCTTTGTGGCAGTTGAATCTGCCTTCGCTGCTGGCTTCAGACTTTCCGCTTTAAAAGTTTCATTCAAACCCTTGATGACATCCTGAGTAATATCAATTGTTTTGCCTCCGTAGAGCAAATCACTAGTTGGGTCATATTTGAGAACAACCTGAAGTCCCTTCTCTTCTCCATATTTCTTCAGGTAAGCTGTGATCTTTGCATACAGTTCCTCATTCATTTTTGCTTGATCATTCATGATTTCCTGTTCAAGGCTTCTCTGATAAAGCTGGAGATTTTGCTGCTTCTTGCCAAGGTCTTCTTCAATCGTTTTTGCCTGACCGATAGTCATCGTACCTACATTTCTTTGATAAGAATTAATATCATTTTGCAAGCTTTGCGCACGGTTTCTGAAATCCTGATCTAGTTTTTTGCCTTTCGATTCCAACTTCTCCTTATTAAGAGTAAAGAATTCGTAATATTTCAAAACAGAGTCTGAATTGATATAGGCAATCTTTAAATCGGACGAATTAACCGGACTCTCACTTGTCACTGTATTTCCTTTAGGAGAAAAGTGTAAATAGTATAAGCCTGCTACTGCAACAAAAAGGACAGCATTCAGAATTAGGGAAATGTTTTTCATGAATAGATTTAGTTAAGGCCGCAAATATATGCCACTATTCACAAAATTTCATCGCTTTTCTAAAACAAATCAGGGGTTTAATGATTCTGTCTGTGTTTGAAATGAATAAAGACCCGGATCCAGCGTCAACTTATCGGCATTAAAATCTCTTATAAAACTTTCAATGATCTTAGGTGTAACCTGATCAATATGGAGCCCTACATCTAAACCAATCCCGCAATCGTGCTGAAGATCCAGATCTACGTGTTCTTTTACTTTAACCTCGCCCTCCTCTTCTAACTCCATAATCACCTCAGCTATGTAAAGGCCAATCTCCTCTTCAAGGTTATCCAGTGTTTTTAGATTTCCATTCTCAGCTTCTTCATACTGTATCTTTTTATAGTGAGGAAAATGCTGTGCTGCCTTGTGCTCAGCTATTTCAAATAGTTCGCTTTCATGCTGCATGCGAAGCGTGTAGAGAACAGTGTCAAACAACGCTTCATTACCTTCATGAGTACCCAGAAAATAGAAATGGGCATACTCATCGGTAAATTGATCTTCCGAATCGAGGATATAAGGCTGCCCCAAAGATGTTAATTTGGAGATTAAGTCCTGTTGCTTCCCGCTTGTTGCTTCGTTGTTTTTCATATCTTTCAAATTAACAAACCAAACATTCCACCCACGGTCTTCCTATAATTTTAATCAGTTAAAAACTATTTTGAATTATCTGTAAACCAATCGGCATACATTGGATAATTTCTCGCTGTGCGTTGAATTACCTCCCTCATCTCATCACTTGTTTCTTTTACTTTTTTTGCAGGAACTCCTGCATACACGCTGCCCGCCTCCACATGAGTTTTAGGGAGTATTACAGCCCCTGCTGCAATCACTGACCCTGTTCCAATTACTGCATCATCCATAATAATGGCCCCCATACCGATCAGCACATTATCTTCTACCGTACAACCATGAACCACTGCATTGTGGGCGATCGATACATTATTTCCAATTACTGTTTTTGACTTTTGATAGGTGCAATGAATAACTACTCCATCCTGAATATTTGTATTGTTTCCAATAGTTATCGTATTCACATCACCGCGCACCACGGCATTAAACCAAACTGTACAATGATCTCCCATTATAACCTCTCCCACTACCACTGCGTTGTCTGCCAGAAAACACTTATTGCCAAACTGGGGCGTAAACCCTCTTACTGATTTAATTATCGCCATATTTCTTCAATTAAAAAGTCAAATTACGTTAAAAGGCGGCTGCTTTCGGTAATTCGCTAAATCCACATAAAACAATCTGACAAGATGTCACGATTATTTGAATTATCGTAAATTTGCTGTTCGAAATTTTAAGATGGATAATTTAATACAGGATATCGAGGTCTTTCAGGAGTCAAATACGGAATCTCTTCAGCCCATTCAAGTTACCACCAGCCAATCAACCGGCAAGGCAAGAAAGCTATATATAGAGAGCTACGGATGCCAGATGAATTTTTCCGACAGCGAAATAGTAGCTTCTATTCTCCAAAATGCAGGATTTGACACCACTTCTGAAATACAGGAAGCAGACCTTATCTTTTTGAACACCTGTTCTATCCGCGAAAAAGCGGAACAAACGGTGCGCAACCGACTTACTCAAATTCATGGATTGAAGAAGAAAAAGCCGGATATGATGGTAGGCATTTTAGGTTGTATGGCCGAACGGCTAAAAACAAAATTACTGGAGGAAGAAAAAATTGTTGACCTCATTGCGGGCCCTGATGCTTATCGAGACCTGCCGAATTTAATTCTCCAGGTGGATGATGGCGACAAAGCCGTGAACACATTTTTATCCCGTGAAGAAACCTACGCTGATGTCAGCCCGGTGAGATTAAATTCGAATGGGGTGACCGCCTTCATTTCTATCATGAGAGGCTGTGATAATATGTGTTCTTTTTGTGTGGTTCCTTTTACACGTGGACGCGAGCGCAGCAGAGACCCTCACTCGATCGTTGCTGAAGCCAAAGACTTATTTGACAGGGGATTCCGGGAAGTAACTCTTCTAGGCCAAAATGTTGATTCCTACAAATGGAGCTCTGAAGAAAACAACAAAGCAAGACTGGAGAAAAATGGTACTAATGAAGTTGTGAATTTTGCCAACCTTTTGGAAATGGTAGCTCAGATAAACTCAGCGCTTAGAATTCGCTTTTCAACATCACACCCAAAAGACATTACCGATGAAGTGTTACGGACAATGGCCAACTATGAAAATATCTGCAAGTACATCCACTTGCCTGTGCAAAGTGGTAATTCAAGAATCCTTGAATTAATGAACCGTGGCTATGGCAGGGAATGGTATTTAAACAGAGTGAAAAACATTCGCGAAATACTTGGAGAAGAGTGTGGTATTTCATCGGATATGATCACAGGATTTTGCTCTGAAACGGAAGAAGAGCATCAGGATACGCTCACTCTCATGGATCTGGTGCAATACGATTATTCTTACATGTTTCATTATTCTGAGCGCCCAGGCACATTAGCAGCCAAAAAATTACCGGATGATATTCCCTTAGAGACCAAGAAGAGAAGACTTGATGAAATCATCAAAAAACAATCTGAACTCTCTTTGGTTCGAAATAAATTGGACGTTGGCAAGGTATTCAAGGTATTGATTGAGGGGGCTTCGCGAAAATCTGCTGAATATTTACAAGGCAGAAGCTCACAAAATAAAGTAGTTATTTTTCCGAAGGAAAATAAAGAAAAGGGACAATACGTCCATGTGTTGGTGGAACGTTGTACGCAGGGAACGTTGATTGGAAAAATTGTTAATTAAAGTATGGTTATTACAGATTCAGAAATACAAAGTGTAAAACAACGATATGGGGTAATTGGCAACTCCCCCCTGTTGAATAATGCTGTACGGGTGGCCATGCAGGTAGCCCCAACCGATATGTCGGTGTTGATTACTGGAGAGAGTGGAAGTGGAAAGGAATCTTTTTCAAAAATTATTCACTATCAGAGTTCACGCAAGCACGGACAGTTTATTGCCATCAACTGTGGTTCCATTCCGGAAGGAACAATCGACTCTGAATTATTCGGTCATGAAAAAGGTTCGTTCACCGGTGCGCATGAATCCCGCAAAGGATATTTTGAAGTCACCAATGGTGGCACCATGTTTCTTGATGAAATTGGCGAAATGCCATTGGGCACTCAGGCTCGTTTATTACGAGTGCTGGAAAATGGTGAGTTTATTAAAGTGGGCTCATCAAAAGTACAAAAGACCGATGTTCGGGTTGTGGCGGCCACTAATGTGAATCTTCTTGTTAAGGTAGAACAAGGTAAGTTTCGTGAAGATTTATATTACCGGCTTAGTACAGTGCCTATTTATGTCCCTCCATTGCGGGAGCGAGGAAAAGACACTGAGCTTCTGTTCAGAAAATTTGCTACCGACTTTGCTGAAAAATATCGCGTAAAGCCCATAACATTAACTGAAGATGCGAAAGATATTTTGCTGAAATATCGATTTCCCGGAAACATCCGACAATTAAAAAACCTTGTGGAGCAAATTTCAGTATTGTCCTCTGAACATAAAGAAATCACGGCAGAAGTGCTGAGTCACTATATTCCAAAAGATTCTAATCTGCCCGCGCTTTATAAAGACCACAACCTGGAAAATATTTCAGAACGTGAAATACTTTATAAAATCCTTTTTGACTTAAGAAAGGATATGAATGATCTGAAAAAACTGGTGCTGGATAGTACAGCCAACCCGGCACAAGCTTCACAAATATTAAAGGAACATGCCGGATTGTTTGAAGGTCTTCAGGAAGACCTAAAACCGTCTAATGAGCCCATGGTTTTAAATATAAAATCTGGCGAACCAACGGATACGGGAGGGGATGAAGAATTTCAGGATATCGCCCACGAAGCAGAAGACGATTCTCTATCCATAGAAAAAAAGGAAAAAGAACTTATTATGCGCGCATTGCGCAAGAATAACAACAAGCGGAAATATGCCGCCCGCGATTTAGGTATTTCCGAGCGTACACTCTATAGAAAAATTAAAGAATACCAGCTTGAAGAATAAGATTCTCCTTCCGCTCTCATTGTCATTAGTCATTATCCTGCTCTCGTTAACCGGCTGTCATTACTCAATGAGTGGAGCTTCTACCATTGCAGAAACGATTCAGATTGAAGATTTTTTTAATAACACTGATTTGGGGCCTGCCAACCTTGGTCAAACATTCACCAACCGGCTCAAAGATTATTATCAGCAGAATTCAAGTCTGCGGGTGGTAAAAGAAAATGGCCAACTAGTAATTGATGGCATGATCACAACTTATCAAATCACTCAATTGGCTCCCGTTTCAAGCGGAAACAACCAGACCGGAGATCTTGCAGCGCTCACCCGATTAACGATTGCTGTCAGAGTAAACTATTCGGATACTCTGGAGCCAAAAAACAGTTTTAAAGAGAGGAGCTTTAGTTTCTATGCTGATTTTCCAAATACTCAGGATTTACTCAGTGTGCAGGAAAGTCTTGAAAGGAAAATTCTGGATCAGATATTCATTGACCTGTTTAATGCCACAATTGCAAACTGGTAGTATTGCTCTGCGTTATTTTTTAGGTTACTTTTACTATTACCCCTTTACAGAAAATTGAAAAGAAAGGAATTCCATATTCTCCTTACCAATGCCACTTGTCTTTCACGAGAGGAGGCGAAGTCATTAATATCGCTGGAGAAAGAATTTCCTTATAGCCAGGTTATCCACAGTTTAGCAGCCAGAGCAGCTCAGGATAATCAATTACCAGATAAAGAAGAGCAGTTACATCTTGGGGCGATTTACACTGCCGATCGGGCTGTTTTTAAGGCGATCATGACTGCAACAGTTCAAGAAAGAAAAAGTGATTCAATTGCTGATTCATTGAACGATGATTCTTACAACACTGCTTCATCAAAGACGGAAATTTTAACAGATAGCATTAGCCAGGTAAGTGTTTTTTCAGAAACTCTGATTGCATCTGAGATTAAACAGAATCAAGTAACATACCCGACTAATGAGAATGAGGTAGTAGTGAATGATGCTTTTTACGAGGAAATCCGACACGATCTCGACAGACTAAAAGAACTTAGGCATGAATTTGAAGAGACCGTTAAGCAACTGGAAAACGGGACCATTTCCCCTACCAATTCTGATGTCGATTTAAAAAAAAAGAAATCGATTGACCCCACTGATGAACTTCTTACCGAGATAAAGAGCTCGAAAAAAAAAATTAAACCAGATGGCCCCAAGCAAAAGGAGCAAATCGAGATCATTGATCAATTCATAAAAACACAGCCTAGTATTAAAGGCAAAGTTTCAAGTGAAGAAAAATCTCAACCAAAAGATGACCTTTCAGAAAAAAGTCTGAGCTACAATGAGCACATTATCTCCGAAACGCTTGCTGAAATTCTTATAAAACAAGGCAAAAAGGAAAAAGCAATTGAAGTGCTGAAGAAGTTGATTTGGAAGTTTCCACAAAAAAAGGCTTACTTTGCGGCTCAAATTGAAGACCTTAAGAAGTAATAACCATGTATATTTTATTCATCAGCCTCGCAATTTTCAGTTCAATTCTATTGGTTTTGGTGGTTTTAGCCCAAAATTCAAAAGGGGGTGGACTCTCTAACCAATTTGGTGGATCTGGCGCCAGTAACCTCATCGGTGTTAAGAAAACAGGTGATTTACTGGAGCGCTTAACATGGGGATTTGCCATTGCTATTATGGTATTCACACTGGCTACCAATTTTACAACACCCAATTCGGCAACTACCGATGAAATTCTTGAGAAAGCGAAAGAACAGCAAGGTGTTGGTATTGATTTGAAGAAGACAGAAACTCCGGCTCAACCTGCTCCGGTAAAATAAATTATCGAGTCAAGACTCTTACCAAGAGCCCTATCTATGGATGGGGCTTTTGGTTTTATATGGCCTTCGAGATTTGTTTCACCAACAAACGTTTTGCCACTGGCATCAGCGTTTGAACGTATGGAAATTTAATTTTTGACGAAACCAGGTACACAGATGGATTCGGTAACTCAACAAACTGTCTGATCAGATTCAACTTCATATTCTCGTACGTGTTACTGAAACTGCGCTCAGATGTTAATAAGAACTCAGTGTGTATACCCCGAAGCGACTCTGTGCTCTGATTAAAAATCGTGGTCTGATACCGGTATACATTCGTCTCCTTTTCAGGAGGTTGGGTCACAAATAGATAACCTTCATCCAGATACAATGAAGTAAGACCAACAGGCGAGATCTCACATTTTGACTCCACGTATTCATAAATAAACGAACCCTCATCCAATGAGTTCTTAAATTGCGGCAATGCGTATTCCATGATTGCCTCAATCTCCTGCATCACCAGGTCGTCCTCGATAATTCTCCGATAGTTAAGAACCATGTTTTTCAAACTTTCCGGGGATAATTCCTTCGGAAAAGACTCCCTGAATAGTGTCTTATTTTCTTTCAGCATGATCAGATTTCTATAGTGAAAGATCATATCAGAAAGGAACGGATATAGCTCCACCCGTTTAAAGGATTCTTTCACATTCTTGAAGTAGGCAAGTAACTGATACTTCTTGTATTCAAAATCGATAAGGCCATCGGTAAGCCAGTTATCCTTCAGTTTATCCATACGCTTCCACCATTTTAAAAACTTATTTAAGTATACGAAAAAATAGATTTTCCTGCCAATCTGCCATTTTGTTTGAATGGCATGCGACAGGTCTGACAAAAATTTTCATCTTTGCTGCCCGTAACTGGAAAATCTGTCAAAAAAAGCCTCAAAATGCCTTATGGCATAGAAATCGAGGGAGGGTGACCACCAGTTAAAAACTTGTTTAACTAAAATTTAAAAATCCCATATGGCAAAAATCAATTTCAAACCAAACGAAGACCGGGTGCTTGTGGAAGCGGCTCCCGCTGAACAAAAGACAGCCTCCGGATTGATCATTCCGGATACCGCTAAGGAAAAACCACAAAAAGGAAAAGTAATTGCTGTAGGCGAAGGCTTAAAAGATAAGCCCGTTACTGTGAAAGTGGGTGACGAAGTGCTTTACGGAAAATATTCAGGCACTGAAATCACGATTGACGGCAAAGAATATTTGATCATGCGCAATTCTGACATATTCGGAACAGTATAATTCACATTAACTCACAAAATTTTCAAATAAAACTATGGCTAAGGAAATTACATTTGATACCAACGCCCGCGACAGAATCAAAAGAGGTGTTGATAAATTAGCAGACGCAGTAAAAGTTACGTTAGGACCAAAAGGTCGTAATGTGATTCTGGATAAGAAGTTTGGCGCTCCCACCGTAACCAAGGACGGTGTATCAGTAGCAAAAGAAATCGATCTGAAAGATCCGATCGAAAACATGGGTGCACAATTAGTGAAAGAAGTTGCTTCTAAAACTGCTGATGCAGCAGGTGATGGAACTACTACTGCCACTGTACTTGCCCAATCGATCTATGCACACGGCATTAAAAACGTGGCAGCAGGCGCAAACCCAATGGATTTGAAGCGTGGTATTGACAAAGCCGTTGAAGCTGTTGTTGAGCATCTTCACAAGCAATCCAAAAATATTAAAGGATCACAGGAAATTGCTCAGGTAGCAACAATCTCATCTAACAATGATGTTGAGATTGGTAAAATGATTGCCACCGCCATGGATAAAGTTGGCAAGGATGGCGTTATCACCGTAGAAGAAGCAAAAGGAACCGAAACCGAAGTAAAGACGGTAGAAGGTATGCAGTTTGATCGCGGTTATTTGTCTCCATACTTCGTAACCAACACGGAAAAAATGGAGGCTGACTTAGAGCATCCCTATGTGTTGATTTATGACAAGAAGATTTCTTCCATGAAGGAACTTCTTCCTGTATTGGAAGCAACTGCACAAACTGGCAAACCACTTTTGATCATTGCTGAAGAAGTAGAAGGTGAAGCTCTCGCCACATTAGTCGTAAATAAAATCCGCGGTGCACTGCGCGTGGCTGCTGTGAAAGCTCCTGGTTTTGGAGATCGCAGAAAAGCTATGCTGGAAGACATCGCTGTCTTAACCGGTGGTAAAGTTATTTCAGAAGAAACCGGCATGAAGCTGGAAGATGCAAAACTGGAGTATCTTGGCCGTGCAGAAAAAATTAATATCGATAAAGATAATACCATCATCGTAAATGGTGCGGGTAAGAAGGCCGATATTCAAGGCCGTGTTAACCAGATCAAAGCTCAGATTGAAGTAACTACTTCCGATTACGACAAGGAGAAATTACAAGAGCGTTTGGCTAAGCTTTCTGGTGGCGTTGCAATCCTTTACATTGGTGCTGCCACAGAAGTTGAAATGAAAGAAAAGAAAGACCGCGTTGACGATGCCCTGCACGCAACTCGTGCTGCTGTACAGGAGGGTGTCATTCCTGGTGGTGGCGTGGCCTATATCCGCGCTATCGATGCTTTGAAAAATTTACCTACCGACAACGAAGACCAGACAACAGGAGTAAATATCGTGCGACTGGCCCTTGAGTCCCCTCTGCGCGTTATTGCTGAAAATGCTGGACAGGAAGGTTCGGTGATTGTAAACAAGGTTCGTGATGGAAAGAAAGACTTTGGATACAATGCACGCGACAACAAGTTTGAGGAATTCTTCGCTGCGGGTATTATCGATCCTACTAAAGTAGCTCGTTTGGCCCTTGAAAATGCAGCCTCTATTGCTGGATTACTATTGACCACCGAAGCAGTGGTATGGGAAGTTCCAGAAGATAAAGAATCACCTTCTATGCCTCCAGGAGGTGGCATGGGCGGTATGATGTAATCTCTTGTCTATCAATAAAAGAAGGCTTTGCACAATGTGTAAAGCCTTTTTTATTAATTTTAAGGTAAATGAAAAAAGACATCCATGAAAGTTCACGATAGTTTTAATGATTTTGTCCTCTTTCTGTATGTCCATATGGCGTTGTCCGATGGAACATTGCACCCCAGCGAAGAACTTGTCATTCTGGATAGGCTGACCAAGCTATATCCACAGGAAGGAAATCCAAAAAAGAAATTTGATGAAGCAGTGGCTGCCTATAAATCATTCGATCTATCAAGTCTGAATGAATTTATTCAGCACTCATTCAAACATTTCCATAACATCAAATTCGCCCAGCGGTATAAGATCTATACCGATATGTATGATATTATGCATGCCGATGGCAAAGTCGCTGATTCTGAACAGGAAGCACTCAATACCTTAAAAAAGATCATTGACCTTGGTGCCTCAGAGGTATTGTAATCACACCTCTTCTTTCTTGATTCCGATTCGATATAGCATCAAGCCCATACCTGTAAAGCACAATACGCCAAGAATACTATAACCGTTATGTCCCAGTATTTCTGATAATCCGTGCTCGGCACTCACCGACTTAAGGCCTTCGAATATTTTGTCATTAACAGAGAGCAGAGCGACCACCACTCCTGCCAAAGCTCCTCCGGCAATTAACCCGGTGGCGAATAAACTACCTCGTCCTAACTCATCATCTTGCTTGACTTCACCTTTCTGCTCAGCTCTCCAATCAATCATGCCTTTTATTGCTCCTCCAATAAAAATGGGAAGCGTTGTTGATAAAGGTAGATATAAACCAATCGCAAAAGCCAATGCCTTTATGCCACAGAGCTCAATCATAACGGCAATGAAAACACCCACCATAACAAATTGCCAATCCAGGTTATAGGATAATATACCTCTTGCTAAGGTGGCCATTAAAGTCGCCTGTGGTGCCGAGTAGCGTTCACTGCCAATGGCATGAGTAATTCCCTGGGCAGCCATATCGGCTGTGGGCGTGTCTAAAACCTTCACAACAATACCTATTGCAATAGACGAGACAATTGCGCCAATGAACAGTGCCAATTGCTGATAGCGGGGAGTAGCACCAACGATATATCCTGTTTTTAAGTCCTGCGATGTAGCCCCCGCATTGGCTGCCGCAATGCAAATCATTCCTCCTACTACCAAAGCAAGGGGTTCGTACAATTTTCCGCTCCAACCTACGGCTGTGAAAATTAAACACGTTCCCATCAGGGTCGCGATCGTCATGCCGGAGATAGGGCTGTTACTTGAACCCACCAACCCCACAATCCGACTGGCAACGGTTACGAAAAAGAAACCGAAGATGATGATCAGTATACCAATCAATAATTTTTCTAAAATGCTACCTCCTGGAATCACCTGATCTGGTAGCAAGGCAATAAGACCAACCAGAATTAAACTTCCGATGATTACTACTTTGAATGATAAATCTCTATCTGTGCGAGCAATGCTTGCCTCACTTTTTTCTTTTAATGATGCCACACTTTCCCTGAATGAACTTACAATCGTAGGTAGGGTCTTCATTAAGGTAATAAAGCCACCGGCTGCCACTGCACCCGCACCAATCTGCCGGATGTAGGCGAAGTAAATTGCAGGAGCTGGGTTAGCAAATGCTTTTGCTGCCGGATCCCATCCCCCTCTTCCTCCGGCTGTATTGATATCCGCCAGGTAACCCAATTTCACCAACTGTGTGGCAATCACACTGTGGTCCATCAATGTAGACAACAGAGGAATCATCGCCCACCATGCCAACACAGAGCCTGCTACCAACACTCCGCCAATTTTTGGACCGATGATATAACCAACTCCCATGTACTCAGGAGTGATCTCGCCATTTACTGTTGCCGAAGGCCAGAACTTATTTAGTTGACTCGTAACATAGGCAGGCGCCTCCGATATCACATGAAATACTTTTTGAAGAATAGCATAAAGCATCGCTATGCCCATACCAATAAATGCTGTTTGGGCAAACACTCCACCTTTTTCACCAGCCTGCAACACTGATGCGCAAGCTGTGCCTTCCGGGTAAGGAAGTGTACCGTGTTCCTTTACAATCAATGATCTCCTTAGCGGGATCATCATCAGCGTTCCAAGCATTCCGCCAAAGGCAGCGAGAATTAATATCGTGAGGTAATTAAAATAGTCTTCACCTACACTCGTTCCGTTCTCACCGGGTGATAAAAACAAAAAACCAGGCAATGTAAATACTACCCCGGCAGCAATAGATTCTCCAGCGGAACCTGCAGTTTGTATGATGTTGTTTTCAAGAATAGTAGTTTTTAAAAACTTTCTGCCTAATGTAATGGCAATAACTGCAATGGGTATGGAAGCTGACACGGTAAGCCCAGCCTTTAGGGCAAGGTATACGGTGGAACACCCAAACAGAATTCCAAACAAGGCTCCGAATACAACTGACTTTACGGTGAACTCAGCCACTTTTTCTTCAGGTGCGATGTAGGGTTTGAAAACTTTTTCTTCAGACATGGTAGAGAATATTAAATACTAATTGCTTTCAGATTTTACAAAAAAGGCATTATAAATAATCATGAGTATGGTAGACACCACACCAATCGCGGTCAAAGAATACCACATGAGTGATGGATTTGTTTCTAAATAGGATATCCGAAGCCAATCAGCTAAATAACCTGCAGTTAGTGAGCCAATGGCGACTGGCAGAAACGCGAATCCCATAAAAGTACCCACTTGATTTTTTGGCGCCAGCGAGGCAACATATTCATAAAAACGGGGAGCTTGTGTTGCTTCTCCTAAGGCATAAAGGAAAATTGCTATAATAACAGAAGCAACCGTGCCTAAGGCTCCGATAATCAGCCACGATAAACTAGCCAAAATAAATCCTAAGGTCATTGCACTAATGGGTTTCCAGTTTTTTACCAGTGCGGCCATGGGCACTGTAAGAATTATAATACCCCATGCATCAATTGTCTCTAATAATTCAAAGTCCTCGAAGTGAAGAAACTCTGTGGCATAAAAAGGAAGCAGGTAAAATATTTGCCAGAACATTAACCAAAAGCCAGAGAAGATGATGAGAAAACTCATGAACTTAAAATTCTTAAACACCAACAGCATGTCCTGAAAGACTTTACCAAATGTTCTCTTGTCTTCGCTACCTGTCTCAACCTCCGGCTCTTTGAAAAAGAAAAGTGTTCCTAAGAAAAGTAGGGCTGAGGTAACAGAAGACATTACCAAAACATATTCAATTCCCCAATCCTTGCGAATCGTTAAGGCCAGCATCGGGCCAATCGCACCACCAAAATTCACAAGGGTGTAATAAATAGAAAAGCCCAACGCTTTGGTATCGGGCTTAGCTGTTTTTGCCACGGTGCCAACAATACATGGTTTTATTAATGAACCCCCCACTGCCGTAAGCATCAGTACGATGATTACATAATTGCGCATTCCAATGGCTTGGGTAATGGATGCTCCAAACTCCATTCCCGCAAGGCCAATGCAAAAATATCCGATCGTAAAAATGGCAAAGCATGTCATGAGTGTTTTGCGAAATCCATATCGGTCAACAAAAACTCCTGCAACAATAGGCAATGCATAAATAACTGTGGAGAACCACCCGGTAAGTGTTCCCGCCTCGTCCTTTAACCCTACTTTAGTAGCAAGAAAATAAGCTAACACTGCCTTCGATCCATAAAAGGCAAGACGCTCAAAAAGTTCTAAAGTATTTGCTATCCAAAAGGTAGGTGAAAAGCCATTGCGAATTTCATGAATGCGTTCAGAAAAAGTCATACACTAGCTCTCAAAGGTTAAGTACAGGTGATCCAAAGTATGGCTATTAATTCAATTTAACAACCTGCCTCCTATCGAATGGCGATATACCAAAATTCAATTCAACAAGTAAATCGAAAGTAATCATCTTAAAGTTTATCCAGCCTCCACCAAATCATGGAATCAACAACACTGTATTGCTTGAAACTATTTTTCACTAGTGTTTTGTGAGAGGCTTTATTGCGCTGGTCGGTTTCAGCGAGTATGGTTTTCACATTTGGTTGACCAAATGCCCATGGTATAATAACGCCAAGCGCCTCAGTCATGTAACCTTTGCCTTGAAACTCTTCGTAGGTTCCGTATCCAATTTCAATTTCACCAGAATGATTGGGCTCGCCTTTGAAGCAAATATCCGCAACCATCCGGTTTATATCGTTATCAACAACTGTCCATAAGGTGGAGAACAAATAATTTTTTGAAGAATCCGAAACTGCGGGTAAAATTGTTTCTTTAAAAGCCTCCTGCAATTCAACAGGAACAATTCGATTTCCCCGATTCAGCTTCAAGGTATTTTCCAACTTGTTTTCAGCTTGGAGATACAAGAGAAGTTGTGAATAGGTCAATGGGAAAATGAGCAACCTCTCCGTTTGTAGTTTCAATGGCTTACACGCTATTTAATTATTGGGTATCAAATAATCTGATTCAACCTATTTTTCCATCTTTGGTAAGCGTTGAGGTATTGCTCTCTCAAATCGGCATTCGGATTTTCCGATCCTATTTGTTTCAGTCCTTTAAATGCTTCTTCAAAGGATCCAAATTCACCTGCTCCAACTCCTGCACCCAATGCGGCACCTTTCGCGCCATCGGTGTCGTAACGCTCCAATCGTACCCCCGTAGTGTTGACAAAGGCCTCGCGGAAAAGTGGACTTAAAAACATGTTGGCATGCCCTGCCCGTATCACCTCCGATTTTAAACCCATTCCTTGTAAAATTTCAAACCCATAATTCAATGCAAACACAATTCCTTCCTGTGCTGCTCTGAAAAGATGCGCCTGATTGTGGCGGTTAAAATTCAACCCATAAAAAGACGCTGCAATGTCTTTATTTTCAAGGATGCGCTCGGCTCCATTTCCAAATGGCAACACGCTCACTCCTTCAGCTCCAATAGGTGACTTCGAAGCAATCGCATTGATTTCCTCGTAAGAATAAAGTGCGCCATTGCCTACCGTGTTCTTTCTTAACCAACTATTCAAAATTCCTGTACCATTAATGCATAATAATATCCCATTTCGAATTGCATTCACTTTGCTATTAACATGAATGAATGCATTCACCCTCGATTTCATGTCATACGAATTCTGATCGGTGACACTGTAAATCACCCCGGAAGTTCCGGCTGTCGCTGCGGTTTCACCCGGATTCAAAACGTTGAGCGAGAATGCATTATTAGGTTGGTCACCTGCTCTATAAGAAATTTTTATTCCTGCAGGAAGACCTAAGGCTTCCGATGCTGATTTATTAAGAACACCTTGTTCGGAAAAGACGTCAACAATGGAAGATAGTATGCTTCGATCAACCTGGAGATAATCCAATAATTTCTGAGATACACCTGCAGCCTGATAATCCCAAAAGATTCCTTCAGATAAACCAGTCGCAGTGGTTGTTGCTTCGCCTGTCAGTTTAAGAGCAATGTAATCGCCAGGCAGCATGATTTTATAAATCCGTGAGTAGATTTCTGGTTCATTTTCTTTTATCCATCGCAGCTTTGTTGCGGTAAAGTTGCCGGGCGAATTCAGCAGGCACTTTAAACTGTAATCACTTCCTAAATGAGCAAATGCTTTTTCGCCAATTCCAACGGCCCTGCTGTCGCACCAAATGATGGAAGGTCTTAAAGGCTTAAAGTTTTTATCAACCACAACAAGGCCATGCATCTGGTAAGCGATACCGATGGCTTTCACTTGTGTGGCATTGACATTCTTCAGGCATTCCTTCACACTAATCAAAACGTGTTGCCACCAAAGGTCCGGATCCTGCTCCGCCCAGCCTGGCTGAACGGCCAGCATTGGCATCTCTTCTTTAGGTGATTGAGCAGAATTGACGGAGGTTCCTGAATCTGCATCCACCAACGTGGCCTTCACGGAGGAACTTCCAATGTCTAATCCTAAAAGATATCTCTTTGCATTCATGTATTAATATTTTTTGAAGGTCATATGAAATGGTCAAATACAGGTTCAAGTCTTTGGCAGGACTTGAACGTGACCATTTCACAGCTTGAAAGGTAACATTTTTACCTTTTGGACCGCAACCGATTTATTTGGACGAACAATCGCTTGCAGAAGTATTTTTTTAACCAGATATTCCGAACTTAAACCCATTCCTAACCAACCCTAAAAGAACAATAACATGAATGATCAAAACCACAAAAGACTTTTCTATGGAAGTTGTTTTGCTTTAATAACAACTGCCTTTTCTTTCAGTATACGGGCTGGCGTTCTGCCACAACTGGGAGAAACTTTTAATCTTACTGCTCAACAACTTGGGTTTATTAACTCCATGTTTTTTTTCGGGTTTCCAATTTCGATGGTGCTGGGGGGCATATTCTATAGTACCCTAGGGCCAAAGAAAATTATGCTCTTTGCCTTGGTTGCCCATACTATTGGCATTGTCATGACTATTTATTCTGGAGGTTATACTGGCCTGTTGATTTCCACATTGTTTATAGGACTTGGTAATGGATGTACCGAAGCAGCTTGTAATCCGATGATTGCTGCCAGTTATAGTGGGAAACAGATGAACACATTGCTGAATCGCTTTCACATGTGGTTTCCAGGAGGTATTGTTCTTGGAAGCTTAGTCTCCTTTACCATGACCAAAATGAATTTTAGTTGGGAGGCACAAATATGGATCATCATGATTCCAACACTGATCTATGCCTACATGTTCTACGGCCAGGCATTTCCAGAACCTAAAAAAGAAATCGCTTCGTTCGCGCAGAATCTTAAAGCAATGGCTAGTCCTCTTTTCTTCTTCATGTGTGCGTGTATGACTCTTACCGCTATTTCTGAGTTCGGCCCTTCACAATGGGCTCAATTAGTTTTGTCAAAGAGCGGAGCTGAACCTATGGTAATTGTAGCGCTGACTTTTGGAATATCTGCAGTAGGGCGCTATTTCGGTGGGGAATTTGTTCACCGTTTTGATCAAACCGGAGTCCTATTGGGGTCGGCTGTCACGGCAGCCATAGGCATCACATTGCTTAGCACACAAACAGGCTCACTCGCCTATATAGCTGCTGTCATTTTTGGGATGGGAGTTTGTTATTTCTGGCCAAACATGATTGGATTTATTGCCGAGAAAATACCATTAAGTGGCGCCATCGGAATGTCTATCGTAGGTGCATTTGGTATGCTATCTACCTCTATCTGGCAGCCCATTATTGGTGGTTGGATTGACAGCGCAAGGGAGAAATCGGCAGCCATGGGATTAGAGGGTGATGCACTGGAATTAGCAGCAGGACAGGCAACACTTCAAACAATGGTTACATTTCCAGTAATATTGATTGTACTTTTTACCATTTTATTTATCTGGGTTCGTAAGCTAAAAGCCAGCCCGGCAACGAATTAATTGAATATGGTAAGAATAAAGCAAGGGTGGTCTCTATCATCCTTGCTTTTTTTATCTTTTTGTTCTTAGGAAGCACGAACTTTTTGGGTAGTCTATATCGTTATTTTACAGTGAACATAACCAACAACCGATTTTTCAAAATAGCACTGGATCGTGCTGCGAAACTTACTGGCAAGCCTGGACGAATCATTAACCTGCTGGCACAACTGTCAGTAAAAATCTATCACACGGAAGGTTCCTCACCCGGTATTAGCGTGATACGCGATCAGTTCAACGTGATTGGTCGCATGATAAAAGCACATGTTTCTGGAGATTATAAAATAAAATCGATTCGAATATTAGTCATGCTGCTTGCAGCAATCATCTACCTCATTAACCCCTTTGATTTAATCCCCGACTTAATTTTTGGAATTGGTCTTGCTGATGACCTGGCTGTGCTTACCTGGGTCTTTCGCGCAGCAACCGTTGAGATTAGCTCATTTAAAAACTGGGAGAATTCCCTGACAAAACCAATTATTTTAAGCTAACTCCCTATTCTTCAACAAAAAAATTCGATTCCATTCGCGAAGGAATTTCATAAGCCAATGCTTTCAATTCCTTAGGCTGAACAATCCTGATTCGATTCGGATCGGTCTGCTTCTCTTCAAATAAATAATCGCTTACCGCAACCATCCTCTTTTCAAAAATATGATTAAGCTTATTCTGCAAGCGGTCGTTGCCGATTAATCTTTTCGATTTATCAAAAATAGAAAGCAGGGAATTCTGAGTCTGACTTTGTTCTTCAACATAGGCCATAAACAATGAATCCTGGGGATGAAGGGAGTCAACTACTTTAGCTCCTTCTTCAGTATCATCTTCCTCGGATGAAATCTTACGATGTAAAAACAAATATCTCTTTTTGCTCTCACGCAATGCAAGCTCGTCAAGTTCCTTTTGGAAGTTGTATACTTTTACCAGCTCTAGTTTCATTTCTGGTGTTGTCGCTAATGCACTAATCATGGCATCCAGCGATTTCTTTTGATTGTCATCCAAATCGGTTTGAAGAGGTTTCCAATTGATGCCTTCCAGCAATTTCTCATCAATTCCAGATTTTTTCGCCAGCAATTTACCTGGGGCAGCGGCCGCTTTGGAGATCAGGTTTTTCAATACCTGCCAGATCACTTTACCAAGTTTATACTTTGGATCATCGAGGTTACCCTCAATCGGTAACTCCAGATTCACATTGCCATTCTTGTCTCTCAACAACGCCACAACAAAACGGATCGGGAGGTTATAAGCCGTGCCGTTCTTCTCCTTTTTCCCCACTTCAATGTCCCTAATCTGAAGTTTATGATTACTGACCAGGTAACGGTCTTTTACTGAACTCGTGCTGGTGTAATAACAGACTCCATTCGTAAATGGATGAGCCACATAATAATCTGAATAAGGGTTAAAGTCGGAAACCTTCAATTCATTGATCGTATACCGGATGTCCATATCACGGAAACCATTCGGGTTAACTGAAATTTCTCCTTCCATAAGACCGGACGTATTCAACCTGGAAGAAGCGTTAAATAAAATGTTTTCATTCGCGGAATTTACTTTCTCTGCCTTTACCACAAGATCTTCGAGGATGTAATTGAATTTACTATGAAGGGTATAGTCATTAAACACAAATTTACCTTGACGAAGTACAATACTATCCGCTTTATAATTGCTGATCGCATAGGTTTCCGACAAGTCCTGAATGTAAGCCGCCATCAACGCAAAAATATTTCCATAGGCAACGGCCGTGGAAAGCGAATCTGATGACATGCCTTCTTCCAGGCTATTGACATTTAGCAGTTTCGTAAAGTTATTTCCCTCACTAAAGAGTTCGAATTTGAGATAAGGCTTTATCAAGCTGATATACTTCAAATCGTAAATCTCAGCCTCTACATTCAAAGAGTCAATAATGGCTTTCAATTCACCCGTTGCTACTAAATCCCCCTGCTCAGGATCTGTAAGCGCAAAGTCATTCAAACGGAGTTCGCCTTTGGTGACTACAGCTTCTGGCACATTGAAATTACCAGAGATAGTTTGATGACTGGTCAAGAGTCCCTTAAAACTACTCACCCGCATATAGTCTTTCACATAAGGAAGAAGGATATCCAGATTCAGACTGTCAAGAGCATAATCCGTCTTGTATGCCAGCGACTCAATATTCATATCAAATTTACCCACTGCCTTTCCGCCATGATTTAAGGTAAGGCGAAAGTCATAATGCTGTTCTGGGTCATCCCAGGCGAACAGTGGACATTGCACATTAATATTCTCCAATCGAATGTCGCTATTCACATCAAGATTGCGATAAGAAATAACTCCGTCAATAATTGACATTTGCCTCAACCAGTATTGAATTGGCGCTGCGGCTGTTTCGGTCGAAGCGGAATCAGTAGTTGAAAATCGCTTTTCCAAATCAGTATAGTTGAATGAATCTCCTTGCTGGATGATCGAAATGAACGGTTTAGTTAGCGTTATTTCTGTGAGATCATAATTACCCGATATACATTTAACCAAGGCACTGTTTAAATAGAGTGATTCAAAAGATACAAAGACAGTCGAATCATTCTTTTCAAATAGTGTAAGGCCGTTAAGCGTAACACTTCCGTTTAAGACATTAAACTTAACCCCTTCGAGGGAAATGGACCTTCCAAGCCATTCTTTACTATGGGATTGCACGTAATTTTTAACTATCGGAGGAAGAACGAGCGTGGTGAATACCATAAAAACAACAAATCCGATAAAGAGAACTTTAACCCAACCTTTTATTTTCATAACATTTTAAACTAGCAGACTGCTCCAGTAATTGTTAAACATTACTAAGTATCGAAAAATAAAATTAACTTATTATGTCCGATTTCTACACTGAGGGCCGTCATACAGGAAATATATATAACTTAAATCCAAAAATCGAATGGAAAAATTCATGCTCATTTTTCATGGTGGCAGCGATGTGGCGCCCGAAATGAAAAATCCAGAAGCCATGCAAAAGCACATGCAGAAATGGTTTGTCTGGGTAGAAAAGTTGAGAAAGGAAGGACGATATGAAAGTGGCGAACCGCTGGAACCGCGTGGCAAATTTGTGAGCGGACCTAACAAAATTGTGACAGACGGACCCTTTGCAGAAAGTAAAGAATTGGTAGGAGGATTTTTTATCATCAATGCAAAAGATATCGATGAAGCGGTGGCGCTAACGGAAGATTATCCTGACTTTATCTTCAATGGAAAAGTGCAGGTGAGGCCCTTACAGAAAATGGAAATGTAGGCCATCTACTTCAAGTAGAGTTTCAATGGCTGCTGGTAGCGAAAATGTTCAGAAATTAGTAGACCATCTTTTTCGTCACGAGGCGGGAAAGATGGTTGCTGTGCTTACCCGAATGCTGGGAGCCGAAAACCTGGAAGCTTCTGAAGACATTGTTCAGGATACCTTACTGAAGGCTGTGGAAGTATGGCGCTTTCGGGGAGTACCTGAAAACCCACCGGCCTGGCTTTATAAAGTGGCACACCATAAGGCCATTGATTGGCTTCGCTCGGGTCAGCGAAAATCCAGGTTGCTAACAACCAGGAATGACGAACTAAAATCCAGTTGGAATTTAGCGCCTTCCGAAGAAGATATATTTAATGAAGTAGATATCCAGGACAGTGTGTTGCGAATGATGTTCGCCTGCTGCCATCCTGCTATTCCTCCTGAATCTCAAATTGCTTTAACACTAAAGACATTAGGTGGTTTGAGTGTCGCTGAAATCGCTAATTCATTTCTTACGTCCGAAGAAACCATTGCCAAACGGATATTCCGGGCAAAGGAAAAAATAAAACAAGAAAGAATTAAACTTGATCCACCGGGTATCTATGAGCTACCGCATCGTCTGGATAACGTACTTCATGTTTTGTATTTACTTTTCAATGAAGGTTATCACTCCAGTCAAGGCAATACTATCATTCGCGAAGACTTATGCGCGGAGGCGATGAGACTGACCTACTTGTTGGCCCAACATAAAGCTACCGACCTTCCAAAAGTAAACGCGCTGATGGCGTTGATGTGCCTTCAGTCCTCTCGCTTTGCCGCGCGCACTGGCGATCTCGGTGAAATCATCTTGTTGGAAGATCAGGATCGCACGAAATGGAGTCACCCGCTCATTCATCAAGGCCTTGATTTTCTTGACAAAGCTTCCATAGGCAACACATTAAGCCAATATCATGTGGAAGCTTCGATAGCCTCCATTCATTGCCTTGCTCAACGCTTTGAAGAAACCCGATGGGATAAATTGTTGGAACTCTATCAAATTCTGAGTGAATTGAAACCAGGCCCGATGGTCAATCTTAACAAAGCGATTGCAATGGGCTATGCGTTATCTCCCCAGATAGGAATTCAGGAACTTCAAAAAATCAATGGATTGCAAGATCATTATCTTCAACTCACTGCACTGGGGAATTTCCATTTACTCGAAGGAAATACGATTACAGCGAAAGTATATCTTGAAAAAGCGTTGCTAACGTCTCCATCATCACAAGAAGCGAAATTGATCAACCAAAAAATTCAGAAGTGTATTGGAACAGACTTGCCTTCTTAGTTAAAAACTGCTGGGAATAAATTTTTCAATATCATGAAACCGCATTCCAATCCAGAGTGATATACCAAGGCTGTTCGAAGTAAGGTAAGAGGGATTTAAAGGCGTATACCCTGCTGTCCAATTAAATTGGAGTTTGGAATAAAAACGATTTCCGTTGTATCCCATATTCAACAGAAAGCTTCCAGCATATTCAACATTTGTATAACTTTTCTTTCCTTCTTGCGACTGGTAAGAATTGAATGCAGCACCAATTCCTGCAAACATTATAGGAGAGATAAATAATCGCGAATTTGGGATAGCGAAGTTGATACCATATCCAGGCAAGAATAGAATTCCTGGAGCCTTGATATATTCCAGTCCTGTTTGCTCACCAAATCGTGAAGAAACATCCCAGATAGCAGGAATCATGCTGCCGCCTTGCCCCCCAAGGTTCCTATAGAAAGGTTCAAGCCTGATCATAAATGATCCGGCTGTTTTCAGTTGAAATTCTGATTGATACAAAGAAGCTCTGTAGGAGTATTTGCTGGCATTAAACAAGTACGTGATCTGTAATCCCAGTTTTATTTCATGAAGCGAAGGTGCTGTTTGAAATTCATTCTCCGATCCTGAGAGGACAACACCTTTACTATCCTGGAAATAACCACGAAAAGCAATTTTCCGAGGCGTATAGCTCAGCCCCAACTTGTACTGAGTAAGATTTGACCGTTCTTCCTTTAGATAGGTTGTTCCTGGTAAGGAAAAACTGAGATCACCATCGAGCCACTTATAAGTAATACCAATCCCTAAGTAATCATTGGTGTTGGTGTAGATTGCCTGGTTCAGATTTGGGTCGCCTTCACGTTTGGATCCCAGGCTTAAATTATTTCCTTGAGCACCGTAAAAAAATCGTATATCGTTGGGTAAAATAGGCTTTCTAACAAAGTTTGAATCCGCATCAGCAAGGGAAACAAGGCCGTTTTGAGTAAACCCAGAAAGATGATTAACCAGCATTAACAAAAGAATGAGTCCAACCCGCATTTTCATACCTACTCAACAGACGCGTTTATCATCTCATTAGCCACAGACTTACATTACTTTTGAAACGATTTACCAAAGCGATTATAGTTTCTGATTAAGTGATAAAGGTAGTAAACCCAGTTCAATAATGGCTGTGTTTCAACCGGCAACCAGACTACACAAAAGGTTTTTCTGATGATCTCTCATTTTCTATATTCGTTAATTCTAAACCCATCATGAAGATGCATACTTTCAATATCAACCGCAGGCATTTCCTTAAAGGAGCCACCGCTACATTAGCACTAAGTGCTTTTGGCGCACAGGCTATGGATATACTACATCCACAAAAGACATTGCGCGTAGGATTGATCGGTACAGGCTGGTATGGCAAGAGTGATTTGTTTCGACTGATTCAAGTTGCTCCGGTAGATGTGGTGGCACTCTGTGATGTTGATAAAAATATGCTTACCGAGGCAGGAACACTGGTGAGCAAAAGGCAAAAGTCAGGAAAGACACCGCGCCTATATAAGGATTATCTGAAAATGCTTTCTGAGAATCAACTAGATATCGTACTCATTGGATCACCGGATCATTGGCATTGCCTGCAGGCAATTGATAGCCTAAAAGCGGGAGCTAATATTTATTTACAAAAACCCATCAGTGTGGATGTGATGGAAGGTGAAGCAATAGTAGCGGCAGCAAGGAAATATAAGCGCACTATTCAGGTTGGGCTGCAACGCAGAAGCACGCCTCACTTAATTGAGGCCCAGAAAAATATTATCGATGCCGGGTTACTCGGAAAAATTTCGCATGTTGAAATGTGTTGCTACTACGGAATGCGCACTACTAAAAATCCACCGGTTCAACCTGTCCCTGATTTTCTGGATTATGAGATGTGGACCGGACCGGCCCCACTCCGTCCTTATGATGGAATTCCTCATCGCGGCTGGTGGCGTGCTTTTATGGAATATGGAAACGGCATAATGGGTGATATGTGCGTTCACATGTTGGATGCCGTGCGCTGGCATCTCAAACTTGGCTGGCCAAAGAAAATTACTTCGACCGGTGGTATCTATGTACAAAAAGAAGGCAAGTCGAATATTGCTGATACGCAAACTGCTGTTTTTGAATTTGAAGAACTGAATTGTGTGTGGCAACATCGTACGTGGGGAAATCCAAGCGATCCGGAATATCCATGGTCGTATAAAATTTTCGGAGATAAGGGAACCCTGGCATGCAGTACAATGAAGTATGATTTTACCCCCGTTGGCAATGGAAAGAAGATTCACAGCGATGCCGTTTATGAAAGAGAAAAATATCCGGAGGACGTTACTGAAAAAGATATTGAGATACACGCTGCGCCTGCAACGCGCCTACAGATGATCAACTTCCTGGCGGCTATAGAAGAAAATAAAAAGCCAGTGGCAAACATTGACGAAGCACATATCTCTACCGCCAGTTGTATCATGGCAAATCTCTCGATGAAAATCGGGCGATCCTTATCCTATGACCCTGTAAAACGAGAAGTGATTGGCGATCCGGAAGCGACCAAACTTTTACAACGTCCCTATCGCCAGCCATGGGTGCATCCAACACCAGACCGCATTTAATACGAGCGCTTGAGGACAGATAGCGTTCATGGCTACTGCCAAAAGAACAAAGATTATCTTCAGGGACAACTCGACAACCCCGAAGGGCATGATATCCAAAACAAAAAATACTATGACGGTCGCGCCTGGTTAAGAGAAGAAGAAAATTTCTATCAAAAAAAGGTTGATACAGGCATTTGAAGAGTTGAAATGCATTGGGTCGTACCGATCTATAATAATATTATTTATTTGAGGTACCCGGTGTTGGCGCAGAGAACTCTTGCCAGGTTTCACTTCCATCGGTAGCTCTACCGTAAGAGATGTTTTCGCTTTGCTTGCCAAACTTCACGCCATCTATCTTCCGGCCATCTTCGTAGAAAAGCCCAATAAACTCACCCATCTGATTAAGCTTGAATTTAAGGTGTAAAACTCCTTGCTCAGGATTGCCATCAGCCCAAAGGAGTAAAAATCCACCCGGTTGTATCGTGGTTAAAGTACTGTTCGTTTTAGGGATCTGATATCCCAGCGGCTCATCCTTATCTTGAGATAAATACATTCCTCCAATGTCAATGGGCGTTTTTCCTAGATTATAAATTTCAACCCAATCGTCAAACTCGTCTCTTTCACCGCCCTGATCAGGGCAGCAAGACGAATTATTTGCCATAATTTCATTGATATGGAGTGTCGGAACATCTTCCTTCAAAAAGAAAAAAATCCCAGCTACCAATAAGATTATAGTCAAGGCAACCAAGCCAAATACATTCAAGGAGCGGGTCATTACTTTTAGATTAACTTAAATAAAATCGTACAAATATAGGCCTTTAGCAGAATACCTTACCCTGGGTAAACAAAACCTGCCCCAGGCGGACTATACAGCAATAGGAGCCTTAATTGAGGGATGGGCCTCATAATTTACAATTTCGAAATCCTCAAATTCATATTCGAATAAGGATGAAGGTTTTCTTTTAATCATCAATCGAGGTAACGAATATGGTGTACGCGAAAGTTGAAGCTTGGCTTGATCCAAATGATTCGAGTAAAGATGTACATCACCACCCGTCCATACAAAATCACCAGGAATCAGATCACACTGTTGAGCTACCAAATGCGTTAGCAACGCATAACTGGCTATATTAAATGGAACTCCTAAAAAGTAATCAGCACTACGCTGGTAAAGTTGGCAGGATAGCTTGCCATCCGCCACATAAAACTGAAACAATGCATGACATGGAGGCAAGGCCATTTTATCAACTTCCGCTGGGTTCCATGCTGAAACAATATGCCTGCGCGAGTCGGGCTTGGTTTTAATCTGATTCAGTACCTGAGTAATTTGATCAATATGCCTGCCATCTGGAGCCGGCCAGCTTCTCCATTGACTGCCATACACTGGCCCAAGATCACCGTTTTCATCAGCCCACTCATCCCAGATTGAAACTCCATGATCTTTGAGATATTTTATGTTGGTATCGCCTCTAAGGAACCAGAGCAATTCGTAGATGATCGAGCGCAAATGAAGTTTTTTTGTTGTAATCAATGGAAATCCTTCTGACAAATCAAAACGCAATTGCCGCCCAAAGACGGATAATGTGCCGGTGCCAGTGCGATCTGTTTTTGAGGTTCCGCTAATAAGAATATCATTCAATAAATCAAGATACTGCCTCATAATAAAAAACTTTCTTGCAATTACGCGCTTCCATCAAATAAAAAAAAGCCTCCGCAGATTTGCGGAAGGCCTTTTCTACTAACCACTCTCCTCTATCCTACATTTTTCCTTTGACCTCGATTTCCTTTGATTGACCGTTGATTGTAATGGTTATCATTTTATCACATGTTCCGCTTCCGTAATCAATGGTGATAACTTTTCCATCAACGGTGAGCACTTTGGTTCCTTCTACGGCAATCCCTCCGCTAACGGATGCGCATTCTCGTTTATAAACAAGCGCCTTTGTTATTTCCATTTGATATGACTTGCCATCACGATTAGTGCCTGCAGCAGTTCCTGTAACGATCCACTTGTCATTCAAAGGGTTTGTGGCTCTAACCCATTCACGAGTGCGATTAGACTCACGAGTTGCAAACGTAGCATCCGGCCAGGTAGCCTTACCACCCTGAACTGTAATAGTGAACTTAGGATTTGATTCCAAACTTGCAGTTGAGTTGGTTACGGTGCGAACTCCTTCTATCGTGATATCGTTGATTGAATACCCTTGAAAGGTAGTAATGATTTGCGCGTCAGGCATGAAGCGCTTGCCCTTAAACTCAATTTTGATTATTCCCTTTCTAACATTTCCACGTCCATCTGTACATCCGGTACCGAAATCAATCGTAATATAACCGTGTGGAGTTGAAAGAGAGTTATCGGCAGCAAACTCAAACGTAATTGTTGCACACGAAAAACGGGAATCACTAGGCTTTACGCCCCCTCTGCCTGAAGCTGATACTCGCGAACCTGTTGAGGTAGAAGCATCCGCAGAAACCGCCAACGTAGATATGTCATCCACATCTTCATAATAGCTTTCTGACACGGCCTCATTTTCCACATTGTTTGAATCACTCGCTGAGAAACTAAGCTGATTATCATCCTGACATGAGGACAATATCCATAGTGAAATCACAGCCAACCCAAAAAGACTTTTCCTTACTGCATTCATCTTTATTTTCATAGAAGTTATTTTTAAAATCGGTTCTTAGAGCATAAATCCGATCAAAGGTTTAATCGTAACATGCTAAATTTTAATATTTCCGTTGATTCTGCCTTTGAATGGATAATTTAAGAGGATAACTTACCGGGAAAATCCATTTTAAAATAAAAAAATGAAGATTTTAATAGCCGCACTGCTACTTAGCCTAAGTTGGAGCACCGGGCAGGCACAGGCTCAATTAAAAATAGCAAAACTGAAATATCAAGGTGGTGGTGATTGGTATGCGAATAAAACAGCGCTTCCTAACTTGATTTCATTTTGTAATAAGGAATTAGGAATGAACCTTGCGGCCGAAGAAGACATTGCCGAAGTGGGAAGCCCTAATCTGTTTGATTATCCATATCTCTACATGACCGGCCATGGCAACGTAGTTTTTTCTACCAATGAAGCTCAAAACCTAAGAGCGTATCTTATCGGTGGCGGATTTTTGCATGTTGATGACAACTACGGAATGGATAAGTTTGTACGCATTGAACTGAAGAAGGTGTTCCCAGAACTTGAATTGGTAGAAGTACCGTTCGCTCATCCTATCTATCATCAGAAATTTGAATTTCCTAATGGACTTCCAAAAATTCACGAGCATGACGGTAAACCAGCACAAGGCTTTGGTCTTTTTTATGAAGGGCGATTAGTGGTCTTTTATTCGTACGAATGTGATCTTGGAAATGGTTGGGAAGACAAGCGCATTCACAACGATCCAGAAGAAAAACGACAACAGGCATTACGGATGGGTGCCAATATTTTGTCTTACTGCTTTACTAGTTATTAAGTTAATAATGCGTCAACATTCCTGATGAAAGGCGCTTAATTAAATCAAGCAAACAAGAATTATTAACCCTGAATTATTAGTCAATTAGGCTGAAAAAAGGAGCTTTTATAAGTTTTCTTAAAAATAATTTGCTCATTATAACTAAATACTTAGTTTTGAAACGTAATGAATAGTTAATCAGACAAAAATGAAAGAACTCACCAAAGCCGAAGATCAGATCATGCAAATCTTATGGTCACTTGAAAAAGGATTTGTGAAAGATATTATCGAGAAGATGCCCGATCCCAAACCTGCCTACAATACGGTTTCAACTATTGTGAGGATTTTGGAGAAGAAGGGTTTTATTGGATTTAAAGCATATGGTAAAACCCATGAATACTTTCCTTTAATCGCAAAGGAAAAATACACACGCTTCTATCTCAACAATATGGTGAAGGGATATTTCGATGGGTCAGTTCAAAAGCTGGTCTCCTTCTTTGCAAAAGAAAATAAAATGGATGTACAGGATATTGATCTGCTCATGCAACAATTAGAAGAAATTAAAAACAAAAAGCCATGAAATATTGCTCAATGATCTGATGGAAGTAAACTTGGGGTGCTATTAAGTACGTGAATGGCTTTATACTGACCGGAACAAACACTGCTATTGAAGGTAACACTACGGGAACAGTAGCCGCACTAGATGGAACATTTCAACTACAATCTCCTGTTTTCCGGCAAACTTGTTTTCTCATTTATAGGATTTCAAACGAAGGAAATTAGTTTCTGAGCTTATACAATGAAAGTTTCCAACGATGGCAACTTCAAATCCCGCCCAACACTTCCTCTAATTTCTTATCCAACGCAGCACCACGCAGGTTCTTGGCAATGATCTTCCCCTGTGGGTCTAATAAAATGGAGAATGGTATTGCGCTGATATTAAAATCCTTAGCTGCCTTTGATTCAAAATATTTTAGATCTGAAACCTGAGTCCAGGTAAGCCCGTCTTGTTCAATAGCCTGAACCCAATCTTCTTTTGTCCGATCAAGGGATACACCAAATACTTCAAAGCCTTTATCTTTAAATTTATGGTATGCTTTCACCACGTTTGGATTTTCTTTGCGACAAGGTCCGCACCACTTGGCCCAAAAATCAACCAGCACATACTTTCCTCGCAGTGAAGATAGCTTAATAACTTGCCCTTCGGGATTAGGCATTTCAATTTCAGGAGAAATCTGTCCGATAGCGGTAGCTTTCATGTTATCCACCATAGCAATGAAATCCTTAGCCACCTGATATTCCAGCCACTCATTCTTTAGTTTCTCTGCTGTGGATATATAGACATCAAAATATTTATCACGATCGAGCAGATTATTTTGCTGAAGCAAATTAATAACCGCTAAGGAGGCTGGCTGATCCTTAAGTATGGCGGCTACCAGATCATTTCCTTTATCAAGAATTTTAAAATATTCCTCTCGGAGTTCTGTTATACGGACAACATCCTGCTGAGAAGAAGCCAGTGAATAATCCTTTTCCCATTTTACCAGTTCAGGAGAGGTTTGAACATTCATCACTACTTCTTGTACTTTTCTTATCAAATCCTGATCTGGAGAACCTTTTATTTCATAGAAACCTGTAGAAGAATTTCCATCTGCATTTATTTCAAGATCACTTTTATTTAGTATGAAGGCTACAAATTGTCTTCCAAAAAAAGAAAGACGATAGTATCCTGGTTCTGTTATTTTAATTTTCTTCTCGTAGGTTTGATCATTCTCAAGAGTAATTTGCTCTTTGATTCCTGGTCCGCTTTGATTTATTCGTTCCAGTTCAATGACTCCTCCTTCCATTGGAAATTTCACTTTACCTTTTACGGTTACTTCCCATCCGGTTTCTTTATGGCAGGCGAGCAATAAAACTGAAATCATTCCCGCCATTAAAATTTGAATACCTACTTTCTTCATATCCTTGTTAACTTAATTTCTTTACTAATAATTCTGTAGCCAGTTTAGGATCGGCTTTACCTTTGCTTCGCTTCATCACTTCACCCATAAACATCGTAATGATGGCTTTCTTTCCTTTCTTATATTCTTCAACCTTAAGCGGGAATTCTTTAATCACTTGTTCTACTATTGGCAAGATTGAATCCTCGTTGCTATCCTGAAGTAAATTCAAGTGTTGTGCTAATGCTAACGGAGATTGATCAGGGCGTTTTAATAATTCAGGGAATATCTTTTGTGAGGCTACCGCAAAACTTATTTTACCAGCTTCGACCAACCCAATAAGTTCGGCCAGCGTCTGGGGTGATACCGGGAACTGAAATTCATTTTCTTTCAATTCATTCAAATACGTTTTTACTGGCCCCATTACCCAGTTGGAAACTGTTTTAAAATTTTTGCAATATCTGCAGATGCCTTCAAAATAATTGGCAACCTCTTTTGCGTCCGTAAGAACCTGGGCATCATAGGCAGGCAATTTATACTCCGTTACAAATTTTTGTTTCAATTCACGCGGCAGTGCTGGCATTGACTTTTTAATATTCGCCAGCCATTCCTCAGACACTACCATCGGGCTCAGATCAGGGTCAGGAAAATAACGATAATCATTAAGTTCTTCTTTGGTGCGCATTCCAAATGAATCACCGGTACTTACATCATAAGTGCGGGTTTCTGATATCACCTGTTCACCTTTCTCTATGAGAGTAATCTGGCGCTCTACTTCATGATCGATAGCCCGCTGCACATTGCGGATCGAGTTCATGTTCTTGATCTCCACTTTCTTTCCATACTCAGTGGCTTCATTTAGCATTACCGAAACATTCGCATCACAACGAAGGGAGCCTTCTTCCATATTGCCATCACAGATATCGAGATACCTTACCAGTTTCCTGACCTCTGCTACTAAGGAACCTGCATCTTCAGAACTTCTTAACGCTGGTTCTGTTACGATCTCAATGAGTGCCACTCCAGCCCGATTAAAGTCTACGAACGTATCGGTTTCATTATCGAGGTGCAACGACTTACCGGCATCTTCTTCAATATGAATTCGGTTCAGCGGAATATTTTTTTCACCTGTCTTTGAAGAGATTGTAACATATCCCCCTTTACAAATTGGCGTACGGTCTTGAGTAAGTTGATATCCTTTCGGTAGATCCGGATAGAAATAATTCTTTCGGTCAAAAATCTGGTATCTGGAAATCTCCGAATTACAGGCCAAGCCCATCTTCATTGCAAACTCAGCTACTTTACTGTTCAACTTTGGCAGAGTGCCAGGATGTGCCAGTGTGATAACACTTACATGGGTGTTAGGCGCACCTCCATATTCAGCTGAGTCAGAATTATAGATTTTGCTTTTGGTAAAAAGTTGTGCATGCACCTCCAACCCAATTACAACAGTATATTTTTCACGCACGGCTTTATCCATTTTCAATCAATTCAGTATCAGGCAAGCAGAAATAAATCAATGAATTAATTGTTTTGCTTTTTCCAATACGTTATCAAGTCCTGCCAGATTTTTACCTCCTGCCGTGGCAAAAAACGGCTGACCTCCACCCCCGCCATCGATTTCTTTTGCCAGATCCTTTACAAGATTTCCTGCATGAAACTTGTTAGATGCGGCCAACTTCTCTCCAATCATCACGGCCACCTGAGGTTTCCCATCAACATCAGCCGCCAACACTAATAGCAAATCATCAAATTGATTTCGCAACGCATAGGCAATGTTTTTAAGGGTGTCAGCATTAGGAACGCTCACTCTTTCGGAAATAAGGGTGTACCCATTGGATTTAATCGCCTTGCCTGCCAGTTGATCCTTCAATAGATTGGCCTGTTGCTGATAAAGCACCTCCAGTTTTTTCTCAAGTGCATGCTTTTCGTCCATCAAAGTTTTGGCTGACGCTATGATGTCCTTTGGGTTTTTAAGCACTGACTTTAATTCACTCAATAAACCAAGTCCCTCGTTCACAAATTGTTCTGCACCATCTGCAGTCACTGCTTCAATTCTTCTTACCCCTGCTGCAACCGAACTTTCAGAAACAATCTTAAACAGACCAATATTTCCAGTGAAAGGAACGTGTGTACCTCCACAAAGTTCAACCGAGAATTTAGGATCAAATGTAATTACCCGCACAAAGTCTCCATACTTCTCGCCAAATAGTGCCATTGCTCCAAAGCTCTTTGCTTTTTCTATGGGCACATTGCGCTGCTCATTAAGTTCAATGTTTTCGCGCACTTTTTTATTAACAATTTCTTCAACCCTCTTCAACTCTTCGTCTGTCATTGCCGCAAAATGTGAAAAGTCGAATCGAAGAACTTTATCATTCACCAAAGAGCCCTTTTGCTCCACATGTTTACCCAGCACCTGACGTAAGGCAGCATGAAGTAAATGCGTAGCCGAATGGTTATTCATACTGAGTCGCCTCTTTGAGACATCAATTTTCACATTCCACTCGCCTTCTAATGAAGAAGGAAGTCTTTCCGTTATGTGAACGATCAACTCATTTTCTTTTCTGGTATCAAGCACTTGGATCTTTTCACCATTTGCTTCCATCACGCCAGTGTCACCCACCTGGCCACCGCTTTCTGCATAGAATGGAGTTTTATCTAATACTAATTGAAACAACTCCTTACTCTTCTGTTTTATCTTCCGGTATTTAATGAGTCGTGAAACAGATTCAAGATTATCATAGCCAATGAATTCTGTCTTTTGATCTTCTCCGATCAACGTCCAGTCACCGGTTTCTTTAACAGCATCCGCTTTTGAACGAGTCTTCTGCTTTTGCATTTCATCATTGAATCCATTTTCATCTACTGACAATCCTCGCTCCCGGGCAATTAATGAAGTCAAATCCAATGGAAAGCCAAAGGTATCGTATAACTCAAAGGCTACTTCACCTGTGATCACTTTACCCTTATGCTCATTGCCAATTGCATCCAATCGTTTCAATCCTTTTTCCAACGTTCTCAGGAATGAAATCTCTTCTTCATGCACTACCCTGGTTACGTAATCAAGTTGCTGATGCAACTCGGTGAAAACGTCTTTCAGTTGATCAGCCAGAATAGGAACCAACTGATACATGAATGGTTCTTTGAAGTTCAGGTATGAAAATCCATAGCGAACTGCTCTTCTTAAAATTCTTCTGATTACATACCCTGCACCAGTATTGGAAGGAAGTTGTCCATCCGCAATAGCGAAAGCAACTGCGCGAATATGATCCGCCATCACCCTAATAGCGATGTCATTCTTAATTTCAACTCCATAAGTGACGTTCGCCTCTTTCGCGATAAAATTCATCAATGGACGAAATACATCAGTATCATAATTTGAAGTCTTTCTCTGAATGGCCATACACAAACGCTCGAAACCCATTCCTGTATCGACATGCTTATCGGGCAAAGGCACCAGTGCACCAGTTGAAAGACGATTGAATTGAATGAATACAAGATTCCAGATTTCCACCACCTGAGGATGATCGCTATTGACCAAAGTGCGTCCAGGCTTGTTCTTTACTTCCTCTTCAGATCTTAAGTCGATATGAATTTCTGAGCACGGACCACAAGGTCCTTGCTCACCCATCTCCCAGAAATTATCCTTTTTACTTCCATGCAAAATCCTGTCTTCGGCAACAACCTTCTTCCATAGATCTTGTGCTTCTTCATCCACAGGAAGGCTATCTCCTTTATCACCACCAAAAACGGTTACATATAATCTGTCTTTCGGGAGTTGATATACTTCTGTTAATAACTCCCAGGCCCACGTAATTGCATCCTTCTTGAAATAATCACCAAAGCTCCAGTTGCCAAGCATTTCGAACATGGTGTGGTGATAGGTGTCCAATCCTACATCTTCAAGATCATTATGCTTGCCACTAACACGAAGGCATTTTTGAGTGTCAGCGATCCGCTTACTCTTTGGCACCGCATTACCAAGAAAGTAATCTTTGAATTGGACCATGCCTGAGTTGGTAAAGAGTAAAGTAGGGTCATTTTTGAGTACAAGGGGGGCTGAAGAGACTATTTTATGGCCTTTTTCTTCAAAAAACTCAAGAAACTTACGTCTGATTGTGCTGGAATCCATTACTTCTAAGGGCATTTTAACTTTCTAGCGGTAGTTTTTCTATATATTTATGAGTTATAAAACCACATAAACCACAAAATTAAACCATTGTGTACATAATAAAAGGAATCTATGAAATTAGGACCCGGGGAAAGTTTAATTTTGCGGCTTATTGATTTTTGACTTGCAGTAATGCTGAGCACTAAGTTTAGTTACAACCCCGAAAACCTACGTTATGAGCGCGTGAAGATTTCCATCTTCAATGTGCTAGTTACTGTTATTAGCTATGTCACTTTTGGCGTATTGTTTTTTATTGGATTACTCCTACTCCAAAATTATATTATTGAAACCCCTTCCGAGAAGCAATTAAGAACTGAAAACAAGGCGTTGACGGAGCATAAAATTGTGCTTGCCGGACAACTCACCGAGTCTAACAATCAGCTGGAAGAACTAAAAAAACAAGATCAGGAATTATATGAAAAGTTGTTTGAGACCAAAGTGCCTCCTGACGAAAATGCATCAATAAAAAATCGGGAAGAAATTCTCCTGGCCGGATCTGGGGATTTTGACGAAATAATAAAAGATGTGAACGCACGCTTCAAAGAGTTGTATGCTTCCGCGAAACTGAACAACAATTTTTTCCATGAGAAAGCAAGTGTGAAAAAAGAAGATATCTCAACATTATTTTCACTGCCATCCATTCTTCCGGTTGAAGATTTTGATCAGTCAAAATTAGTTTCCGGATTCGGAACCAGAATCAATCCTTTTCATAAAGGACACTATCATCACGATGGAGTTGATATTGCTTCAGCCCGCGGCACAGCCGTTCTCGCAACAGGACATGGCCTGGTAATCGTGAGTAAAAGAAGTGACTTACTTGCCGGCTTTGGCAACTATGTGGAAATTGATCATGGTCATGGCGTAATAACACGTTACAGTCACCTGGAAGAAATCATCGCCCATCCCGGACAAAAAATAAAGAAAGGGCAGGTTATTGGGAGCGTTGGCTCAAGTGGCGGTTCTATAGCACCCCATCTTCACTATGAGGTAATTCAGGATGGTGCGAACATAGATCCGATAAAGTTCTTTGCAGAAGGGTTAACCGCAGGACAATATCAGGAGTTGGTAACGAAAGGAAAAAAACAAAACCAGTCGCTGGATTGATGGCAAAGATCAGGTACATATATAATTCTGAAACGTGTAAATACGAGCCCATCATCGTATCACCTAAAGCTGCTAGCCGAAAGATTTTGTCATTCCTGGGTATCTCATTTGTACTTGGATTAATCGGCCTTGTTTATTTTAATTCGAAGTTTCCTCATTTGGATGAAACCATTCAGGCAGCAGAAAATGAAAAGCTAAAGACCGAGTGGCAGATACTTTTTAAGCAACTCGACCGCACGTCTCAACAGTTAAGTAAGCTTGAGCAAAATGATGATCGCAATTATCGTGTAATTCTTGACCTGGAACCATTGGATATCGCTCAGCGCGAAGCAGGCGTGGGTGGTCGTGAAAAGGAAAGCTCATTCATCACCAATTCCTTTATCAGAACTGCGTATGAGCAAGCCGAAAAAATAAAGAACCGCCTTGACATTGAATCTCAGTCAATGAAGCAGTTAAAAGAAGAACTGGAAAATAAGGAAAAAATGTGGGCTTCGCGCCCGGCAATTCAGCCCATTGATAATAAGCAGCTCACAAGACTGCATACCATCTTTGGATTACGTCTGCACCCAAAATATGGAGATGTACGGCCTCACAATGGTCTCGATTTCACTGCACCAAGTGGCACACCGGTATATGCAACTGGGGATGGAAAAGTACTGAAGGCACATGTTTCCACTACCTACGGTAATGTAGTATACATTAATCACGGGTTTCAATTTGAGACCCGTTACGCCCATATGACTCGTTACATTGTAAGCGATGGCGATGAGATTAAGCGCGGACAGATCATTGGATATGTAGGCGATACGGGCACCTCGGTTGGAGCGCACTTGCATTATGAAGTGCTATACAAAGGCAATGCAGTGAATCCCATCAATTTCTTTCAAAGGGATCTTAATAATAAGGAATATGAAAGACTGATCGAGTTGGGTAGCAGGTCGGTTTCTTCGTTGGATTAACACGCACGTCATTTCTCCATCCCGATACTTCTCTTTTTATTTGCAGCCTTAATTCTAATTATGAATCGACTATTACTGGTATCGCTTGGAATTTTTCTGTCCGTTGTCACGCATGCGCAAAAAAAAGATACCATCACCGTAATTGGCGTGGGCGACATTATGATGGGCAGTAATTATCCTACCGCGGAGAGGTTGCCTTCCAATGACGGATTTGACTTAATGAAGGAGGTGGAGCCTATTCTGAAAGATGCTGATATTACTATTGGAAACCTGGAAGGTGTGTTGCTTGATAATGGTGGAACTGCCAAAACCTGCAGAGACCCTAAAGTATGTTATGTTTTCCGAAGCCCAGAACGATACGTTCATAATCTCGTCAATGCAGGTTTCGACATCCTGAGCCTTGCTAATAATCATGCCGGTGATTTTGGTGAGGTTGGGAGAAAGAGTAGCATTAAGACCTTAGAGGACGCAGGCTTATATCATGCGGGTCAAACAACGAAGCCCTATACCATAGTTGAAAAAGATGGTATACGGTACGGATTCACCGCATTTGCTCCTAATAGTGGATGCATGAATCTAAATGACCTGGAAGGAGCACGCAAACTTGTCGCCTTACTGGATTCACTCACCGACATTGTTATTGTGTCGTTCCATGGCGGAGCTGAGGGACCACAATATCAGCACGTGCCCCGGCAAAATGAATTGTTTCATGGCGAAAATCGCGGAAATGTATACGCTTTTTCACACACACTGATTGATGCAGGTGCCGATATCATCTTTGGTCATGGACCGCATGTAACACGTGCTGTCGAAGTTTACAAAAACCGATTCATTGCCTATAGTCTTGGCAACTTCTGCACGTATGCGGGTATTAATGTTTCCGGAATTAATGGCTTGGCCCCAATTGTCAAAGTGTACACCAACGCAAAAGGAGATTTTTTGCAGGCACGAATAACATCCACTACTCAATCGTATCGAGGTTCTGTAATGATTGATGGTCAAAAGCAAGTGTTAAAGAGAATCCAGGAATTATCACGACAAGACTTTCCCGAAAATCCCATTCAAATTGACAATAATGGATGGGTCAGGAAATCCACAGAATAATGTGTATAGGTTGTCGATAAAAAAAAATACGTTGATTGCTTCAAGTATAAAGAATTATTACTTTGCACTAGGTTCGTAAATCAATACGAATCTATTCAGGCACCAAGTCCCGCATGGCGTATAAAGAAAAAGAAATTGAGAAAATATATTATTCAATCGGTGAAGTAGCCGAGTTGTTTAATGTAGCCCCCTCTCTTATCCGCTTTTGGGAATCTGAATTTGATCTCATCCAACCTAAGAAAAACAGGAAAGGCAATCGTCAGTTTACCAAGGAAGACATTGACAGTGTACGCACCATTTATCATCTGGTAAAAGAGAAGGGTTTTACACTTCAGGGCGCCAAGGAAATGCTCAAGAATGACTCACAATCCGTACGCGATAAAATGGATTTACTTGATTCCTTGAAAAAGGTTCGTCAATTCTTAGTTCAGGTGAGGGAAAAGCTCTAGTTCTCTTCTATTAAAGTAGTTCCATGGATCAGGAACGTATCTCCTTTCTATCACTGCATTTTATTCCCGGAGTTGGTGATTTCTTAGTGAAACAGTTGGTCAGCTATTGTGGCTCTGCGGAACAAGTATTTAAAACCCCCAAAGGTAAACTGCTTAAAATCCCAGGAGTCGGAGAGGTTTCTGCTCAAGCAATCATGCATGGTAAATCCTTTCATGAAGCCGAACGTGAATTAAAAAAAGCAGAAAAAGAAGAAGCCGAAATTCTTTTCTTCACGGATAAAAAATATCCACAGCGACTAAAATCCATTGAAGATTCTCCCTCCTTACTCTACTATAAAGGGAATCAAAATTTAAATCCGACAAAAACAGTAGGTATTGTTGGCACACGACAAGCCACCCAGTATGGGAAAGAGATGGTTGAAAAAATTTGTCGCGATCTTATTCCCCATCAACCATTAGTCGTGAGTGGCCTGGCATATGGAATTGATATTCATGCACACAAATTCGCTCTTCAGTCCGGCTTAGCAACTATTGGTGTAATGGGCAGCGGCCTCGATGTCATTTACCCGGCCGCACATAAAGAGACTGCTCGTAAAATGGTAAACCATGGAGGTCTGCTTACAGAAAATCATTTTGGGACAAAACCAGATGCCCACAATTTTCCCGCGCGCAATCGTATCATTGCGGGGCTTTGCGATGCATTAATCGTAGTCGAAGCTGCAGAAAAAGGGGGAGCATTAATTACAGCCGATATAGCAAATAGCTATAACAAAGATGTGTTCGCAGTACCAGGAAATGTTGGTAGCCAATATTCAGAAGGATGTAATAAACTAATCAAAACTAACCGGGCCAACCTTTTTAATAGTGTCAAAGACCTGGAATATATTATGAGTTGGTCTTCAGAGGGCGCAACACAATCTCCTATTATTGATCTCTCTTCCTTTGAGCCAGAGGAACAATTAGTCATGCAGATTTTGAAAGCTGGAAAAGGGCCTATGATGGTGGATGAACTGAGTATTCGGTCGTCCCTTCATCCTAGCAAACTTGCTTCTCTTCTCCTCTCACTTGAATTTAAGGATGTCGTAAAGTCATTGCCAGGAAAAATGTTTGCGCTCAAATAGTCTGACTTACAAAAATTGAATCGGCCATTTGAAGTGCCTGTTTAAATTCATTTCTGTTTAATCCCGGTGCATCGTTCTTTGAATCCAGAAATGACAGAATCTTTTCGGTGGCCATATTCCCTACCAAATCATCTTCGGCCATGGGACATCCACCAAATCCTTTAATTGCCCCATCGAATCGTTGACAGCCGGCAACATAAGCAGCTTCAATTTTTTCAAGACTCGTTGACGGCTGAGCATGTAAATGGGCTCCAAATTCTATTTTATTGAAACGGGCGGTAAGTGATTTGAATAAATAAGTGATCTGATCAGGTTCTGCTACACCAATCGTATCGGCTAAGGAAATAATTTCAATGCGCAGGGTTGAAAGTATATCCGCAAAATTTTCTACGACAGCCAGATCATACGGGTCACCATAAGGGTTGCCAAAGCCCATACTGATATAGACAACTTGTTTTTTTCCATGCTTTGTGCAGAGCTCTTGCAGTTCATTAACTACATTCAATGCTTCCACGATCGACTTATTGGTATTTCGTTGTTGAAATGTCTCTGAAATAGAAAGGGGGAATCCGAGATAACTTATCTCATCATGCCTGCAGGCCTCCACTCCGCCCCGGGTATTGGCCACAATGGCCAGCAGTTTTGATTTCGTGTTGTTCATCTCCAATTTACCCAATACATCGGCCGTATCACGGAGCTGGGGAATTGCTTTTGGAGACACAAAACTTCCAAAGTCAATAGTATCAAATCCTACTTTTAATAATTGATTAATGTAACTCACTTTCCTTTCGGTCGGGATAAAGTCAGTAAGACCTTGCATAGCATCCCGCGGACATTCTATAATTTTCATCGATAAAAAGTTGAATAAACGTAAGATAAATTAAGATCAAAGAATAATAAATACAATAGTCGAACATAATGGTCATTTGACAGGAAATTTGATCTGATCTTCGAATGAGAAAGATTACCTTGATAAGATAATCATTTCGTAAACATGCCTTTATCTCCTCTTTCTGGTTCATTAGGTTACAAGCGAGCTGCTCATTTATTAAGAAGGGCCACGTTTGGTCCCACTAAACTACAAGTAGATTCATTTGCCGGTTTGTCGGCAGGTCAGGCGGTAATGTTGTTATTTCAGCAACCCTTACCCGACCCCTTGTTGCCCATCGATGTTAAAACAGGAGCCGAGTGGGTATTGTCTGGCACCACAGATGCTAATAGCAGTGACAGTGATCTTCAGGAATTCTTTAAAGGATGGTATATTGGCCAGCTGCTGGGCATAGGCGTTCCCACCAATAGCTCTTTAGCCTATGTAACCCGTGAGAAAATTGTCTTCTTTCTTCATACCGTATTCACTACCATACAATCCAAAGTAGATAATAGCCGATCACTCTATTTTCAAAATCAACTATATAGAAAATTTTCATTTGATAAAACGTTGGGAGCCAATTACAATTTCAAAGAGCTTACAAAAAAAATAAGCATTGATAACGCCATGTTACGCCTGTTGGATGGCAACCTGAATGTAAATGGGAGCGTGAATGAAAATTATGGACGCGAGCTTTTCGAGTTATATACGATCGGTCGGGGACTTGAAGGTACGCTACCTCCAACGACAGTGCCCGGTGACTATTTTAATTTCAAAGAGCAAGATGTACGGGCAGCTGCCAAAGTGCTGTCGGGATGGGAACTGGACACCACCTTTACAACAATTGATAATACGGTCGATCTTAACTTGACTGGTACTATAAAATTGCCCCGGGGTAAAGTAAGAGGAAGTATTACAAATGCCAGTGCGCATGACAATAGTGTAAAGCAATTCAGTGAGCGTTTTAGCAATGCCACCATTCAGCCCGATCCTTTATTATTGGCCGGTTCAAGTGCAACCGAGGCCAGCGCACGGGACGAAATCAGTCAGTTGATTGAGTTGATCTATTCAAAACCTGAAACAGCTCGAAACTTTTGCCGAAGGGTTTACCGTTTTTTTGTTTATCACGAAATCAGCCAAACGATTGACGACACGATCATTGCTGACATGGCAAATACATTTGCCACCAACGGTTATAAGATTCAACCGGTTCTGGAAGACTTGTTTCAAAGTCAGCATTTTTATGATGCCGCTGCCGGAGTTGGCGATGATAATTTCGGAGGTATCATTAAATCGCCACTCGACCTAATGATTGGAACATTACGGATATTCAACATTCCATTACCAGATCCGTCAACGAGCGCTAGTACTTTCTATGAAAAGACAGGAGAACTCATTCGTAGTTTAGAATATATGGGAATCCATTTCTATGAGCCCTATGATGTAGCCGGCTATGATGCCTATCATCAATATCCCATCTACCACCGAAGTTGGATTTCCACCAACTACCTCACGCGTAGGTACGAATTTATTCGCAACCTCGTAACCGATAACCAGATGATGATGGGGGCGCTGAAGATTGATGTGCTTGCTTTTGTCAACAACAATATAAGTAATGCTGTAGCCTCCAATGCACGCAGTTTAATCATTGAACTTGCGCGATACTTTCTGCCGGTGTCGGACAATTTAACGTTTGACACCACCCTGGATGACAATTCTGGTTTAACAGCCGAACGATTGAATTATTTTCTTACTGCTTTTTTAAGAGCACCTCAAATCGATGCCGACCCTGAAGGGGCCTGGACGTTTCGCTGGAATAATCTGACTGAAATGGAAGTAGTGAGAGGGCAACTTCAAAATCTATTTAATGCCATGCTCCAATCGCCAGAATATCAACTTAATTAACGCTGAGAATGAAACGTAGAAATTTTATAAAGAAACTTTCACTGGCTGCGGTTCCTTTCACACTTGGCGGAATCCCAATTCGGCTAATGGCGGAAAATTCACTTACCCGGATGGCGGAACAAAGCACCAACGACCGGGTGCTCATCATTCTTCAGCTTCATGGTGGCAATGATGGTCTTAACAGCATTATTCCAGTTGAAGCCTATGATGAATATTATCGGTGGCGAGCCAATATTGCCATACCCGCAAAGAATAGTTTGCGTAAAATGATTCTCCTCGACAGTACGCTTCCTTCTGATGCACAGGTTGGACTTCATCCTGATATGATCGCCATGAAAGATCTTTATGACCGGGGAAGAATGGCTGTCGTTCAGGGAGTATCCTATAAAAATAACAATGGCTCCCACTTCAGGGGAAGGGATATTTCATTTATGGGAGGAGGCTTTGATGATTATTTCTCCTCCGGTTGGGTGGGGCGCTATCTGCAACAAGAGTATGCACCAAAAACCTATCCGGCCGATTTTCCAAACGCAGAGATGAAAGATCCGCTTGCCATTGAAATGGGTAGTGATGTGTCATTGATTTTTCATCAGGAAGGAAATATTCCTACCTCTATTTCCTTAAATGATCCACAGAGCTTTGCTCAGTTGGTGGAAGAGTTGGAGGGTTTTACTGATCAAGGAGTTGACCCTCGTGGGAAACCACCACTCGCTCTTAATGACTCTCCTTATGGCAAAGAACTCAATTGGATACTGGAGCTTGAAGACAAATCGGAAGATTATGCTGAACGCCTTTATGACGTTTATCGCAATGCTTCTGTTACATCAGTAACCTACCCGGAACGCTATCCATTTAATGCCCCACAGGGAAGTCTGAAAAATGGATTATCACCACAACTACAATTGATTGCGCGACTGCTTGATGGTGGTGGACCAGGCTTAGGTGTAAAGACCAAAGTATTTCTGGTGAAATTGGGTGGCTTCGATACACACGCAGAGCAAGTGGAAAGTTATGATCCAACCATGGGGCATCATGCCGCACTCATGTATCACATTTCATCAGCTATGAAAGCATTTCAGGATGATTTGAAAGCCCGTGGTTTGGAAGACCGTATTCTTACCGTTACCACTTCGGAGTTTGGGAGACGTGTACGCGCCAATGGAAGTTATGGAACTGATCATGGCACTGGTGCACCAGTGATGATCTTTGGAAAGGGAGTTCAACCAGGTGTGGTTGGCAAAGTACCGGATATGAATCAGGAAAATGTAGAGATGCAATTTGATTACAGGCAAGTGTACGCCAACCTCCTTCGCGACTGGATGTTGGTGGATGACGCTAAAATCAACAATGATATTTTCTTTAAAGATTTCATTAACGGGCCAAAAGAAGATGGCACAGGAAATTATGAACCGCTGCCATTAGCTACACAAGTTATATCAGGAGTGCAGGAAAATTTTGTTGGCGATCGTTTCAGTTTAGATGATTGTTACCCAAATCCAGCCACTGATTACACTACCATTCCATTCAAGATCAATAACACGAACCTCGTAGAAATTATCCTTAAAGACAACCAGGGACGAACGCTAAAAAATCTATTGCATGAAGAACGAACAGAAGGAACTCATACCATAAAAGTCGATGTATCCGACCTGTCAACTGGAATCTATTTCTACCAAATAAAATCAGGATTCTTTAAGGAAACCAAAAAACTAATTGTTACTCGATAATCTATGAAGAGAATATATGCTGTTTTTGTCTTGGTATTCGTACTTAGCATTGTTGCCGATGCACAATCAAAAAAAAAATCCAGCGGATTCGCCACTAAGCCTAGTCAGCAAAGTAAGTTTTTAGAAAAGCAATGGTGGCTGGGCTTAAAAGCGGGGATAAACCTTTCAGACGCATCTCCAATAAAGCGATATGCTATCATGACGCCAACCAATTATCCAGCAACACAAACGAACAAGGTCTATGATACCTTTAATAAAACAGGAAGTCAGGCAACGTTAGAGGCGACATTCTATTTTAAAGGCTTTTCATTCAGTGTTCAGCCAACTTACCGTCATAGTGGATTTACTTATTCCAACCAATATCAGTGGAACAATCCGGATAATATCTCCGAAAAATTAATACTCCAATACAATCAAGAACAGAAAATAGACTATGCCGACTTACCTCTCCTTGTTAAGTATGATATTCTTAAGGGGAAAGTAAGACCTTATGTTCAGGTCGGAATATTTTATTCCATGCTGATTAATGCCAACAAATCATTACAGATCTCTGGGACTGACTATGCTTCAGGAGGCACCAATCAGTATAACAATGAACCCATCATTGTTGGAGCAAAAGACTTATTTGAAAACTATTGGGGATTAATGGCAGGACTTGGTGTGAATTACAACTTAGGGAATGTTCGCCTTGTGCTGGATGCCTCCTACTGGAAAGGAATGAGTAATATCACTAATGTAAATAACCGGTATTCCAACGATATGTTGGCCGGTGTTGGTGATGCGCAAGACGACCTCGATCTGAACAATATCGTCATTTCTGCTGGTGTACTTTTTCCAATGCGTTTTCTTAGCAATAGCTTTAACACCCTAGATCGATAATCTATGCGCTCATTCCTTATCGTGTTACTGATCTTATTAATTGGAAGTTGCTCCAATGATTCAGATCCCATTGCGGATAAATCAAATTTTACCCGCATTTATGATAACAACCATTTCAATGCTTCCTTTTATCCGATTGATATGAAACAGACGCCTGATGGTGGTTATCTGATTTTAGGCAAAAGGAGAATTCAGAATTCAAACTTTAGTGGTATTTATATCATGAAAGCTGATGAGTTTGGTGATTCATTTCTGAACAAGAAATTGATGAAACCCTGGCAAACCCCATAGGGCCATTGCTTGAAAATAGTGGAAACTACTTCTTCTTTTGCATGACTTCAGTTGGATTGCAAACACAACTCGTACAAATGGATGCTGAAGGTACGTTGAGCGATCCTGTCAACATAGGTGGATCGTATCCCGCTGCCGCTGCAGCTAACGACAATAATTTCCTGCTACTTAGCTATGACAATTTTGACAAGTTAAGTGTGGTATCGAAAATAAATCCTTCGGGTTCCATTATCCAATCCAAGGGTTTTAGTATTGGTGCCGGTGATGCCGTAGAGGAGCCAATCATTAAACACTTCCTCGGAACTGGAAATCAACTGCCTTTCCTGGTGGGGAAAACACCATCAGGTCAATACTACTTCAATGGCTTTTATAATTATACTTTGTCATTGGCATTTACCGATTTGATTGCGGATGAACCACAAGGCATTATTCAAGGGCAGCAGAATAATGGTGGAATTAGTCAGGTGGCATCGCTTGATGGAGGCAAATTCGCACTGGCACGATTTAATTTTGGTGACAATTACTTTCTTCCCAATACAACATTGAATACGTCAGGGGTCAGTTCAAGCATTGATCTTGGTGGTAATCCGTTTCCGGAATTAGTGGCCAACGCCCCGGTTAAAATCCTCCGCGTAATGATCGGAACAAAAAAAATTTCACTTTATGGAAGTAATACACGCACTACTCAAATTGCACTTTACGGATATGACGAAAGCAATGGTGAATTCTTAGGAAGTCACTATTTGGGATTTTCAAATCCATTTGAAATTGCTTCTATTATTTCATCCACAGATGGTGGACTGGCCGTGTGCGGAACGACTTATGTTGCAGGTCGCTTCCCGCGCATCTGCCTTTTTAAGTTGTCAAAAGATGAAGTGACGAAGTCATTTCAGTAATCATTTCTTTATTTCCTGAGTTTTTTCTTCCTTGTTTATTAATTCCTATGAACAAGATAGAAGAAAATGTAAGTCTTCGCCCCTACAATACGTTTGGTGTTGAAGCGATTGCGCGGTATTTCTGCAGAATTACCGATGTAGAACAGTTCAAATTGTTAATTCAAACCGATTTATATAAGAATGAAAAGGTGTTGATCCTTGGAGGAGGTAGCAATGTTCTCTTCATTAAGGATTTTAATGGGCTAATCATTAAAGCGGACATAAAAGGAATACACCTTGTCGATGAAAATGACGAAAAAGTAACTATTAAAGCGATGTCTGGAGAGATATGGCATGAGCTGGTAGTTCATTGCGTCAATCATGAATGGGGAGGTATTCAAAACCTTTCTCTTATACCCGGCACAGTAGGTGCCGCCCCCATGCAAAACATAGGAGCCTATGGAGTCGAACTCAAAGAAGTAGTTAAAGAAGTCACTGGTATTGATCTTATCACCGGTGAAGAAAAGACTTTTCAAAACCATGAATGTGCATTCGGATACCGTGAAAGTATCTTCAAACATCAACTCAAGGAAAAATTTTTTATTTCAAGTGTTACTTTAAGTCTGACCAAGAAAATTCACATCATCAATATCAGCTACGGTGCTATTAAAGACACGTTGCAAGAGATGAATATCATTGAACCCTCATTGAAATCAATCAGTGATGCTGTGATTCATATACGTAAGAGTAAACTACCTGATCCAACACAACTCGGCAATGCAGGGAGTTTCTTTAAGAATCCTATAATCAGTTTATCACACTATCAATCATTGCAAAAAATACATTTTGGAATACCCGGTTATCATTCTGTAAATCAAGAAGTTAAAGTGCCTGCCGGATGGTTGATTGAGCAATGCGGATGGAAAGGTTGGAGAGTAAATGATATTGGTGTTCATACTCATCAAGCATTAGTAATTGTGAACTATGGAAATGGAAATGGCGATGAAATTTTTCAACTCGCCATGAAAATTATTTCTTCTGTGAAAGAAAAATTCTATATCACATTAACACCTGAAGTAAATATCATTTGATATCAATTCGATGTGTAGTTATGATGAATTGATAAAAAGTATGTACCTGATTTTTTTTCGTGAAAGAAAAATTTTATGTGCAAAATTTTTGTGAATTAATTTTTTATTATACCTTTCGTACAGTTTTAACTAAAAACATTAAAACGTTATGGCAAAAAAACCCGCTAAGAAGGCAGCCAAGAAAGCAAAGAAGGCTGCTAAGAAGAAGAAGTAATCAAGGTAACTTGATACTTTTAGCAAAGAGAAGTGATCCAGGATCGCTTCTCTTTTTTTTTGACATTACTATTTGTTGATCATCTGATAGTAGGACATCCATGCTAACAGCATAATGAAATTGTCTTGAATCAATTTCACTTACCACTCAATCATGCTGATGACCTTAAACCAATCAGTTGACTACGATTCTAATCAATTGAATTAATTAAATTTTGATTCTTACCTCATTCACAAAATTTTATTGCAATGCATTGAAATTCATTTCATTACTCACACGATTGCGGAAATTTACTTGACAATTGTCTTGTTTACCAAAGTTAATCGCGCGTAACTTTGCGTTAACAAAAACCAAAACTATGGCAAAAGCATCAGCTAAAACGGTATCTGCACCTGTAAAGAAGACCACCGCTAAACCGAAGGCAAAAGCCTCCGTGAATATTGAAAAGGTTTCTGAAGATGTCCTATCAAAGCTTAAATCATTAGATATTGAGCCGCAACTCCAGGCTGACCTTGAGTGGTGTCTTGGAAGTTATCGATTTGATCAAAACGCAACTGGATTACAGGAGGTAATAAGAAAGGCATTTGACGTGTTGAAAAAAGAGCTGGCAAAGAAAACGAAAGGAGTTACTGCTACTTTATTAACTAGTATTGAGAAGGCCTTAGCCTAAATTAAATATATTGAACGACCTACAGAAGCCAGAGTAATCTGGCTTTTTTGTTCATATCATGTGGGTAACATTCGTCAAGGTACCGAGATAGCGTTCACAGGTAACACCAAACTTATTGAGGAAGTCTACACCTTCATCGGAAGCAAGCCCTTTATGCTCGGCATAGGAGTTAAAGTAAATAACCCGGTCAATACCCATACTAAAGATGATACGGGCACAGGCAAGGCATGGAGAAAGTGTAACGTATAGCGTTGCGCCTTCAACGGATGTCTTATTTTTAACGGCATATAAAATAGCATTCTGCTCAGCATGAATCGCCAACGAGCAACCTCCTTTAGAATCTCTTGGACATCCTTCGTCAGGCCATTCCTCGTCACAATTGTGGGTTCCAGATGGAGGACCGTTGTACCCAATGGAGATGATGCGAGTGTCTTTTGTAAGTACGGCACCTACGTGCCGCTTAAGACAGTGGGATCGCTTGGCCAGATTAACTGCCAACTCCATATAAATATCATCAAACGCGGGACGTGCCATAGCTGGTAAAAGTAAGGATTGATTTCAAAATACTATATTCGCAAGCAAAAATGGAATAATGAGAACAGGTTTAATATTTAGTATCGTTCTTTTTTCAATTCTGCCACAATTCTCCTTTGCACAGGAGGCAATCATGCCGAGACCGAGTCCTCTGTCAATGGCAAGTGCCCGATACAAAGACACGTACCTTAAAATTACGTATAGTCAACCTCATAAAAGAGAACGCTCGATATTTGGAAGCCTTGTCCCTTACGGCCAGGTGTGGCGTACTGGTGCCAATGAAGCAACAGAAATTACTATTACAAAAGACATTCTGATTAATAATACACTTCTGAAGGCCGGCACCTATTCATTGTTTACCATTCCGGAAAAGGATACCTGGACAATTATTTTAAACAGTGAGCTTGGACTGTGGGGATCATATAACTATAATCCAAAAATGGATATACTTCGATTTTCTGTACCTGTCCAGGTGATGCAAGGTGCGGTATATGAACCTTTCACGATCATGATTGATCAAAAAAACGATAAAGCAGAAATAATTCTTGCATGGGATGCTGTGCAAGTGCGAATACCCGTTCAGTTTAACGAACCCAAATCATAGTGAAATCTATTATTCTTATCATATCCCTGCTGGGATTAGTCTCTTCAGGGTTGAAGGCCCAGGATGTCTCAGAACTTGACCGAAGAAATGGTTTCAAAAGTATTAAACTCGGAAGCCCCATCGACAGCGTGAAAGCTGCCGTCTTTAAAAAAGATATGGTAGAACTTAAGACCTACCCCGCAAAAATTTATGAGACGAAACACGCTGATTACAAATCAATCGGGGATGTGAATGTTAAAAAGGTGGTACTTAAAACCTATAAAAACCTGATTTATGAAATCAATGTTTCTCTTCCCAAAGATCCACGCGTTATGCAGGGATTGGAGAAATCATACGGTCCTGCAACCTTTAGCGTGAGAATGCATGCCTATTATTGGAATGCCGAAAATCTAAGCCTGATATTTAAAGGTGATGGCAAACAAATCCATCTGACTTATAAGTCGGGGCCCATCATTAAGATGATGCATGAAGATAAAAACAAGAAAGTAGAGAAAGTAGCTGAGGAGTTTTAAAAAGGCAGCCGGACAAAGACTGTCTCGCAACTATTTATCCCTTATACACGATGCGATAAATAACTCCTGCCTGATCATCTGATACCAACATCGATCCGTCAGGAAGCAATAATACATCTACAGGGCGCCCCCATACTTTTTGAGTTGATTCATCTAACCAGCCTGATGCAAATGGTTGATAACTCACCACTTTTCCATTTTCTGATTTAACCACGCTTAACTTGTATCCACTCTTCTTAGATCGGTTCCAGGAGCCATGCTCGGCTAGGATAATCTGATTCTTGTATTCTGCTGGAAACATGTTTCCAGTGTAAAACTTTAATCCAAGTGGAGCCACATGCGCACCCAGATTTTGCATGGGTTTAGTGAACTCATCACATGATCTTTTATTGCCAAATTCGGGATCCTTGATGGTGCCACCATGGCAATAAGGATAACCAAAGTGCATTCCTTTCTTTGACGCTGCATTCAATTCGCACGGAGGAACATCATCACCCAGCATATCTCTCCCATTATCCGTGAACCAAAGATCTTTAGTTTCCGGATGCCACGTAAAGCCAACCGTATTTCTTACCCCACTGGCGAATAACTCGAGACCGGTTCCATCAGCATTCATCCTGTGAATAGCAGCATACACCTGATCTTTTGACTCACAAATATTACAGGGGGCCCCCACGGGAACATACAACTTTCCATCAGGACCAAAGGCAATGTATTTCCATCCGTGATGAGTTTCTTTGGGAAACTTATCGTAGATAATTTCAGATTTTCCGGGTGCATCCAATTTACTTTCGATGTTTGCAAACTTATGGATGCGGCTTACTTCTGCTACATACAAGCTTCCGTCTTTAAAGGCAACTCCGTTAGGCATGTTAAGTCCAGAGGCAATCACCCACTTTTTATCTGCCTTAAAATCACCATTGGTATCTTTAATAGCATAGACTTTATCCTCATCACGATTGCCCACAAATATGGTCCCGTTAGGAGAAATTGCCAGGGAGCGGGCATTTTCAACTTCAGCAAACACGCTGATAGAAAATCCTTTCGGTAATTTAATTGTGCTTAAAGGAAGATCAGCACTCGCTTTGGTAATAGCAGGTACAGAAGTGTCTAACTTCTCAATCAGAGCAATCGTTGGTATTTCTACGCCATGGAAAAATAGTGTTAACACAACGAGTGACAGTGAGGTTACCAATGTATGTTTTGTCATAGGTATAAAAATCATGAGTGATGAAAATCGTATTCCTTGATGCAAGTTTAAACAGAGCAAATATCAAAAGGTTCCCATCAAAATCCTGACAATTTTGATGACCGGGTAGTGCTCGATGTGTTCCCGTTTATTCTTTTTTGGTCTATGCCCCCTTTTAATGGTACCTTTGCGGGGATTTTTTCACAAAATGATATCAGTTTCTAATATTTCATACTTCATCGGTGGCCGGGCGCTTTACGAGGACGCCTCTATGTTTATTAAGCCCACCGATAAAATCGGTTTAATCGGATTAAATGGTCGGGGCAAATCAACCTTATTGAAAATAATCAATGGAGATATTACTATTGATAAAGGTTCAATTAGCAAATCAAAGGATTGTACAGTCGGATTTCTAAATCAGGACCTTCTCTCTTATCAATCGGATGATGCTATCCTAACGGTAGCGATGGAGGCTTTTAAGGAGGCAGTAGACACACAACGCCAGATCGAAAAAATATTACACCAGCTTGAGACTGAGTACACCGATGATTTGGTAGATAAACTCACTAAGTTTCAGGAAAAATTTGAGCACCTTGACGGCTATACTATGCAGGCAAAGGCCGAAGAAGTCTTAGAAGGAATTGGATTCAATACCAAAGATTTGCACCGGCCATTGCGGGAGTTTTCAGGAGGATGGCGCATGCGCGTAATGCTCGCCAAACTTCTACTGGAGAAACCCTCTTGCCTCATGCTCGATGAACCCACCAACCACCTGGACTTGCCTTCCATTGAATGGGTTGAAAATTATCTTCGCAGTTATGATGGTGCTGTCGTCATCGTATCGCATGATAGAACTTTTTTGAATAATGTGATTTCAAAAACCGTAGAAGTTACGAACGAAGACCTGGTGACGTATGAAGGAAATTACGCTTACTACCTAAGGGAAAAGGAAATGCGCGAAGAGATTCAGCAAAACGCATTTGAAAATCAGCAGTCCAAAATCCGTCAAACCGAACGCTTCATTGAGCGATTCAGGGCAAAAGCCACAAAATCAAGACAAGTACAATCACGTGTGAAATCGTTGGAGCGAATGGATAAGATTGAAGAGGTGATCAATGACACTGCAGCTGTCAACTTTCGGTTCTCTTTTAAACAGCCATCTGGCCGTCATGTTGTAACATTAAAGGACATATCAAAATCCTATGGAAGCCAGGTAATTTTAAAACATACCAACGCAGTAATTGAGCGTGGAGATAAAATCGCGTTGATTGGAGCCAATGGAAAAGGTAAATCAACTCTCTTGCGCATTGTTGCTAATACGGAAAAGATAGATGGTGAATGTACCGTGGGTTATAATGTAATCTATGGCTTTTATGCGCAGCATCAACTGGAATCACTTCATGTTGACAATGAAATTCTGGAGGAATTAAAGCAAGCCGGTAGCGGTAAAACAGAGCAAGAGTTACGAAATGTATTGGGATGTTTTCTCTTTTCGGATGAAGATGTCTTTAAAAAGGTCAAAGTGTTATCGGGTGGAGAAAAATCCAGAGTGGCGCTTGCAAAAACATTAATTTCGGAAGCGAATTTTCTTCTTCTTGATGAACCTACCAACCACCTTGACTTTATTTCTGAAAATATTTTAATACAAGCACTACAACAATATCAAGGAAGTTTTGTGGTGGTGTCGCACAATCGTCACTTTGTAAGCCAGGTGGCCAATAAGATCTGGTACATTGAGGATCATCAGATAAAGGTGTACCCCGGCACCTACGAAGAATATGAGTACTGGAAAAAGAAAAATGAAGAAGCTGGAATCATTCAGCCTGTTCCAGAAAAAAAATCCGAGAGCAAGCCTATAATGGAAAAAGCCCCATCTTTTAAGCCGATCAATGTCAACGAAAAGAAAATAAAGTCTCTTGGTCAGGAATTAAAAAGAGTGGAAGAGCTGATACAAAAGCTTGAAACTGAAAAGAAGCTGATCGAAGGTGAAATGGCCAAGCCTGAAATTTACAGCAACTTCGATAAGCTCAACGAGGTACAGAAAAAGTTTGACTCCCTCCACGCCTTGTTATCCCAGGAAAATCTAAAGTGGGAGAATATTGTACTTGAAATAGATCAGTTGGAGGCTGCCGGATAACTCTATTTCCAGCCAACTGCAATCCAAAACATTAAACGATTCATTTCATTTTTCACTGTTTTGCGACTAGGCTCACCCAAAACATATTGATTATTATCCCAATAATTAGTTGGGTATTCATAATAGGAAGTCAGCATTTGAGTTCTGTGTCCAATGCCGAATGACATACGTATCTTCTCATACTTTACCCTGTACCCCAAACCATAACCATAAACCTTACCTCCATCTGAGCTCTGGTAACCATATTCCTCGTAATTTACCTGTCTCCAGGCAGCTAACGCTTCTCCGTAATTCATTTCAACAAAGAGGGCATTCTTCTTTCCTAGCAGATCCCAACTGACTGAGCCAAATACTGGAATTGTATTCCATGCAAAATACGAATCGAGGCCAATACCAGCTCCCACTCTTAATTTTCTTCCTATTTTAATTCCATGTGTCGTTGAGCCACTAAAGGTGATCTCTTTTCCTTTTGAACATGAACTGCATCCTATCAACGCGCCAGATTGAATTTGAAAATAGTATTCAACCCTTTTCTTTCTGATGGAATCCTGGTTGATCTGTTGCGCATGGGCAGAAAGACCAATAAACGCGCACCCTAAAAGCCAGGCGATTCTCATTATTCGTTAACGATGGGTAGCTGGCTTATCAACTTAATATTCTTTACATCCGAATAATCATATTGGTACAAACCATCCTTACCAATTACCATCGCAATATTCTCGTATGGAATAACATCAAGTGCAGTGATACTTTTATAATGTGCCAACTGATTATCAGAAATGGTATTTACGTTTGATGCGTCATATGCCTTTAAACCATCTGAGCCGTCACAAATAAAAAGTATACCCTTATCTATTCCCAACCCGTGCGGATTAGTCATTGGGTAAATCTTTACCACCTCCGGAGCTTTAAGATTGCTGATGTTGATTACTTCCAACTGATCGGCAAAACCCTCACATATCGATCCGCTTCGCAAGGTAACATAGGCATACTCACCTTCAACTATAACAGGATCACAACTCCGCATATGTGAATAATGACTGATGATAGCAGGCGATGCTGGTGACTGCAGGTCCAGGATATACATGCCGGTTCTTGAGCCAACAAAGAGGTTGTTGGCGTGCGGGAACAAGGTTTCTACATCCCACGATAGTGCAATTTCATTTTTAGCGGATGGTTGAGATGGAACAGATACATCCACCACATCCAGGTTTGCGCCATCTAATCCATAGAGAAAATCACCGCTAATTGTAAATCGTGCCATAGATCCACCAATCCCGGTTTGGTTACCACCTGTTGGGACGAAAGCAGTTTTCGCACTAAATGAACTGGCCATATCGGATCTTATGGCAATTCCAGCATCATATAAAATTCCTCCCCAAGGCTGATAGATGGCATTGCATTCCGATTCATTGACAGTCACCTGTTCTGCTTTTTTCCATTCGGTAAGGATTCCTTTGTCTGACGACACCAACATGCCCATGGTCGTGTAATTATTAAACAGGCGTTCAATTCTATTAACCTCTTTGATTTTGGTGAGGTCAGAAATATCAAATGCCACTAAATCAACATAACTATCCGCGTATAGGGTATTGGCACGAATGGCTAAATCATAATTGCCTGGAATATTTAGAAAACTAAGAGGAGTGGGATTGGATGGATTACTATTATCAATGATATGAATTCCCTTTCCTGATTCATTAATAAATAATATTCCGTCTTTAAAATAAATCCGGCCAATGTCTGAAAGTGGTTTAGGTTGCGTCAGTGATACAGCAGCCTTTATCTCCGCGGAGGTTGAATAGGTAGGTTCATAATAAACAAAATGATACGTCTCCTCACATTTATCCGAGCATTCGGTAACTGAAAATGAATAAACAATAAGAAAGAGGTAAAATGATACGTGATCAGTGAAAGTCGTTTTCCTTTTCATAGCATTTTGGTTCGTGGTCTTTCATTTGACCCACATCAAACCAAAATGGTTGGAACGACCGAAAGAATTATTGTAATAATCAAAAGTAAATATGCCTGCGCTCAAGAATAACGCTAATTAGCAGTAAGGCAGTAACAAACAGGAGAGCCAACAGCCCGGGCTTTACTTTTTCATTTAAAAAACTTATCACTGATTTCATAGGAGTCTTTTTACTGAATAAAATACCTGACCTCACAAACGATAAATTTTAATTAAAGATATACCTGAAACGAAATCCAATATCCCAAACAAGTGGATTGGATGTACCTACGTCTGTTTTTAATACAGAATTAAGGGAGTATCGTAACCCCGGAGCAATAGAAATTCTATACTGAGTCGCGATTTTGTAACTCAATTCTGTACCCAACAACCCTGCCCAACTCACCGCTCGGTAAGGTGATTCACCGCCAGCACCAGATGAGTAGCTGGCCAATTGTCCGCTTTTATCAGTCAATGTATTTTGTATAAAGAAATCTGTTGCCACGCCAGAGTTAAGCTGAAGCCCAACCTTCTTATCCAATAACAAATAGCCGGCTTGAACCGGAATGGAGATAAATTGATTGACGCTATTAATCTCGTACGGTGATGAAACGGACATTACGGATGAGTATGATTTAAGATTAGAATAGTCTGCCACTGAAGCTATTGCTGTATTATTAGCATCCAGAACCGCGTAATTTGAAGTGTACCCTATTGCTTGATTAAAATAGGAAACTCCCCCCTGCAACAACCAATGTTTCGAAACACGCTTGCCTACATTAAGTCCCACCGAAAATACAGACCCTTTGGACGAGCTACTGCTGTATGCACTGGATGTGTTACTCAATGAACCTGTATTCGCGTATTGCATTTGGGGAGATGGTGCTGAATTTAAATTTGCCGAGGGAGAATAATTTCCGGTTGAGGCACCCAATGAAGCCCAAAGGCTTTCCTGGCTTTGCTTATCTTTTCTGGATGTCATAAAAGAAGAGGGCATAACTGGCAATTTTCTTACAATCGTTATCTCCTTCAATTGTCCCTTCAAGGCGATAGCCGGTTGAGGAATAAACGTGAGCAATGATGAATGATTGTATTCAGCAACTTCATTTCGTGTATATTTTCCACCAATCAACTTGTCATCATCCTGAAGACGCCTATTATCCGTTTGATTCAATAAACTCGCGACCAACGTTGAACTATGCGAAGAATCAAGACCTTTAATCTCACTTCTCAGACTGATTTTTGAATCTCCCTCCTTACCAACTGGATTATTGAATTTCTTGTTAGCTGTAATATCAGATTTACCTTCACCGCCTTCATTACTTTTATCAGATTCAATTGAATCTTTCTGAGACAACGAAATTTCCGGATGGTTACTCAGATCAGAAATGTAATAGGTACTTAACCCGCCTACTATAAGAGCAAATAAAATGGAAGCGGCTGCAAGCCGTTGATAAACGACTACTCTCCGTCTCATTGTAACTGCCTCTGCCTTAATCAATCCTTGCTCTACCCCTGCCCACACGCCTTCTGAAGGGGCTTGCTCAGCATGATCAAAGGCCTTATGCCAGGCTTCTTCAAATTTTCCCTTCTCCGAATCTTTCATATCCGTTTTCCTGTTGACTTAATTTGACTTTTAATAGACTCTTCGCCCTGTTATACTGCGACTTGGATGTTCCCTCATTAATACCGAGCATATCGCCAATCTCTTTATGACTATATCCTTCAATTGCAAAAAGATTAAATACCAGCCTACATCCATCTGGCAATGACTGCACGATGGCAATCAGTTCGTTTAAATGAATACCGGAAAGGCTCACATGTTCATCTTCTCTGAGATCAATACCCTCCACATCTATCATGGGAATCAGGTATAGTTTCTGACGCTGAGCGTTTAAAGACGTGTTTATCATGATCCGTGTCATCCACGTATCCAAGCGGGATTCACCCCGAAAGGATTTAATGTTTGAAAAGACCTTTATAAAACCTTCCTGTAAAATATCCTCCGCTTCCTGAGTCGACCTGGCATAGCGTTGGCATACCACCATCATTTTTCGACAATAGTGATCATACAAAGCCTTTTGAGCGGCCCTGTCTTCATTTTTACAGTCCTCAATGAGGTTCTTTTCTGTTTGCATGAACCCTGTATGGTGGTTAGACACGAAACAATAACATGAAGTTGGAATGCAATTTGAATTATTTAATCGCTTAGTTTTGAATTATGAAGTCAATTCTTTCAGTCACCATTTTGCTGATCTCTCAATTTGTTTACGCACAAAAACAATTAGAGTTTTCAGACAAATCATACGAAGATGAAATCCGTACTGTGATGCTTTACCCAAGCCAGGGTGGTTCAAGAAACAACCTTCGGTCGGCCGTTGCGCCAATCCAAGGCCAAAACCTGGTGTTGGAATTTGATGACTTGCAAAGCGAACGAAGTAATTATTATGTTAAGCTCATACACTTTAATCAGGATTGGAGTAAGTCATCATTAATGGATCTGGACTTTCTTTCCGACTACAACGAGTTTCCAATTAATCAATATGACTTATCCTCCAACGTATCGATTCCTTATGTTCATTACTATTTTCAGTTGCCAGCCGTAAAATTACCTGGTAATTATCTTCTTGTAGCATATCGGGAGAATGATCAGAAAGATATCCTTTTATCAAGGAGATTTATGATTTATGACAATCAGGTGTCTATCTTTCAGGATGACGTCCTGCAAGGTGTAGGCACCTTATGGGCAACCAATCAACAACTCAACTTCAAGGTAAACTATTTGCGACTGGATGTGATTAATCCGATGGAATCCATCCATGCTGTGATCCGACAGAACCAACGATGGGATAACGTGCGTATAAAGATTAATCCAAGTTTTATTCGTGAAGACAAGCGAGAATTAGAGTATCGTTTCTTCGATCAGGATCATCAGTTTATGGCCGGAAATGAGTTTCACTTTGTAGATTTTCGTTCCTTAAATTATCCCGGGCAAAATACAGGTCGAATGGATCGGAGTAAGCGACCTTTTCATTTATTTGTTCAAACCGACAAATCACGTGAAGACCAGGCTTACGCCCAGTATTCCGACATCAACGGAAACTTTGTAATTGAAAATCTGGATTACCGCGATGCCGCCCTTAGTGGAGATTATGTTTTTGTCACATTTACATTAGCTGTTCCTCCAGTAAATGGGCAACTCTATTTACTAGGAGCTATGAATAACTGGACCAGGTCAGCCGAATCAAAAATGAGTTTCAGAAAAGACCAAAATGTGTATGAAACCACATTACTTTTAAAACAAGGACTATATAATTATCAGTATTGGGTTGACTCCGACAAATCAAATGGCTTCTTAATCGAGGGAAGTCATTTCGAAACAGAAAATTTCTATGAGATATTTATCTATTACAGGCCATTCAGGCCTAATGCTGACCTTTTAGTAGGATACTACCCTATTCAAGTAAATAAGCGTTAAGCGTAATTCACCTCCATATCGGCATTATTTTTCACAGAATTGGCATTGGCAACATCCAGCATACCAAAGCCTTTATGAGAAAAATATCCTAAGCCATTTTCGTAAACATACTGTTGCACTGGTTGAGGTGCATAAAGCGTAAATGGAAAGGTGTAGCCTCGCACTTCATACTTAATATCCGAATCGTATAATGGATAAATGCGCGCAAATTTCTTATGTGAAGTCTGAATTCTGTTGATATAATCTTTATCCGGCACCAATTGAAATTTGTAAAAATCAGCTAGCTGTTCTGCGGAGAATTTGCCACTTGCTTCCATGCGAGCTATGGTGTTATCATAAAGCAGGTCAGAAAACTCATCGTTCTCTGGGGATATAAAACGCTTTCCTGACTCATCATTAAATGATGCCGGCACCAGCACAATGGGCGAGATACATAAAAATTTAACAGAATCAGTTATGGTTACAGGTTCTTCGGGTTCAAACGATTCTGGTGATAACTGCAAGTTGCCAATTAACAATTCCTTTTGCTCAAATAGAATAGCCAGAAAATAATCAAGAAACTCCTTGTCGGAAGCTGAAAACACAAGCGTAATGCGAGATGAAAAGAAATGTAAGCCCTTTCGACTGATTTTAATTTGCCCCTTTAGTCCGGAGAAGTTATACTGAGTGTATGAAAAATATGCCGGATTTTTTCCTAGCATGACTAAACCCTTTATGGTTTGGGCCAATAAAAACTGGTGATGAAAGGGAACATATGCTCCTCTATTCTTCAGGGAAAAGACTATCCTAATTCTCAAGGTGAAACCGTTTTGGGGTAAAAAATAAAAACTAAAACCCCGCCTTTAAAAAATCTGCGGACAGCTAAGGTACTAAAAATCAGAATTATAAAGCAAAAGTATGTAGGAAAAGTTTAAGTGAAATTCTGACTTAAACGTTAAAACGGAAATGCATCACATCTCCATCCTCTACAACATAGTCCTTACCTTCAACAGCTAATTTGCCTGCTTCACGGCACCCTGCTTCACTCTTATATTTCTGGTAGTCAGGGATTTTAATAACCTCAGCCCGAATAAAGCCCTTCTCAAAATCTGTGTGAATAACTCCCGCAGCCTGGGGAGCCTTCCAGCCACGGTGAATGGTCCAGGCTCTTACCTCTTTTTCGCCAGCCGTGAAGTAGGTGATCAGGTTCAGCAAATGATAGGCTGCCTGAATCAGGCGACTAAGACCTGACTCCTTAAGACCATATTCTTCTAAAAAGACCATTCTATCCTCTTCACTTTCAAGTTCTGCAATTTGAGCCTCAATGGCTGCGCAAACCATCACTACCTCTGCCTCCTCTTCCTTTACGAGCGCTTTCAGGGCGTCTACAAATTTGTTTCCCGTATGAATTGCACCCTCATCTACATTAGCTACATAGATCACCGGTTTATCGGTTAGCAGCTGAAGATCTTCAATGGCCTTTTTGTCTTCTGCATCCAATTTCAACGTACGTGCATTCTTTCCAGATGAAAGTGTTTCTTTATACGCAATCAAAGTAGCGAGTTCTTTTTTCGCTTTAGCATCGCCACTCTTTGCTGTGCGCTCAACTTTGTTAATCTTTTTTTCTACGGAATCAAGATCCCTTAATTGCAATTCAGTGTCGATAACTTCTTTGTCTCCCACGGGGTCAACTTTTCCCGCCACATGAATGATATTCTCATTTTCAAAGCAACGCACTACATGAGCAATCGCATCTACCTCACGAATATTGGCGAGAAACTGATTACCCAACCCTTCGCCTTTACTGGCGCCTTTAACAAGTCCTGCTATATCTACAAACTCAAAGGTGGTGGGCAGTACACGCTGCGGGCTTACTAAGCTCTCCAGAATTTTAAGGCGTTCATCGGGAACAGAAATTACCCCCACGTTGGGCTCGATAGTACAAAACGGAAAGTTTGCTGCCTCCGCCTTATTATTTGAAATCGCATTAAAAAGAGTAGACTTGCCTACATTTGGGAGACCTACTATTCCGCACTTTAAACCCATTCGCTTTTCGTTTATTTAAATCAGGGCGCAAATATAAGCGATATGCGATTATGGGTCTTAAAAAAGTAAACGACATCAGCCTGAAAAGAAGAAGCCCCGACTTTCATCGAGGCTCCCTCAGGGTTTAGGTTGTATCTTAAATCAATCCCATTTAAGTTCCGAGTCTACTGCCGGAGTCTTAGCGGATTCCTCTTCCTTTTCGTGGTGGTGATCAAATGAATCAAAATCCACTTCTGGCATTAACTCTGTTTTAACGTGATTCACCGTGTTGTTCAATGCCTCCATGAATTTATTAAAATCCTCCTTGTACAAGAAAATTTTATGCTTTTCATAGGTAAATCCTTCATCGTCTTTGTTGTACCTCTTCTTACTTTCAGTGATAGTAAGGTAATAATCGTTGGACCTGGTAGACTTTACATCAAAGAAATAGGTGCGTTTACCTGCCTTCACTTTTTCGGAGAAAATCTCTTCTCGTCCATTTGTCTTGTTCTCTTCCACAGATTATCGGTTTTGGGTTTAGGTTTTGGGTAAAAATGGTTAAATCGAAGGTAGTATATATAATTTTTATTGCAAAAGTTCCGAAGGGTTTTGCGTTGAAAATTTATTCGTTTCCCAAATAAAATATGTTAAAAACTAATGAAAGTGCAAGTTTATTAGGCCATGAATATCAGAATAGAAGATATTCAATTGTCTGGAAGTCTCGAATTATTGGCCAAACAGTTGGTCGAAGGCTTTATTACCGGACTTCATAAATCTCCCTACCATGGATTTTCAGTAGAATTTGCTGAACACCGGCTATATAATGAAGGCCAAAGTACCCGTCATATTGATTGGAAAGTATTTGCCCGCACGGACAGATTATATACCAAACAGTTTGAAGAAGAAACAAACCTACGCTGCGTTATCGCTATTGACTGCTCTTCCTCGATGAATTACCCGTTGGAGACAAAGGCAAAGCTAAAATTCAGCATCTATTCTGCCTCTGCCCTGTCCTACCTGCTGCACAAACAACGAGATGCAGTGGGCCTTTGCCTTTTTTCAGATCATATTGAAGAGTTCACTCCGGTGCGATCAACCGGATCACACATTAATAAGCTCTTTACCACGCTGGAAAAAAAATTAAAGTCTAAAGACGTCACTCAAAAATCAACGCGAGTTGCGCAAGTGCTCCATGAGATCGCTGAAAAAACCCACAGACGATCGCTAGTAGTACTTTTCAGCGATATGTTTGAAGGAGGAGAAAACGATGCCGAGATATTTAAGGCCTTGCAACATCTAAAACACAATAAGCATGAGGTTATTCTTTTTCATGTAACCGATCATGATACCGAACTTGATTTTAAGTTTAGCGAGCGACCTTATGAATTTATTGATCTGGAAAGCGGAGAAAAATTGTTGCTCAATCCAACTGAAATCAAAGATCAATTCACCACTCAATTAAAAGCATATCATCAAAGTTTGAAGATGAAGTGCAATCAATTGAAAATTGATTTTATTTCAGCCAACATCCACGATGGATACTTTGAAGTGCTTCAGGCATATATGATCAAACGCTCTAAAATGAAATAATTTGCGTGATTCAACCTCAGGATTGAAGCTCCTCATCATGAAGCCATGCCTTTTTCGCTGCTAATTCTTCCTTCGATTCCACCATGTCCGGATCTGGCACGCAACAATCTACGGGGCAAACTGCGGCACATTGGGGTTCTTCATGGAAACCAGTACACTCCGTACATTTCCCTGAAACGATATAATAAAACTCATCTGAAACGGGAGCTTGAACGGATTTTGCCTCAATTTTAGAGCCGTCCTCCATCTCAACTTCTGTGAGGGTTGTACCACCGGCCCAATTCCACTCCCTTCCCCCCTCATAAATTGCGGTATTAGGGCATTCTGGCTCACAAGCCCCACAATTAATACACTCGTCCGTTATCTTTATTGCCATGTTAGTCCTTATTAAGGGGTCTACCCTGTATTTTTACCACAAAAATAAGTCAGCAAAATCAACCGTCAAAACGCCCTTGGGCTAAAGGTAATATAATCTATGGATTTAGTAGAAAGAATCAAGGCGTTTAACAAGTTGGGTAGCAAAATCGAAGACCTTTCAACAGAAGAGCGAAAAAATATGCTCCAAAGGGCAGCTGACCTTAATCCATGGTTTGTGCCAAACTCAATCGACCTTGCCTTGGTGGGAATTTCCTACCTCCTTAAGGAAAACAATCTTGACAAATGGACAAGTTCCTATTCATTAGCTAATGAAAAAGATAAAAAAGTGGGTATTGCCATGGCAGGGAATATTCCTCTCGTTGGGTTTCATGATTATCTGTGCGTGCTTATTTCAGGCAACCAAGCGGTGATTAAATTAAGTTCGCAGGACGCATATCTTCTGCCAACCCTTCATTCATGGCTTCTTGATATAGAATCTCGTTTCAATAACAAAGTACATTTTGAAGAACGACTGAAAAAAGTGGATGCTATCATCGCCACTGGCAGCAACAACACCGCCCGGTATTTCGAATACTACTTTAGAAACATACCGCATATCATTCGTAAAAATCGCTCCTCTGTAGCCATTATTATGGGAGAAGAAGTAAAAACTGATTTGACCGATCTTGCTAAAGATGTGTTCAGCTATTTTGGTCTGGGCTGCCGGAATATATCAAAGGTGTTTGTTCCGGAAGGATATGAATTCAATAAACTCTTCGAAGCGTGGGAGGCATACAATGATATTATCCATTTTCACAAATACGCCAACAATTATGACTATCAAAAATCAATTTTGTTGGTGAACAAAGTGCCCCATTTTGATAATGGCTTCGTTCTTCTCACAGATAATGAGCAATTGGTCTCTCCCATCTCTGTGCTGTACGTTGAAGCTTATACGACACAATCCGATTTGAAGAAAAAAATAAAAACTCAAAAGGACAAGATTCAATGCATCGTTTCCGCCAAAGGATGGTTTGAAGGAAGTGTTGCTTTTGGCAATGCGCAAATGCCCGAATTATGGGATTATGCAGATGGTGTTGACACCATGAAGTTTCTGACAGAGATTAATTAACGGAGAATCTCCACCCAACCTGTGATTGGCTCTCCGTCAGCCAGGATTCGGTAATAGTAAATACCATCCGCAATATTTTCGGCTGTCCAATTATTCTGGTAATTGGATGAAGAATATACTTCCTTTCCCCATCTATTGGTGATCGTCACGCTTGAGTTAGCAGGCAGTTCCCTGATCAGGAATGAATCATTTACACCATCATTATTAGGAGAGAAAATATTTGGAATAAACAAACCACATCCTCCTGGTGGCTGCACGATTGAAAAATCAATCAATTGAGAACTGACTATTCCGACACAACCATTAGCTGGTTCCTGATTCTGCGTCAATTGAATTTCGTAATCACCTAATAGCAATCCAGGAATGGTAAACGATTGAGAGGACGCGGAAATGACACCTTGTGTGAGCGGTGTGCCATTATTCAGAACCGTAAAGTCATAAGCCGTATTTGGTTCACCTTCTATATTTTGGAGCGAGATCGATCCTTTATAATTCCGACAATTGAATTCATTTACAAACACATCAAATATAATTGGGTCTGGAACTCCTTTCGATTCAATAATAAATGAGCCTGGCTTAATGCACGCAGGGTTATTTTCATCGCCATAAGTAACAATATAGGTGTAACTACCAGCGGCCAGTCCTGTAAATACGAAATTATTGGTCTGAGTCTTTGGTGTAGGTCCGCTTATCTGGATTTTAACTCCAACAATATCTACAACGGGAACAGGAGGCTCAATTTGAAATGTGATCGATCCATCCGGAACGGTAGCACCACAGGTAACTTTAACTGGATTGATTGTGCTAACCACCACCGATGAGCAGTTTGAACACAAGGGATCGCTGATTGGCAGGAGCGTAACCGTGGCGGTATTCAGGAGTTTAATAGAACATTGGGAATTTGATGCCAGCACATTAAATGTCCGTGTGGCTGTCAATACTCCTGTTGGCAAATTGATTGTACTTCCGTTCCCAAATGTTGCACCTGATACAATAGAATTGTCTGCATCATCGCGAAGTTGATAAATGATACCTGGCTCTGTATTCAACACCTGAATCATCGTGCTCTTTCCATTACATACTGCTGGATCCTGAGCCACCACAGTAAGTGTCTCAATAGGTGCATTATTAACTGTTACTGTTACCGTATTGGATAGTTCGAGCGGACAATTACCATTAGTCGCGAGCACGTTAAATGTAATGGTAGAAGTGAGTATGCCTGTCGGTAAGTCAATCGTGTTTCCGTTTCCGATGACGGCACCTGATACGATGGAATTATCAGCATCATTTCTCAATTGGTAGGTAACACCCGGTTCTGAATTTGCCACTTGTACAAAGGTGGATGCAAACTCGCAAACCGAAGAACTAACTGCCGTAACCGTGAGCGTTATAGAAGGAAGTGCTGTAACATTAACAGTGGAGGTAGATGTAAGTTCTGCGGAGCAGGAAGCGTTGGTTGCTAATACTCTGAAAGTGGTTGTACCATTTAAATTGCCGGTAGGCAAATTGATCAACCCACCGGTGCCTGTAACCACACCTGGAATCAGCGAATTATTTGAATCATCTATCAATTGATAATCAACACCTACTTCGGAGTTTGCAATTTGAATATTTGTATTGCCTCCCGCACAAATCGGTGAGGTCTGAGCATTTGTTGCTAATGTCAAATCTATTGATCCTGACACTGTGATGGTCACTTTATTATTCAACTGAACGGGAGTACATACACCACCAGTAGCCAATATGTTAAAGGTAATGTTGCTGTTGAGCACACCTGTTGGCAAGTCAATCTGGCCTCCGGTTCCTGCCACTGCCGATCCAATAAGACTGTTATCACTGTCATCTCTTAATTGATACGCAACTCCAATTTCAGAGGCTGAAACAGTAACGTTAGTGCTTCCACCAACACACAAAGGATTAAGTGCAGCTGCCACTGAAAGAGATGGGTCAGGATTGATATCAACATTAACATTAACGGTATTTGTTAACTCGATGGAACAGGTTCCATTGGCAGCAAGGACATTAAATACTTTGGAAGAAGCTAACACTCCTGTCGGCAAACTGATCGTGCCACCTGTGCCGGAAACTGCTGAACCAATCAAGGAGTCATCTGAATCATCTCTCAGTTGATAGTTTACTCCGTTCACAGAATTATCGACTAAAATATTGGTAACCGAACCTTCACAAATAGCTGAACTCTGAGCACTCACAGGGAGTGAAGCATCTATGTTCCCTAAAACTGTTATGGTTATTGTCGAAGTCAGCTGGATAGAACAAATTCCGTTTGATGCAAATACGTTGAACGTTGCGGTTGTATTCAAAGCACCCGTATTCAAATCAAGGCTTGCGCCTGTGCCTGCCACTGCCGAACCAATCAAACTATTATCTGAATTATTTCTTAGTTGGTAGGTAACCCCTATTTCAGAATTGGCCACGCTAATTGTAGATGAGCCCCCTATACAAATGGGATCTGGTACCGCACTCAATACCAAGCTATTGTCGGGCAAGGTATTTACAATTATTTGGACAGAAGGACCTGCAATAGTTCCCGTGCAAAACGCATCAGACACACTTACCAGGGTATACGTAGTCGTTACTGTTGGACTTACCGTTAGTAATGCTGTGTTGGTAGCCGAGTTTCCATTAAAGGTTGTCACTCCATCTGAATATTGATATGCCCATGGTCCAGTTCCAGTAAAATCAAATTGCAAATCAGCAGTAGAGCCAAAACAAATGGTCGATGCTCCTGAAACGGAAGCTGTCGGAAGCGAATTGATAGTAACGTTTGAGGTTGTACTGCTGCAACTGTTCACTGACTCTGTAAACGTGAAAGAAACTATTCCCGAAGAAACTCCTGTGATTAATCCAGTATTGTCAATAGTGGCTACTCCGGGGGAACTGCTTATCCATGTTCCTCCACCACTCGGACTTGCCGTCATTGTAGTTCCTACGCACAATACATTTGAAGGCGTGCTCACCACTGGAAGGGGATTCACCGTAACGGATGAGGTCGTATTGCTACAGCTTGTTGCTGTATCGGTAAAGGTGAACGTAACGGCACCGGCAGATATTCCGGTAATTAATCCGGCATTATCAATGGTGGCTATTCCGGAGGAACTGCTCACCCAAGTACCGCCTGTGCTCGGACTTGCGGTCATCGTGGATCCTATACACAGGGAAGCCGATGGAGTACTCACCACGGGTAACGCATTCACCGTAACAGAAGAAGTTGTATTGCTGCAGCCTGTTGCTGTATCGGTAAAGGTGAACGTAACGCTTCCTGCTGATACTCCTGTAATTAATCCTGCATTGGTAATGGTCGCTATTCCGGGTGCACTGCTTACCCACGTACCACCAGCACTCGGGCCCGCTGTCATTGTCGCTCCTATACACAAAGAAGCTGAAGGGGTGCTCACGACAGGTAGTGCATTCACTGTAATGGATGATGTTGTATTACTACAACCTGTTGCTGTATCGGTAAAGGTGAACGTAACAACTCCTGCTGATACTCCCATTATTAATCCTGCATTTGTAATGGTTGCCACTCCAGGAGCACTGCTCAACCATGTACCACCAGCACTCGGGTTAGCAGTCATCGTGGATCCTATACACAATGAAGCCGAAGGAGTGCTCACCACAGGTAGCGTGTTCACTGTAACCGATGAGGTTGTATTGCTGCAGCCTGTGGCTGTATTGGTAAAGGTAAACGTAACTGCTCCTGCTGATACTCCTGTAACTAATCCTGCATTCGTAATGGTCGCTACTCCGGGAGCACTGCTTATCCACGTACCACCAGCACTCGGACTTGCGGTCATCGTGGATCCTATACATAAGGTAGCCAAGGGAGTGCTCACCACAGGTAGTGCATTCACGGTAACGGATGTTGTTGTCTTGCTGCAACCTGTTGCTGTATCGGTAAAGGTGAACGTAACAACTCCCGCTGATACTCCTGTGATTACTCCTGCATTATCAATGGTAGCTACTCCAGTGGAACTGCTGATCCACGTTCCACCAACGCCAGGGCTTGCGGTCATCGTAGATCCTATACACAAGGAAGGTGAAGGAGTGCTTACCACAGGAAGGGCTTTAATGGTAACAGATGGTGTTGTATTACTACAGCCGGTTGTCGTATCGGTAAAGGTAAAAGTTACAACTCCAGCTGAAACTCCTGTGATTAATCCTGCATTCGTAACGGTAGCCACTCCAGGAGCGCTGCTCAACCATGTACCACCAGCACTCGGGCTCGCTGTCATCGTGGATCCTATACATAAGGAAGCCGAGGGAGTGCTCACCACAGGTAGCGAATTCACTGTAACGGATGTTGTTGTCTTGCTGCAACCCGTTGCTGTATCGGTAAAGGTGAACGTAACGGATCCTGCTGAAACTCCGGTGATTAATCCTGCATTCGTAATGGTAGCAATACCAGGAGCACTGCTCAACCATGTACCACCAGCACTCGGGCTAGCAGTCATTGTAGCTCCTATACACAAAGAAGCCGAAGGAGTGCTCACCACAGGTAGCGCATTCACTGTAACGGAGGAGGTTGTATTGCTACAACCCGTGGCTGAATTAGTAAATGTGAACGTAACTGCACCAGCTGAAACTCCCGTAATTAATCCTGCATTCGTAATGGTCGCCACACCCGGGGCACTGCTTACCCATGTACCGCCAGCACTCGGGCTCGCAGTCATCGTAGCTCCTATACACAAGGAAGCCGATGGAGTACTCACCACAGGCAACGCATTCACTGTAACAGAAGAAGTTGTATTGCTGCAGCCGGTTGCTGTATTGGTAAAGGTAAACGTAACAGCTCCTGCTGATACTCCCGTGATTAATCCTGCATTTGTAATGGTCGCTATTCCGGGAGCACTGCTTACCCACGTTCCGCCAACGCTCGGGCTTGCGGTCATTGTAGCTCCTATACACACGGAAGCCGAAGGGGTGCTCACCAGAGGTAGCGCATTCACTGTAACGGAGGAGGTTGTATTGCTGCAACCCGTTGCTGTATTGGTAAAGGTGAACGTAACGGATCCTGCTGAAACTCCGGTAATTAATCCTGCATTCGTAATGGTCGCCACACCGGGGGCACTGCTTACCCATGTACCACCTGCACCCGGGCTAGCAGTCATCGTTAATCCTATACACAAGGATGCAGAAGGAGTGCTCACCACAGGTAATGCATTAATTGTAACCGATGAGGTTGTATTGCTGCATCCTGTTGCAGTATTGGTAAAGGTGAACGTAACGGCACCTGCTGAAACTCCGGTAATTAATCCTGCATTCGTAATGGTCGCTACTCCAGGGGCGCTGCTTATCCACGTACCTCCAGCACTCGGGCTCGCAGTCATCGTAGCTCCTATACACAAGGAAGCCGAAGGAGTGCTCACCACTGGTAGTGCATTCACTGTAACAGATGGTGTTGTCTTGCTGCAACCTGTTGCTGTATCTGTAAAGGTGAACGTAACAACTCCCGCAGATACTCCTGTGATTAATCCTGCATTCGTAATAGTCGCCACTCCGGGTGTGCTGCTTACCCACGTACCACCAGCACTTGGGCTAGCAGTCATTGTAGCTCCTATACACAAGGAAGCTGAGGGAGTGCTAACAACAGGTAGTGCTTTGATAGTAACAGATGGTGTCGTATTACTACAGCCACCAGCTGCCGTAAAAGTAAATGTTACGGCTCCAACTGAAACTCCGGTAATTAATCCTGCATTCGTAATGGTCGCTACTCCAGGAGCACTGCTTATCCACGTTCCGCCAGCACTCGGGCTCGCAGTCATTGTAGTTCCTATGCACAAGGAAGCCGAAGGAGTGCTCACCACAGGTAATGCATTCACTGTAACGGATGGTGTTGTATTGCTGCAACCTGTGGCTGTATTGGTAAAAGTGAACGTAACGGATCCTGCTGAAACTCCGGTAATTAATCCTGCATTCGTAATGGTCGCTACTCCTGGTGCGCTGCTTACCCAGGTACCACCAACGCTCGGGCTTGCGGTCATTGTAGCTCCTATACACAACGAAGCCGAGGGGGTGCTCACCACAGGTAGCGCATTCACTACCACATCGATTTGTGCTCTGGGGCCTTCGCATCCAATTACCGTCTGACTTACATAATAACTCGTGGTACCAGCAGCTACTGTTGATGGTGTTGGTGCAGTGGCACTACCTACCCCTCCGCTGGATACCGTATACCATAACAGATTACTTCCTGTGGCGGTAAGCGCTACTGCTGATGCGTTCAGGCAATATGTTACCGGACTCGTAACTGTTGGGGCTACTGGTGTCGCATTCACTACAACATCAATTTGTGCTCTCGGGCCTTCGCAGCCATTTACTGTCTGGCTTACATAATAACTCGTGGTACCGGCAGCTACTGTTGATGGTGTCGGTGCCGTAGCACTACCTACTCCTCCGCTCGATACCGTATACCATAACAGATTACTTCCTGTTGCAGTCAGCGCTACCGCTGTTGCATTCTGGCAATACGTAACCGGACTCGTAACTGTGGGGGCAACCGGAATTGCATTTACTGTAACACTAATGGGATATCCAATACTTTCGCAAGTAGTTGCCGTGTTTCTTACGAAAAGAGTTCCGGTATAAGTAGCCACCCCGACAGGAATACCAATAATGGGTATTGGACTTGCTGGCAATGCGGTGAACCCAACGTCAGTAATACCTGCTGTCCAGTCAATTCTATATTCATTGGGAGAATCCGTGGTTGCTGAATAGCTAAGTGAACTACTTGTAACTCCCGTGCAAACACTTGGGATTGACCCTAAGGTTATTGTGGGGCTACCAGGTACAACTAAGTTTGAAACGGAAATTTGACAATTATTCTTGTCAGTGACTACAACACTATATGTTCCTGCATCTAAGGTAGGTCTGTTTTGAGTTGTTACACCGTCATTCCATAATACAGTATATGGATTATTGCCCCCCGATACATTTAATGTTATGCTGCCACTTTGGTTTCCTGGCCCAGTTGCCGGATTGCAATCCGGGGATATTATTGGACTAGTGATTAAATCTGGTGGTTCATTAACATTCAAACCACCCCCTGGAGAGTACACCAAAGGATTTGGAACACATCCCGATCTATAAATATATATTGAGAAGTTGGAAGCATAGACACTGGTGAACGTCACCCCAAAGCGATCTGCATCGATCACCTTAATAACTCCGCCAACATTGGACGGCACTGTTTGGCCTAAGTTATTATCATACAACTCATAATTTGTAGGAGCTCCACCCGTGTTTAATTTAAGCCTGATTGATCCATCAGAAAGACCAAAACAAGTAATATCATTCACTGTATTAATAGCTCCAATAGTAGAAGGACACTGGGCCTCCACCTGACGTGCGGCTAACAATAAAGTTGAAAATATCAGTAGCTTAAAAAATCTCATCAATGATTAATTTTCAATAAGAATTCCGTGCTTTTCGCCTTCAAAAACCACTGGCCTTTTGCATCCTGGCAACCAAATATAAATGGCATAAAGCGATGGGTTAACATTTGTAAAAATGGTCTTGTAAGCGCTATTTAAATTGATCTCTTTTTCGCTGATAACTTGCCCCGTATTTAAATCATAAAGTTGAAGTTTTACATCTTTAGTGCCTTCCAAAGATTTAACATTGACATCACTTGAGTCTGTTGATTTTGATTCAACTTTATAATCAACCCTGAGTGAACACTGAGCTTGCGAAGTAGTGAAAAACAGGATCTGAAAAAGAAGAATAGTAAGCAAGATTGATAGTTTATGCTGCGCCATTGTCTTTAAAATAACACAAGATTAAAAAATTTACTATCGTCAACTACTCCGTATTTATACTTAAAAACCTAAAATCTTTTGTTCAATATCTCGCTTAGGATCAATGCTCTTTTAAAACTCTTTGGGTTTCTGAGTTCCCTGGCATATTCAGAAGCTAAACTTTGACTCTGTTGTTTATTGAATTCTTTAAACTGGCCAAATGTAACTTTTGTATCCTCTACCTTCATCGTTTCCTCTAAAGAGGCTCGGGAAAAGGCAGCTTTTTTAGCATTTTCGTAGGTTTCATAAATCTTATCTGACTGGTAAGGTGAAGCCCTTTCCAGGCTCTTTGTTTCATCCTCCAGGTTATCATCATAATCTACAAAATCATATTGTTTAGGCACTTGCTTCTTCGGAGGCTGGGAAATTGGAATTTGCTTTGGTTTTGGAGTCTTCGCAGCTTGAATCTCTCGCAATAAATCTTCGAATGTTACCGGTTTGGTTTCATTGCTGGGAGCTGATGGTACATCACGTTGCTCCTGATCATGTGATTGTGGCTTTTTCTTCTTAGCACGAGCGATAAGAGTAATCACAATAACGATAAGCCAAACCCAAAACTGTATATCCATATTAAATCAAAGATATCGAAATAATTAATAAAACGCCCTTTTTGCGCATTTTTCGACAGGGATAAATTGTGGATGAAATGGGTATATCCACCTTTCTAAATGCCGATCCGAAGTTTATCTTTGCCATCTTGTTTTTTTAAACAACCACTAAATTCTAAGTAGTCCATGCAGTTATCGAAGTTGGAGATTAAAGGGTTCAAGAGTTTCGCTGATAAAATTGTAATCAATTTTGATGAGGGAATCACCGGTATCGTAGGTCCTAACGGATGCGGAAAATCAAATGTAGTGGATGCCATTCGTTGGGTATTGGGGGAGCAAAAGACAAGCGCTCTGCGTTCCGAAAAAATGGAGAACGTCATTTTCAATGGCACCAGCCAACGCTCTCCTCAGCAAATGGCAGAAGTGTCATTGACGATCAATAACACAAAGAATATTTTACCTACAGAATATTCTCAGATTACGATTACCAGACGGCTTTATCGCTCTGGTGAAAGTGAGTATTTACTTAACGGAGTCGTCTGCCGATTGAAAGATATCACCAACCTTTTCCTCGACACAGGAGTAGCCTCAAACAGCTATGCCATCATAGAACTGGGAATGGTAGATGACATTCTGAATGACCGTGACAACTCACGAAGAATGTTGTTTGAAGAAGCTGCCGGAATTTCCAAGTTTAAAAAGCGCAAGAAAGAAACGTTGAAGAAGCTGGAAGATACGGATGCCGATTTGGAGCGTGTGGAAGATTTGTTGTTCGAAATTGAAAAGAACATGAAGAGCCTGGAGAAACAGGCAAAGCAAACGGAGCAATACTATAAAATTAAAGAAGACTACAAGGAGAAAAGCATTCAACTGGCTAAGGTGGTAGTGAATAAACAAAAAGACACATTAACTACCGTGCAAAAGCAAGTTGAAAATGAGAGCGACCGTAAGACAAAACTCGCTGCTGAACTTGCCGATAAGGAAGGATTGATTGAAAAATCAAAAGCAGAACTCATCCTGAAAGAAAAGACATTATCATCCCGACAAAAATCAATTAACGAATTCGTTTCCAAAATCAGGCAATATGAAAGCGATAAGCAAATTAAAAATGAGCGCCTCCGGTTTTTAAATGATCGCGTAACCAACCTGAAAGAACAAATTGATCAGGATAAAAAGAGTAATGAAAGGGCCCGTTTCAGTATTCAAAGTCTCGAAGTGGAGCGAGACTCTGCACAAACAATATTAAAAGAGATCACCGATAAGTTAGAGGCATTCAAAACTGATTTTGAAACTCAGAAAGCAACTACCTATACGTTACAAGGCGAGTCGGATGCACTTCGTCAGGTGTATCGCTCTAAACAAGAAGAATCATTTCAACTTAATAAGTCGCTTGAGATCCGAGAGATACAAGTAGCCTCTTTCAAACAGGAATTGGAGCGAACCACCACAGACACTTCACAGCAAAGTGCCAGCATCGTCGAATTCGAAAAAAAGCTCGTAGAACTGACCACTGAAATCAACCAGAAAAATACTTACCTCGAGAAATTAAAAAGAGAGGAAGATGATATTTACGCGCGCATCGGATCTTTGGAAAAAACCATCGAAATGATTCGTGAAGAAATGACAGAAACTGGTCGTAAACTGGATTCCCGTCAAAATGAATATCAACTCACTAAATCGCTGGTTGAAAATCTCGAAGGCTTTCCGGAGGCGATAAAGTTCCTGAAGAAAAATGTAGGCTGGACAAAAAATGCTCCTCTCCTATCGGATATTCTTTCTACCAGTGAAGAATATCGTGTGGCAATTGAAAACTACCTGGAGCCTTACCTCAACTATTATATCGTAGAACATGAAGCGGAGGCTTATGAAGCTATCAACATCCTGAGCGATGCGAGCAAGGGAAAAGCAAACTTTTTCATTCTTGATTCCTTCGAACGCTTCTCTCCTTCCGATATTAAAATGTATTCGAATGCATTTCCTGCTACGCAGATTATCGAATTCGATGTTAAGTATTCTAAACTGATGGCCTTTATCCTGGACAAGGTATATGTTTATGAAGGTGACGTGAGAACCATTCCAACAGGAGATGATAATACCTTTATTACGAAAAGCGGAAAAGTTACTAAGCGAAGGTTCAGTCTTTCCGGTGGTTCGGTTGGTCTCTTTGAAGGGAAGAAGATTGGCCGCGCTAAAAATCTTGAGAAATTAGACAAAGAGATCAAAGAGTATTCCAAAAAAGTCGATGACATTCGTCACTCACTTATTGATCGCCAGCGTGAATTGGAGCGACTTCGGAACAATACGCTCAAGCAGCAAATTGAGGAAGCTCAAAGTGCAATCAAACTCGTCAATGACGAATTCATTTCAGTTCGCACCAAGCAAGAACAGTTTTCGAACCTGCTTAACAACGCTGACCTCCGTAAAGAAGATATCTTAGAGAAAATACAATCTCTAAACAGTGAGCTTGAAGACCTGCGACCTAAAGCGGAACAAGCCCATCATGAATTAGCTCATCACGATGAAAGACTAAAGGCAATCACTATTGAATTAAATGTTCAGAGCGAGTTGTTGAGTCAGAAGTCCGGTGCCTATAATGAGCAGAATATATTCTTCCACCAGCAGGAGAATCGCGTGAAGAGTGTTGATCAGGAGATTCGCTTCAAACAGGAATCGATGGAGCAAAGCAGTGTTCGCATTGAATCCAGTACGGAAGAACTTAAAAAGAACGAAGAAGAGATCCGTACCATCATCGAGACCACACAAAGTAATGATGACGAATTGCTAGGCATGTATGCGGAGAAGGAAGAGATGGAAAAAGGTCTCAGTGAAGCCGAAAAGGAATATTACTCCGGACGAGGTGAAATAGATCAATTCGAAAAAGATTTGCGTGAAGTTCAGCATCAGCGTCAGAATATTGATACGCTGTTGATGGAATTACAAAATCGATTGAATGAGAGCAAGATGCACCTCAATTCGGTAAAAGAACGTTTGTCGGTAGAATTTAATATTGACCTTGATTCCATATTAAGTCAGGCAACCCCGGAAGAAACAGAACAGCTGGCGTTATTCGATGAAGACAAATTACGAAATGATGTAACCAGGATTCGTGAAAAGCTTGACATCATGGGACCCATCAATCCCATGGCGATGGAGGCTTACACTGAAATCAAACAACGCAACGATTTCATCATCACCCAGAAAGATGACCTTATTAAAGCTAAAGAATCGTTGTTTAGCACAATCAGCGAAATCGAAACGGTTGCCAGCGAAACGTTTATGCAAGCCTTTGGTCAGATCAAAGAGCACTTTGTAAGAGTTTTCCGGTCGCTGTTCAATGAAGGAGATGACTGCGATCTGAAACTCGCTGACCCAACAAAACCGCTGGATTCTGAAATTGACATCATCGCGAAACCTAAAGGCAAGCGACCACTTACTATCAACCAGCTCTCAGGAGGAGAAAAGACGCTTACTGCGACAGCGCTGTTGTTCTCCATGTACTTATTGAAGCCCGCGCCATTCTGTATCTTTGACGAGGTGGATGCTCCGTTGGATGATGCCAATATTGATAAATTCAATACCATCATTCGCAGCTTCAGTAAAGATTCACAGTTTGTAATAGTAACTCATAACAAGCGCACCATGTCTACCACGGATGTGATCTATGGTATCACGATGGTGGAAAAAGGAATTTCACGAGTTGTTCCTGTAGACTTACGAGAACTTGCTTAATTCAAAAGGCTTGCTTACAAATAGAAAAGAGAGTCGGTAAATCGACTCTCTTTTCTATTTCATATGCACTGGTCTCATATACCGGACGCACCTTCAACATTCGTATCGGAACTACGCTGATATCTGAAAAACAATTGCGAAACAGGAATTAATGTTATTCCGGCAAGCGCAAAAATGATGAAGGCCACCCTCAAATGAAATGCATGAGCGACATAACCAATCAGTGCCGGCCCTATCAACATACCTGCTATACTATAGGTGGCAATAATCGATATGGCAACTCCAGGCGAATACTTTTTTGATTGCCCTGCCAACGAAAACGCCATCGGAATTACAGCTGCCGTGCCCAGGCCAACTAAACAAAATCCAATAATAGAAAACCAGAACACGGGAAATATAATTGCCAGCGAGATTCCGGAGAAAATTAAAACAGCACTGATGATAAACGTTCTGGGCATGCCCATTTCTTCAACAAGCCAATCTGAGGCGAAGCGGGATAGCGCCATACAGATCATGAAACTAAGGTAGCCCAGCGTAAACAACTCTACATTTACCACTTCCTTAAAATAAACACCACCCCAATCAAACATACCGCCTTCACAGAGTGCAGCAAAAAAAACGAGCAGGCCCAGGTACACGATATAAGGATCAGGTTTGGTTAAATTAAGTTTATTGCCTGATGAAGAACGATCATTCCGCAAAAGAAATTGATACGAGAATAAAGCGATGACCAATCCTAAGAGAGATACAACAGTTAAATGAATACTCATAGGTACTTCAAGAGCAACAAATAAAGTTGATATGCCTATTCCCACAATTCCTCCTGTGCTCCACAAGCCATGAAAGGAGCCATTTATTTTTTGGTCAAACTTTTTTTGTATTGCCAGGGACTGTGTATTGACAGAAATATTCATGATCCGCATACTGAAAGAGAAAATACAAATTGCTAAAGCAAGCACAAAAGTTGAGTTGGCAAATCCTATAAGGAAAAGAGAAACACATAGAAAAACAAAAGCAGTTAGAATAGGAACCCGGCTATCATAGCGCGAAACCAACCAACCTGAAATGGGAAGTCCGACCAACGAACTGATCGGCATAAGCAGCAGAAGTGTTCCCAATTCTGCATCGTTGTACTGAAAATTAGCCTTGATGGTTGGAATGCGCGAAGTCCACGTTGAAAAGCAGATACCGGAGAGAAAGAAAAATACACTTAAAAATATTCGCTGCTTAACTTTATCTGCCATTATTTTTCTCCGTCTCCGTTAGATTAATGGTTAAGTTTTACAGCTCTCCGCTCTCGGTTGCTTTGGTATGCCGCCTCAATTAGAGTAATAATATCGCGCGCTTCTTCTGGTTTTACTGCCATTGACTTTCCCTCCCGAATTACTTCATAGAGGTTTTCATAAAAGCCTAAATAGTTGCCGGGAATGGTTTCAATCGTTCCTTCTACATGAAGGCCATTTACGGTGGTATTTAACTTTGCCCAGTATTTTTTACCAAGAGTTCCCCAACCAGCGCTGCCTGGAGTTTTCTTTTCCTTCAGTGCTTGCTCTTGCGGATCAATCCCACTGCCGGTGATGAATGACCCTTCTGTTCCATGTAAAATATAACGAGGGCCTTGCTCACGCACAAGATAGCTCGACTTAATAATTACATTGAGATTTTTGTATTGAAGTCGAATATCATAGAAGTCGTCAACTTTTCCGCCTGGCCGTTGAATTCCAACCCGCGCATCAACTTCTTCGGGCATACCAAATAACTCCAATGCCTGATCCAACATGTGAGAACCCAGATTATAAAGAATTCCTTTTCCAATCCCTTCCTCTTCCTTCCACGTGTTGGCTTCAATGTAATTTCGATAGCGATCGTAATGAGCTTCAAACTCAACAATCTTTCCAACCATATTACCTTCGATCACCTTCTTCAAGGTAAGGTAATCGCCATCCCATCGTCTGTTTTGAAATGCCGTTAGAATTTTATTTTTCTTCCTGGCGAGTTCGATCAGTTCATCGGCCTCTTTGACGGTAACGGTAAACGGTTTTTCTACCACCACATGTTTGTCGGCTTCCAAGGCACGAACAGCAAAGGGAAAATGAGTTTCATTGGGCGTATTTACCACCACCAACTCAATTGAGGGATCATTTATCACCTCATCTACTGTTCTCACTACTTTGACTGATGAATAATGTTTGTTTGCGGAATCTGATTTCCTCTGCACAACAGAAGATAAATTGAATCCGGCATGAGCCATGAGTAGTGGAGCATGAAATACTTCTCCTGACATTCCGTAAGAAAGTAATGCAGTGCTTATTCGTTTCATTATATCAAAAGTTCATTTTATTTAACCGAGTCATTTCATGGGATAATTTCGCTTACAGCTTCATCTCCCAACCTTTTTCATACTCTCTACTCCATAATGCCTGAGCCACTTTATCATCTTTGATTCTTCCATTCGTTGGATCACAGTAAAGAGTGCGGCCAGTGCGATACGCTATATTGCCCAGTTGAGGCAGCAATGTTGACTTATGGCCAATAGCGATAGGACAATTCAGCTTTTCCTTGCCACGTATTGATTCAATAAAGTTTATCAGGTGCAGGCTATCCAGTTTTTCTCCCATGCCCATTGTGTTCGTGGCATCGGCCTGCTGAAGGGTTGTCTTGACTTCCTGCTTTAGCTTGTTACCCATTTCATACACTTTATAATCGTCACCGCCAGGAATTACCATTGAGCCTTTTTCTCCATAGAAAATTACTCCTCGACCGCTCCTCACTTCATCATAATCGTTGCAACTTCTTCCTTCCCACAACATGGCCGTGTTATTGGCAAACTCCATGGTGATAGTTTGCGTATCAGGAGTTTCCCAATCATCTTTATAGGCAAAGCGCCCTCCGGCCGAAACTACCTTCGTGGGATGATCAACACCAAGCCCCCAGCGCATCATATCCATTTCATGTGTGCCATTGTTTAGCGCTTCACCGGTTCCCCAGTTCCAGAACCAATGCCAATTGTAGTGTATCAGATTATCCTTGTAAGGTTTGCGCGGTGCAGGACCTTGCCACAATTCATAATCTAAATTTGAAGGCAGCGGAGCCGCCTTACCTATACCAATTGTCTTCCTGGCATTGGAATACCAGCCTTTTGCAAAGTAAACCCGACCAATCACTCCTTCCTTCAAGGCTTGAACCGCTTCAATCATGCGTGGAAATGATCTTCGTTGACTTCCCATTTGAACGAGCTTATTATATTTCGCTGCTGCTGCCACTAATATTTCTCCTTCGGCAGGATTGTGCGAACACGGCTTTTCAACATAGACATGTTTACCTGCCTTCAACGCCATGAGTGTAGCTGGCGCATGCCAATGATCAGGAGTTGCTACAGCGATGGCATCTAAGTCTTTTTCTTCCAGAAGCTTCCGTACGTCATTATATCCTTTCGGCTTTTTCCCGGTTATCTTTTCAATTTCGGAAAGTGTTTTATTCAACACGTTTTCATCAACATCGCAGATGAATCCTACTTCAACTCCAGGTAACTGAGCAAACATTCTCGCCAGGTAGAAGCCCCGGCTATTGGTACCCACTATACCTATCACTACTTTTTCATTTTGCGATCCATCAAAGCTGAGTAGCGGAGTTGAAAGAAGCACTCCAGCGCCTGCCAATGCCGATTGCTTTACAAAATCTCTTCGAGTTGTCATAATGTATGATATGATTAGGTAATCAAATTGCCTACAATTATTCAATAATCATAACCAGTAGTAATATTTTGAAAGACATTGTTCTGAGAGGGGTTTGATCACTCTCGCTTCATAAGTTTGCCGGTAATCAAGTTACCAGTTCCGACTTGGGCTCTATAGTAATAAGTGCCAGCTTGTAAGTCATGTACCGGCATCAAAGATTGATATACACCTGGCTGCTGCTTCGATTCCTGAATCGTTTTAATAGGTCTTCCAAGCATGTCATAAATTTCAACTGAAATTGTACCCGCTTCTTGCAGAGAATAGTTAATCTGAAGTTCTTTACTAAATGGGTTTGGAAAAAATTCAACCGAAAAATCGGATGAAGCATCTTCAATCGATGTGATTAATCTTGGCATATTGGCATCCATCCAATTAAGACGCTCAATAACCCAGTTTTTCAACCAACTTACTTCAGCTGCAAAAGTTGGTCCTACATAGTAATTCGGCCAAACATAGGTAGATAATACAGGCCAGCGTTGAAAATTTCTCTGCTGCGACTCGCCATTCAATACGTTGGCAACAGAATCGATATAGGTGAGAATACGATCGGTTTCAAGCTGGCTAGCACGCAACTCCGTCCAGCGCGCTGCTAACTTATTTCTATAAACCCCATCAGAATAGAGTTTACTCCACCAGAATGGAATAAGCCAGTAATCACGGTTGCAAATAGTGTTAAAGTCCGTTACCCACCCCTCAGGATTTCCTTGTGTGCAGTAGTTGGCATTTCCAAAACCTAAATTAAAATCCCAAATGGGGCCCATGTGCAACTTACCTCCATCAGGATTTTTTTCTTTGTATAAGTATGTACTCAAACGATAGCCATCCACATTTTTACTTACTTCATTCATAATAAAAAAATCAATGAATGAATCCACATCGATGTACTTGGCATACCCATTAACGGGATCATTAAATGTGGTACTGTTTAGTGAGGTCTCAAAGTTGTTTACATATTGCTTGATATAATTCATCTGCTCGGTCACAATCTCCGAAGCAGATGGATAATCATACTGAAAATAAATCTGCTGACTCCCACTTCGGTTTGGCGGAAAATAGGAAGAAAACCACCCACCGTTTCCACTACCAGATTCCTTGTCAATTTTAATGATATAACCACCCGTAATATCATCACCTGATATTTCAAGGGGACTCAGATTTGCAATGTCTACACGATTCTTATCATGTTTGATTTTTTCCATTAACACATAAATGCCGAGGTACTCACCATTTAAAACCACTTCACAAAAATGAGTACGTGGAGCATAATGACCAAGATCACGTCCAAGTTTATAGGCTAACACATCGCGCATCAATGACTTATCATTGTAAGGAGCAAAAAGAACCCAATCTTCCTCTGGAGGCATACCTAACAAGGAAACGTTTATTCCAGTGCCCAACGCATCACGTACTTCAATGCTATACTGCTTTTTGGGAAACATTTGCGAAGAAGAACCCCTTACTTCAATTCCAATCTTTCCACTATAGTTGTTGTAAGGGTCGGTGATGTTATTACGTGCACCCGAAGAACCGTTGTCGATGATGCCCATATCGGCTGTTATCTTCGGCTCGTCAGGAATGCTCCCACTGGTATTAATTACAATAATGGGGAGATTAGATGATGTAAAGGTTTGAGCTGACCCTGATTGCCCACTAGCAATGCAAATCACCACACTGCATAATATTAACTTACCACTAAAATTCATGAGTCAAAGTTGTGTAAAATATTCATCCACCTAGTCATTCTTTTTATTCACTAAAATCATGTGTTCAGCTTGAATTGGCACGCCATTTCTGGTAACTCCTTGAACTATTACGCGATAAGTGCCAGTCAGATCGGTGGCGTGAAAAGTTAATGATGCTGTTCCCGATTTAGGGCCGGTGCTTACAAAAGGATCCCAATGAATTAAAGAACGATAGTCATGACTGGTATCGGTTTTCGTTGAATCAGAATGTTGCACGTCAGGGAATATTCGTGGATAATCATAACCCTTAGCGGTTACAAAGGATTGAGTTTCCTGAACAGGTGAACTATCAACACCTTTTTTGGTATAGACAGATACAATACCACTTCCTCCGGCACTGCCATACAATACATTAATTCCTGTTTTTACCTCAATTGATTCAACGGTAGCAGGATTGATGGTGCTCAGCACATCGGCTGCGCTACCTCCTACAAAAGCATCATCGATCATAACTAAAACACTTTTCGCATTACTGATTGAACTGGTACTTGACCGTTGCACATATATCAGCCACTGACCATTAGGATCTTGTCTAACGATTAATCCAGGGACTTTACCTGGAAGTACTTGTAAAAGGTTCCCGTATCCTGTATTGATATCCGCTCCTTTTATTATATAGTCAGGTTTCCCATAAGGTCGTTTTTTCGATTCTTCAAGCTTAGTAGCGTTAACTATTACTTCGTTCAAAAGTCTTGTGTCTGAAGAAAGTTCAAGCGTGGAACTTTCACGTTGTGACGATGACATTGTTTCAAGCGCAATCGGTTGGACTTTTCCGCTAAATAAAATAGGCGGAACTTGTTGAGGTGTTATTTTAACATTTGATACCTCTCGCAATTTACCACCTGGCTGCCTGGCTAGTTTGAAAGAGAATCTTGATAACGCGTAAAAGTCCAGTCCACTCAAACTAAAAAAACCTTTATCATCAATTTCAGAAGTGAAATAACTTGCTGTCCTTAAATCAAAAATATTTAATATGCCACTTTCAGCTTTGCCTTTTTCGTTAACGACTTGTCCGGATAATCGTATGCCATATTCAATGGGATAAGTAGGCTTTGAAATGGGCTTGGGTACTTTCTTTATTGGTAAATCTTCAAGAATGGAGGCATTGGTTTTAACTGAAATTACCTGGTTGGCATCCGTCACAGAAATACTTAACGAGGAAGCCACTGGATCATCGTCATCATTTTGCAATTGTATCAACATGTCAATTTCTTCGCGAGGATTGTAAACTTCTTTATTCGTGGATATTTTGATTCGATCTGACGATGTAACCTTTTGCGGGGCTCCTGGCACAGGCTTTTCATTTAAGTTCAAAATGGGCACATATAAAGTAAAGAGATGATCATCTCCATAATTCCGATTCCAGCTTGTATACGCTCTAAGAAAATACGTGGATGATTTTAGGGTATCCGGCAAAACAAAATCACCGTAAAAAGCACCACTGTCAATTTTAAGTGTTTTAGAAAGAACGACTTTCTTATCATCTCCATTGATAAATTCCACATATACAGTGCGGCTAAGTGAATCGCGAATAGCCGGCATGTTGTAACTCATATATCCCTTAAACCATATTGTTTCGCCAGGATAATAATAAGGTCTATCTGTGTGCACATATACCTTCTCATATAGCCGATCAAAAATATCCTGTTTACTTTCAGGCGCAATATCCTGAATAATCTGGTTAGCGGGTAAATAATCCAGTGGCAGCATTTTAGCAACCCTGTTTTCACTCATGGCACCTGAAATAACAATATCGCTGGAATTGAGTGGAATGCCTTCCTTATTTATTAAAACAATATTCTTCTTGAGTGTTATCCAACTTATAGGATAACGAATATCATTGTAGACTGTAGCTTGCTCTTTCTTTTTCCGATAATGAACTTCTAATTTTTCTTTCCAACCAATCTGATAAATATCTTTTTTTGACGATAGTGAAAGAAGGTTAACGGTGTCTGAGGAAATAATTGTTTTTCCAAAATCCTGTGAAAAGGAAGAGGATCGTTCATTTGTATTTACAAGGCCAGGAATGGGGGTGTATAAATTGAATCCTTCACCGTAAATATGTTTTTCCAAAATGGACCTAAACAAATGCTGGCTTGAGCCGAAGTATGACTTTTCACGATTGAGATCCCATTGCTTCACTACTTTTGGATCGCTGCTTTTCATAATCTCAAATCGGGCATTTCCCAGTATGGCATAGGAGGTGCTATTGGCAACAAAGCGAACCAGGTAAAACGTAACCTTATAACCCAACGCATTGTTTTCAATTTCAATGGGTACTTTTGCAAACGCTATTAAGTTATTTCCAGCACCTTCATCCTGAAAGTCAATAACCCATGAATTTGTGATCACACATTGCGCGGCCATAGGATCATCTCCCAAAAATATTTTTTTAAATCGCTTCATTTTCTTCTCCCACTCCACATCCTTGGTGCCTTTTACCTCCACAGTACTTAGCTCAATTTCACTGGGCTTCAGACGAATTACTCCCATCTCTAGTACATCTCCGGTAAGATTTATTTTGGTTTTATAGGTTTCGTATCCAACAAAAGAAATGACAAGGTCATGTTGAGCTGGTTGTTTAACATTTTTCAACACAAACTCGCCACTCAATTCGCTGGTAGTGCCTAGCGTGGTATTATTTAAAAAAACATTGGCAAATGGAATAGGCTGCAGCGTATTCGAATCTATGATTTTACCTTTGATGTTTGCCGTTTGTGCATAGCCGGTGCTTATCAGAACACAGCTAATCAGGAAAGTTACGATTTTTTTTGAGCAATTCATGAATCCCATAAATATACAATCTTTCGTTTCACTAATTTATATTCATTGACGCCTTTTGCCAAATATATAAACGCTTCGTTAATCATATAATTAATTATGTGAGGCTTACCGAAAAACAGATAGTTCTGTGATTGTTTCAGTGAATAAAAATGAGGCCGCCTTCTCTATGGCTAACTCAATTCTCACTTAAATTTGATGCGAGGGTCTTCTTCTTTTCAATCTAAATCTTAAACATTTCATTCAGTTTAATAAACAACACTGCTCAGCAAGGCAATATATTCTTCTTACTGAATCCCGATGTAAAACACCGGTTGTTCAAAAGGAACTAAATTAAATGTGCCAGTGCTTCGCTGGTAAAGTCTGCATTATCTTTAGTATAACAAACAAAAAGCACGCGATCAATCTGATTCGTTGATTCAAGGAATTTCTTTACTGCAGCTACTGCTATAAGGGCAGCCTCTTGCTTTGGAAAACCATAGGCGCCTGTGCTGATATTAGGAAAAGAAATACTTTTACAATGATTACTCAAGGCAAGTTTTAACGAATTTCTATAGCACGCTTCAAGTCTTTCGGCCTCTTTATTATTTCCGTCAAACCAAACTGGCCCAACCGTATGTATGACAAATCGCGCGGGCAATTTTCCAGCCGTTGTAATTACCGCTTCACCGGTTTCACATCCACCAATTTTCTTGCACTCCTCAAGTATTTCATTTCCTCCGGCACGATGAATAGCACCATCCACGCCAAAGCCACCCAAGAGTGTATTGTTGGCCGCATTTACAATAGCATCTACTTTTACTTTGGTGATATCACCTTGCATGACTTGAATTTTGTCTGATATACTCATTTGGTTAACGTTTTAAATTTGTATACCTGTAAAGCTTAATGCAATTAAAGGTCGATCAATTGCCATTTATCCTATGATGGATTTAATATAAGAAAATTATGACAAACTTTACTCTATTCAACTGACAACAGTAATATTTTTTACTTCTTCACACTGTTGGAGGTAGACGCCTTAATGAAGACCGATAAAGATTTTGATATGTTGGTCCTTCCTAATGCCGGCCATGGCGTTGGTAATGGGCGTTTCTTTATGAAAAAAAAATGGGACTATTTGTGCCCCGCTTAAAGAATCAAGAACCGCTTGCCGGATTTTTGTTTGGAGAGAATGTGAAATGGTCTCCCTAAGTGGCGTTCAATTCACGACACGGTAGAGGACTCCCCAATCACTTTTTGTTCTCATCTACTTCTACGTGAAGTACGTGTAAAAGTCGATGTATAATAGGCGCAAAAAATACTGCCGTAATACTCAAAAAAGCCACGCCACTATACAGCGCATAAAAAGACGAAAATAACTTTGCCTGGGTGGAGGTCATCTCTGCAACTGGCCCCATACCAGTCAATATCATGCAAGCCATGTAAAAACTATCAAGCCAGGGCAGATCACCTATGTATCGGTAACCAATGGTGCCAATAAAGACGGAGGCAATGATCAGCAGCAAGGCGAAAAAACCATAGCGTCCAACCCTAGCTACAAATTCAGGAAAGGGTGCTACCTTTTGTTTATGATGTTCGAAGCTCATTGTTAATTAATTGGGTCATTACAAGATCAATCTCTTTCATCAATCGATCAGTTTCAAGTATGGCAACAATGATCTTTTGGCAATGCCGAATATCATCTAAGTGCAGTTTGGAGTCCTTCCTGTCTTTGAGCCATTTTTGTGCGTGTTGATTTCCTCTCAGGAAGAAGTTCCATGCTCTCTCTGGCATATTAGCAAAATATTGATCTTCATTGATAATTTGCTTGTCAATGGTCGGTACTTTTGAGATGCACACGTTATCTGTGGGATTGCCTAAGGTAAAACAGATAATGCCGTTAATGTATTCCTCCAAGGTCATGTGTACTTAACTTTTTATCATCGTCAGCATCATTTTAAATTTTTCATTTGCTTTGAGTGCATGCGGAATGTTGGCCGGCAAAATAATGCACTGTCCTGCTTGCAGTTCAGATGGAATTCTATCAATCGTGATTTCCGCTTTGCCATCCAGAATCTGAACGGCTGCATCAAAAGGTGCGGTGTGTTCCGATAATCCCTCACCCTCATCAAAAGCAAACAACGTGATATTACCAGTGGACTTCTTAATAATTGTTTTACTCACCACCGCATTGGCGGCATATTCAATGCTATCGGACGGGATAAACACTCTGGAAGGCGCTATAGGATTGTTCATGGTATTATTCTTTTGACCCTTGAAATAGTTATGCAACTACTAAGGTCAGCAAAATAAATGAATTAGATAGGTCAGTTAAAAGACCTGGATAGAATTCCAGATGGTGCCGGTTGTACCAACGCCCGTTTTCAATTATTTGGCATCCCAGCAGTAATCCAATTATCAATTTGCTTGATGTAGCAATCAGGCAGTTTTGCACCACCTTGTGGCGTTGATAGACTCGAAGTATTATACGGTGCGGTGTGCATGATGGAATCCATCAATCGGCCAGGAAAATTATTTACTTCAGCTTGAACAGCTGACAATGTGCTTAAATCAGGTGTCAATATTGAACCCGGACTGGGGTGGCACCCGACACAATAGGTTGAACGTATAGGATTAATAATTGCTGAGTAAGTAAACTTAGTAGTGTCACGTCCAATACACGAGTTGCTTTTAGCTCCCCGTGATATCCAATTCTTTAGTGTGTTGACCTGTCCGGTACTTCCCATTTATACCAAATAAAAAATGACATTTATCATAGATCTATCTGTGTTCATCACAGAGTAAACAGGTTTATTATTGATATTTATGCTCCAGTAAAATGAAGGCACTAAAACAATTTACCAAAAGGAGATTCAGTCGTTTGCTTGCATTATTAACTGATTTCCCAGCCGGCAAGGAAAAAGAAGAATTACATCAGATGCGGTTGGAAATCAAGAAAATAAAAGCAGTTCTACGATTAATTCATTTCAACAACACGCATTTTCGCGATCATAAACACTACTTACCATTCAGAGCTATTTTCAGGCAGGTGGGGAAGATCAGGGATGCCGGTCTTCGCAATGAACTATTGGAACGATACACTACCATTCATTCTCCATTTTTTCGATCCCCAGACAAGCAAAATAAACAATTAGTCAAAGAAATACATGGCCACATTAACGTGGTGCGCAAACAGAAGAAAGGAATACTGACTGAAATATCCAAAATAAAATCACACACATACACAATTTATCTTCACAAGAAAAACAAAGAGCTTAACAATCTATTATCAAATGGAGTGAAACAAAAAGATCTTCACGTATTACGCAAATTGATCAAAGAAGTGATCTATCTCGCTGCCATCACCGTGAAGAAAAGTAAAATTGACCCTTTCCTTATTAAAAGCGATAACCTCATTGGCAACTGGCACGACAAGAAAGTGTTACTTCCCTGGATCCGATCGAACATACCTAAAGAGAAAGAGACAATTACACTTTTGCAACGTGAATGCAATGAAGACATGCAGCAGTTAAGGAAGACGATTCAAGATCGAGAGGTAAAAAGCTAATTTTCAATTACTCAATTACTCATTCATATTTCAAGGTCTCTGCAGGGTTGATGAAGGCTGCTTTGAAAGCATGGTAACTCACCGTCAGTAATGCAATCACCAATCCGGCTATAATGCTTATCATAAACAACTCCCAACCCATCGTAATTTTGAATTGAAAATCTGACAACCACTTATTCATCACGTACCATGAAAATGGAATAGCCAACGCATACGCAATCATGGAAAGCCAGATGTACTCGCGGTTGAGCAACACAAAGATGTTTGAAAATTCTGCACCCATAATCTTCCGAATACCAATCTCTTTGGTGCGATTGACTGCATTAATACCAGAAAGTCCAAATAAGCCGAGACAGGAAATCAAAATAGCAAACCCTGTGGCAAGTCCCATAATATTCATCCACTGCTGGTAAGAAGCATACTGCTTCGCCACATCTTCATCCAAAAAGGAATAATCAAATGGCTTGCCTGGATTCAATTCTTTCCATAACGATTTTACTTTATCTACGGAAGCAGCAAGGTCAGTGGACGAAACCTTTACGAGCATAGTCGTCAAATAACCCACACTCTTTTTATTCATCGATAAAAACATGGGGTCAAAGCCTTTTTCCAATGACAAGAAATGATAGTCTTTCACAACACCAATAACGTGAGCTCCCAACCCTACACTATCTTCCTGATAATTCAAATGTTCATTAAGCGGATCGGTCCACTTCATATCGCGCACCAGCGATTCATTTACCATCACCGCATTGGAATCACTTGGGATGGTCAAATCAAAATTCCTTCCTTTCAGCAGTTCAATTCCGAGCGTTGGAATATAGAATGGATCGACCGCAAATACATAAGCTGACTTCTGCTCATCGTTAATTTTATAGCCATAGCGTGAATACCCTTGATTGAATGAAGTACTGGATCCAGACACCGCTTCGATCAATGGCTCTTGCTCCGATCGTTCTCGGAAACGTTGTATAACTTTATCCGATTCTTCATTCCAACCGGCATTGGTCGGGATCACAATAATCTGTTCCTTACTGTAGCCCAGGTCCTTGGTGGTAATGTAATGCATTTGGCGATACATGACCACTGAACTAATGATCAGAAAGGCAGACAAGGCAAACTGCAATACTACCAATGGTTTTGTAAAACCTGCCTGTAGTTTGGAGGTGAATCCTCCCTTCAGCACTTGAGCTGGTTTAAATCGGGATAAAAATAAAGAGGGATAACACCCGGCAATCAATCCCACCACAATCATCAAACTAATACATACCCCGGTAATCTGCCAAAGGTTAACGGAAGTGAGATCAATACCCTTATTGGTAAACTGATTAAATGCAGGAAGAAATAATACTACCCAAAGAATACCAAAACACAATGATATTACAGCCAGTAGCAATGACTCAAATCCAAACTGATAAAGCAATTGATTCCGTTGTGCCCCCACCACCTTACGAATGCCCACCTCCGTTTTACGTGATGCCGAGGTCGTTAATGCCAGGGATATATAGTCGATGCACGCAATCAACAGGATCAATAATGCAATGCCGCCTAAAATCATAGAGTATTTGGGGTCACTCACTTTGTCCCAGCTGATTTCTGTTTTGAGGTGCCATTCAGGCAATGGAGTAAATTCATACTCCATCATTTTGGCCTCTGCGGGTATGGGAACGACAGATTCTTCTCTCCATTTTTTTAGTTTATCACCCATATATTTCTCGGTTATCTTATCAAGATTTTCCTTGAAAGAAACCAGATCGGTATTTGGTTGAAGCTGAACGAAGGTGGGTGTATTGAAATTTCCCCATTGGGTCATGTTGCGTTCATAGCCCCATCGGTTCTCCTGAGGTAAAAGAATTTGATACTGTATGCTGGAATTAACTGGATTTTTTTCAATGACACCAGCCACGATGTATGACTTTTCATTTTCAGACCCAATCACTACAGTCTTACCAATTGGATCTTCATCTCCAAAGTATTTTTGGGCAATATCAGGGGTGATTACCACATCCGACTTATTCTTAAACAGTTTATCTTTATTCCCTTTCAAAAGTCGGAATGAAAACATGGAAAAGAAGTCTTCGTCCACATAGGCAATTGATTCCGTGAATATTTTTTCGCCATAACGGAAAACCGTCTGCTCTCCATTATTATAACGGGTTGCTCTCACTATTTCGGGGAGTTCATCTTTCAACACCTGTTTTAATCCGACCTGTAACCAAGCCGACCTTCGGTAAGGGTCAGGAGAATCGTGTTGCCACGTATCAAAGCTTTTTTCTTCAATGCGATAGATCTGCGATTTATTTTCATGAAACTGATCAAAGCTTTTCTCATCCATGATAAAAAGATAGATGAGCATGCAGAAGGCGATGCCGATACTCAGCCCAAATGCATTGACAAATGAATAGAACTTGCGTTTTTGAATATTACGCACCGCCACTTTAAAGTAATTACTTATCATAATCGTATTGATTAAATCACCAGAAATTTTATTTCGTAAAATGATGGAAGGATGCAAAAACCGAATCGCATTAAAGAGGAATCTTCTCTTTGCCTTTCGAAGCCCGACTTCGCTTACGTCTGCATCAAATTGCTCAAGTAAATCGCCCTCGATTCCCTCATAAAGTTCAGGAGGGCAAAATCGCTCTAAGATGCCAAGCGCAAATTGAGATGGCGATATATCTTCTTTTTCTGGCATACGCTAAACTCGTGACCTTCGGGCAATTAATAGTTAAACTTGAGTTGAGGCACCATCTTCCATAAATCCATCCTTACCTCTTTTAGGGATCGTAGCATGGCCAGGCCTGCATTGGTGATCGTAAAAATCCGTTTGCGTCTCCCACCCCTGGCATTGGTTGCCCCTCCCATATTTGACTTCAAGAAGCCTTTATCTTCAAGGCGATAAAGTGTGATGTGCACGGCACTCAGGTTTGACTCACGACCCAATCTTGTTCTGATCTCATTTACGATTGCATTACCGTAAGCTTCTTCCTGAAGAATGCCAACCATAGTGAGCACCAATTCTTCAAACTCACCAAGATATTCTTTACTCATTTGTATATAGTTTGTAAAACAAATGTATTTATAAAAACCTTGATTTGTTATAATTTTGTAAAACAAATGTTTTAATGAGGCCTCAAAAGACTTAAATCATTCGCACTTGAGCGTTTCAGCGGGTCGTGTCCATGCCGTTTTTAAGGCTTGATAGCTGATTGTAGTCAAGGCAATAAGTAGTGAAAGCGATCCGGCCCAGGCAAATACCTGCCAGCCTATATCCACACGATACTCAAATGATTGCAACCATCGACTCATCATATACCACGTCATCGGTACGGACAGTGCCATGGAAATTGCAATCAGGAAAACATAATCCTTGGTAAGAAGGATTAGCAATGACTGTTCCGTTGCACCCATTACCTTTCTGATAGAGATCTCTTTGGTACGATTCTGCATAGCCAAAGAAGCCAGTGCATATAATCCCAAACTTCCTATGAACATGGCAAGAAAAGTAGCAACACGAACTATTTTCCCCAGGTTCTGATCACTTTGATATTGCGCTGCCAACGTCTGGTCCACAAAAGAAAATGTAAATTCCTCTCCTTCTGAAATTTTTTTCCATACACCTTTAATCTTGTCAATGGTGGCGGGTATGTTACCCGGTTGCAACCGAACGATTAACTTAGGAAGTGGGCTATTCTCAATACTTATATTTTCGACACCAGGTAAAATAATGGACGGGTCTTGTACCATCACCAGTGGTTGTACTTTTGTGTACAGAGATGCATAATTGAAATCCTTGACCACCCCAATGATTTCATGATCACCAAAACGCTTTCCTGGAATCTTCTTTCCAATTGCATCGCGCCAACCATATTCTTTAGCAAAAGCCTCATTGATCATCACGCCCCTTCTCGCGTCCGACAAATTTTCGCTGGAAAAATTTCGTCCTTGCACCAGCTCCATTTTGAGAGTAGGAACGTAATCATCATCAATGCTATTCAAATTAAAATTACGGTAAACACCGTTATCATCTGTAAAGCCTACATTCGTCCAGTTGCCATTTCCAAAATCATGTGATGATGCGCAAGTAGCAGTGATATCCGGAATCTTACTGAATTCTGCTTTGAACAACTCCGCCTTTTCAAAACCTAATTTTACCCGCTCAGCTAAGCGACCACCTGGCGGTATGAAAAGCCTTACCACTGCCAACTGTTCTTTATTGAAACCTAGATTCTTGCTTTGTAGGAAATTCAATTGCTTGCTCATGATCAATGTGCTCGAAACAAGAAAAATAGAAAGCACTAATTGTACACCTACCAACCATTTTCTTATCCGCTGTTTACTACTGCCGGTTTGCAATCCACCTTTTAAAATTGAAATTGGCTTAAAGGCAGAAAGTACAAATGCCGGATAACTACCGGCAATCAATCCGATTACTATTAACAAACTGACCATCATTACTATCAAAAATCCATTCCATGGAAACACCAGTTGTTTGGCAGCGAGCTCATTGAACATTGGCAAGCCTAGCGAAGCCAAGACAACGCCAATCAAAAGTGAAACCATGGTAACAATTACGGCTTCCCCAATGAACTGCGTGATCAGCTGACTTCTCTGTGCACCCACTACTTTACGAATACCCACTTCCTTCCCTCTCTTTAAAGAACGACCTACGGATAGTGTCACGAAATTAATACAAGCCACCACGAGAATAAGTAAAGCAATCGCGGCCAGGATGTAACTGTAGCGTGGATTATTCACAGGGGCAATCCCCGGTGGAAAATTCGTATCGAGATGTATATCTGTTATCCGTTGTAGCCCAGGTGCATACTTGCTCTTCTTAAATTCCTCCTCACCCAAAATGGTTTTGAACAGTGAAGGAAACTTAGCTTCTATCTGCTTTGGATCGGTGCCCTCTTGCAGCAAGATGTAGGTTTCAGGATTGACATTAAACCAGCCGGAAGCAATGGTCTGCTCATCGTATATTTTATTAAGATTGAGATCCGATATCAGGATATTATATTGAATACTGGAGTTGGTAGGAACATTAGCCGTTACTGCTTTTATAGTAAATTCCTCAAAATTTTCTCCCAACTGCAGCGAGATCACTTTGTCGATAGGGTTGGATTCTCCGAAATATTTCCTTGCGATGCGCTCCGTAATCACGGCATTACTTTTACCCTGAAGTGCATTTCGATCACCTCCCATCAACTCAAAGTCAAAGACATCAAAGAAATCCTGACCGCCAATGACTACTTGTTCGGTATATTGATAATCATCGATCTTGACTTGAGAGCTTAAAGGCAAAATACGAACATGCTTCTCCACTTCTGGAAAGTTTTCTTTCAAGGTCGGTCCCATAGGGACAGGTGTAACTGTATTAAAGAATTCTTGATTTTCTCCCCAGTTTTCGTGCACAAACACGCGATATATGCGATTTGCCCTCGAGTGAAATTGATCGAATGTCCATTCATCCCGAACAAAGAGCACAATCAAAATACAACACACTACACCAAGGCTCAGTCCCAGAACGTTGATTGACGAATGAATCTTGCTTCGCCACAAAGAGCGAAGTGCAATTTTGAGATAGTTTTTTAGCATAGGGTTTCAATTAGATGGCGCTTGGGTTAAGATATGAAATGCAATCATTAACTGAAATGCATTACCTTACCTTAAATGGTAGACGGAGTGCCAACGAAAAAAGTTTTAATTCTTACCTGAAATGCTTCACAGTGTACGTGAACAGGCAAAAAATCGTCATGGATTGGTGGTAAATAAAAACGGGAGTAACTCAATTGCTTGATTTACTCCCGTCTTGCTGATTAACAACCGTAGTTGCCAAACAACCCTAATTCAACGCTGATTAATTAAAACCTCCTTCAATCGTATTGCAACTTTCGCTCTCGGTCCCGAATGCATGCCCGGTTTTCCTAAAGGACCCTTCTCATGCACGCAATCCATTCACTGCGGTTTTTTTATTATCACTTTCCGTAGAAAATAACTTTTTGTTTTCCGCTGCTACCGGATCAATTATCCAATATTTGAATTAGTGATATGAAGATATGTTTGATTAATAGAAGTGCAAAGTTTTTAAAGAAAAAGAATCTCACAACTTTTCCACGCGGTTATTCACAAAGTACAATTAATCGGGTAGGAAGCGGCTCATCACCGCTGTCCCCCCACACCACCCGGCATACGTTCTTCGTACCAAAGGCGGTTTCTATTAACTTTTACACCTGCAT
>JAYVTB010000047.1:0-13153 GCA_043774805.1 Cyclobacteriaceae bacterium | reverse complement strand
TCCTCGAACAACCAATAACGAACAACCAACAACGTCTACTCCCAAATCAAAAACCAAATTCATTCTTGCTGGCGCGATTGTTCTTCTATTGATTATTGCAGGTTATTTCCTTTACCAACAACGAAGAACCAATAACGAACAACTGACATCGCAAGACAAATCTATTGCTGTGCTTCCTTTTGTTGATATGAGTCCGGGTAAAGACCAGGAATACCTGGGTGATGGCATTGCAGAAGATATCATTACAGCATTATCACGCATCAAAGAATTAAAAGTGATTGGCCGCACATCCTCTTTTCAGTTTAAAGGAGAAAAGATTGACTTGCGTGATCTGGGCGAAAAACTAAATGTGGCCACTGTGCTGGAAGGCAGCATTATGAAATCGGGAAACAGGGTTCGTATAACAGCACAGTTGATCAACGTAAGTGATGGCACGCATATCTGGTCGGAACGGTACGATAAAGACATGGAGGATATTTTTGCTATACAGGATCAGATTGCGAAAGCGATTTCAGATAGAATGAAGATTACCTTACTGGGGAATTCGTATGCTAATACAAAAAAAACCACACACAATACAGAGGCCTATGAGAACTATTTGCGGGGGAAACAAATTTTGGCGCCTTCAAGGGGCTACCAGGCCAAACCGTATTTCGAAAAGGCAATACAACTTGATTCAACCTATGCAGATGCGTATGCTGGTTTGGCAGTTTCGTATTTTTTATCATGGAAATTGAGCTCTTCGGAAATTGCTGAAAAAATGATGCCGCTAGCGCTAAAGGTTCTTGAGCTGGATCCTGAATCTGAGAAATCGCATGAATTATTTTATGTGATTCACGTCAGCTGCAACTGGAATTGGAAATTGGCAGCCGAAGAATATAAAAAATATTTAGCTATCAATCCAAAGCCTTTGACCCCCCATGCCCTGTACAGAGCAGAGATTGTAGGAGATTATAAAGGTGGTATTGAAGAATTTAATATTCGACTGAGTCTGACCCCATCAATAAAGGTGACCTGAGATTGATCGGGCTACTATATGCCTTTGACAATCAATTTTTGAAAGCTAAAGAAATGATTAATAAAGTTATTGAAATTGATCCTTATCACGCTTTGGCTTATCGCGGCCTGGCCTATGTAAACATACTGGAAGGCGACTTTCCTACTGCTTTTGAAAACTTAAAGAAAGTTGAAGAAGTTGATCAAAGTATTGATGTAAAGGTACTACGTATATGGGCGCTTACGAAAGCAAACAGAATGAAGGAGGCAGGGGAAGTTTATGCATTGATAGATTTTTCTAAACCTTCTATTGAATCCGAACTGGATAATTCAGCAAAGGCAAAAATTGAATTTTGGTTAGGGCATACGGATGAGGGATTTCGATGGCTGGAACTGGCATATAAAGAAAAAGAAGAAGATGTACAGACGGATTCGATTTAATCCTCAGTTTGAGATTATTCGTGATCATCCGCGTTTTAAAGAATTCATTAAGAAAGTACCTTTCCCGCCAAATGATTTGTAAAATGGGATCTATCATCTCAAGTTACGAATACGACACCTACCGGTAGGCAGGTCTCTGTCTCCTATCGCCACAACGATAACCCCGTAACTAAATCAGAAAATTTTGTTGAGTGCGGCCCTAAAGTCCGAAATTCCTTAAAAAAATGATTTTCAAATAACTATTGAGTTTTGGAAGTCGACATAATAAACTCAGACACATCCTTTCGGAATTTTTCAAGAGAAGGCTGATGGGTGTACATCATGTGACCTGCTTCATAATACTTCATGATGATATTGTTCTTCACCTCCCTGGTAATTTCGAGATGATCAATAGTATGCTCAACACCATAAAACACGGTGGCGATATCATAATAACCATTTAAGATTAACACCTTCACATGTGGGTCTTTAGTCATGGCATCAGCCATATCAATTCCGGTATTAATGGCCGCTGAAGAATTCCAAATCAGATTTCCCTGGTGTTTCCAATCCCACTTAAATCCTTCCCGCCCACCGGCACTCGTCATGTAATTCAATTTCTTATTCACTTTGAGGTCGTTGTAAAAATAATTCAGGAAGCCTGCGGTGTAGGCAGGACTGATGGCACTGCTTTGCGGATCATAATCTGAAAACTGACTGAGCAGATCCATATTTGTTCCTTTATACCTCGAATCCAGCCGACCCACTACATTGCCTTCGTTGCGAAGAAGTTCAGCAAAATATTCACCAGCCTGAACGCGCAGATTAGCCTTCTTCCAGTACTCTGCACTGATACCAGTAAAGCCCGAGAGCTTAGTTGCCAGTCTGTTCACTTCGTCTGAAGATAGTCGGGTGCCTTTGAACAAAGCTGGTGCATATTCATTTTCCGTGAAGGCACGAACATCGTTAAGAAACAACTCCAGGCTTGCCGGCTTATTTGCTATTTTATTATGATACCATGCCGTAGCCGCATACGTTGGAAAATGTACCAAATAAGGAAGGTCATCATTGGGTGGAAAGAGCAACGTGCGCAAGTCAAATACTGCCGAGACCATAACGACCCCATTTAGCGCAATGCCATCATCTAATAATTTTTTCATCACTCCCGCATTGCGAAATGTGCCATAGCTCTCGCCCAGCAAATATTTTGGTGCATTCATTCTTCCATTTTCAATCAGATATTGTTTAATAAAAAGACTAATGCTGCGAATGTCCTGATCAACACCCCAAAAGTCTTCGAACTTCGCTTTGCCGATGGGCACACTTAATCCTGTGCCTACAGGATCCATCATCACGAGATCAGCAACATCCAAAAGTGAGAAATCATTATTCACTAATTTATAGGGAGCGGCCGGATTATTCTGTGGATCGTTGACAACGATTCTTTTAGGACCCATGACACCCATGTGTAGCCAGTAAGACGAAGATCCTGGTCCACCATTATAAGAAAAAATAATTGGGCGATTGCCTGGGGTGACATCCTTCGATCCATCTTTAGTATAACTGGTGAATCCAAAAAGTGCAATCGGGTCATTATTCTCATCGCGCAATTGCACGGTGCCTGCTTTGGCAACCAATGGAATAACTTGCCCATTGATTTTGACAGTTTGTGAAGTGGTGGACACCTCCCCTTCAGGAATTGGTTTAGTCTCTTCCTTTTTTGGTTCTGTCTGGGAATAAGTAAGAGACCAAGCGAACAGGTACAAACAAAACAGTATTGATTTTTTCATTTAACTCGAATTTAGACCGATATCGTTAAAAGTATAAAATAAGTGATAACGATCAAAAGAATACTGGCTTAGTTCAAAACTTTAAACGGGTTATATTTGAACAATGACTTCAACCCTACCAGGATACGAATACGAAATCTTTAGCACAAGCTTAGCGACCATATAATATGAAAAAAAGTATCACCTATCTCCTGCTCATACTCTTCTGTGCAATGCACTTATCAGCGCAGGTAAAATCACAACCTGACATCCAATATGATTTGGTTCTCACCGGTGGAAGAGTCATTGATCCGGAAACTAAACTGGACGCGATAAAAAATGTAGGCATCATCAATAACCGCATTGCACAGATTTCATCAGAACCATTGAAGGGAAAAAATGAAATCAATGCGAGTGGCCTCGTGGTCTCGCCCGGTTTCATAGACCTGCATGTGCATGGCCGAAGTAATAAAGAACAGGAATATCAGATGCACGATGGCGTTACCACCGCGTTGGAATTGGAATGGGGAATTGAAAACCTGAAAGAGTGGTACGCATCCCGGCAATCAAAAGCATTGATTAACTACGGAGCCAGCGTAAACTGGCCGTTTGAGCGCTTCAAAGCGATAGATAAATACGAAGGTAAAGTAGATGAGTTACTACAAAACACGTTGAAGGGAGATCCTAAACTTGAAACACTGCTCAATACCATCAGCCCTTCATTCACGGAAAGTCTTACCGATGAGGAGATGAACAAAACACTTGAGAACATTAACGCCTCGCTGGACCAAGGCGGCATTGGCATAGGAGTACCCATTGGTTATTTACCAAAAACAAATCCGGAGGAAATGTTTCGTGTCTATCAGCTTGCCGGTGACAGGCATGCGTTGGTGTTTTCACATGTACGAGAACCTGATATTATTTCGATTCAGGAAGCCATCTCAGATGCTGTGTTTACAGGTGCCTCGTTACACATCGTGCATATCAATAGTATGTCACTGGGCAAGATTTCCCTGGCGTTGGAGATGATAGCATCCATTAACAAGAAGGGATTCGATATCTCCACTGAACTTTATCCTTACACCGCAGCTTCTACCCTATTACAAAGTGCCATGTTTAATGAAGATTGGCAAGAGAAACTGAACATCAGCTATGGCGACTTGCAGTGGGTAGCCACGGGTGAGCGCTTAACCAAAGAGACGTTTGATAAGTATCGCAAGAGCGGTGGTTCCGTGATCATGCACATGATGAAACCCGAATGGATCAATACCGGCATTGCTGCTCCTCACGTAATGATTGGGTCAGATGGTATGCCCTATTCTGCATTGGCACATCCGCGCACCGCAGGAACCTTCTCTCGTGTGCTGGGCAAATATGTAAGAGAAGATAAAGTGATCGACTTAAACACAGCCATTGAAAAAATGACCCTGCTACCTGCGAGGCGCCTGGAAGAAATTTCTCCGATGATGCGCTATAAAGGAAGAATACAAATTGGGGCTGATGCAGACATCACCATTTTTAATCCCAGCACGGTAAGCGACAAGGCCACGTTTGATAAAGGCCTCGCCTTTTCAGAAGGGATAGAATACGTAATCGTAAATGGAACCCTGATGGTGAAGAATGGTAAAACAGTGGCCAACACCTATGCCGGGCAACCTGTGTTTGGTAAGTTCAAAAAGTAATTCTCTCTCTATTCAAAAACTCAACCAACAAAAACATTCTTCCATTTGGCACGACTCAGGTCGTGATGCTTTACCGGAAGTTGGCGGATGCGTATTCCCGTTGCACTGAAGATAGCGTTCGTCAGTGCGGGGGCGATCACAGGAGTACTGGGCTCACCACCACCACCCGGCCATTGACCACTATTAATAATATAGGTTTCAATCTTGGGGGCCTCGATCATTCTCATCACCGGGTAATCATGAAAATTACTTTGAACAACAGCACCTCCTTCGATCGTTATTTCGCCTGTCAGTGCAGCCGTTAGTCCATAAATAATTCCACTCTCCATTTGCGCAATAAATCCATTGGGGTGTATGGCAAATCCGGCATCAGCGGCACACACTACACGATGTACATGCACCTGTCCATCATCACTGATTTCTACTTCTGCAACTTCTGCTACGATCGATCCAAAAGATTTTTGTATGGCAATACCCCTGCCCCAGTTAGGTGGCAATGCAGCACCCCAATTTCCTTTCTCCGCAGCAAGGTCAAGCACCCTTTGATATCTCGCATCCCGCGAAAGCAAATCACGCCTGAATGAATACGGATTCTTACCACTCGCATGAGCCAGCTCATCCATGAATGATTCAATATAAAATCCATGGGTGGAGTGATCCACACTTCGCCAGTTACCCCAGGGCACATGGGTCTTGCTTTCTGAATAATGAATGAGTTGGTTCTCGATCGCATAGGCAATGTCAGGCGCTTCCGGTGGATGATGCTTGAAAAGAAATTGATGTGTGATGGCAACAGGATTACCATCGCTGTTCAAAGCTGCTTTCATTCTGCTCATGCTTGCTTCGCGATAGACATCATGCTGAATATCTTCTTCGCGGGACCAAATCAATTTTACCGGATAGTCTACTTCCTTTGCCAACAACGCTGCTTGTTTAGCAACATCAGTTTCAGAGCGCCTGCCAAAGCCTCCGCCCAGAAACTGATTGTGTACAATCACCTTCGAGATGTCAATGTCAAGTAATTCGGCTACATCTCCTGCAAAGCCCAATGGGTTCTGACTTCCACACCACAGCTCACATGTGCCATCATGAATCCACGCAGTGCAATTCATAGGTTCCATGGTGGCGTGCGCCAGAAATGGAATGCGATATTCTGCCTCAATAATCTTGTGGGCACCTTCCATCGCCTTCTTTACGTCACCGGATTTATGATGTGTTTCAAGATTATCTTCTTTTAACCCAGCGTCCATGGCGTCTGCATATTGCTCGAAGATGCTACTTTGATTCACACTATCATTTTCACTTTTTTCAAATTCAACAGGCAATGCTTCCAATGCCATTTTTGCCTGCCAGTATCCATCGGCTATGATGGCAACGGCTGTACCCAGGTTGACAACTTTGCGCACGCCTGGCAAATGCTCAACAGCAGACGCTGTTATTGTTTTAATCTTGTTGCCAAAAACAGGTGCAGATTTTATAGCGGCATATTTCATTCCCGCTACAGATGCATCGATTCCAAACTTTGCTGCTCCAGTTACTTTAACTGGTATATCAAGTCTTGGTAATGACTTACCCATGATTGAAAACTCTTCCTGTGATTTGAGGCGAGGTGCAGCTGGTAGTGAAAGATCGGCAGCCAGCACAGCAAATTCCGAATAAGGTGCCTTACGATTGCTTGCGGTATGTATGATATAACTATTTTTTACAGTTAGCTCGGCTTCAGGAACATTCCATGCTTTTGATGCAGCCTTTAAGAGCATCGTTCTTGCTGCTGCACCGGCTACACGTAGCGCAAGCATGCCCGTTGTTCGCACGGAAGCGCTACCTCCTGTAAGCTGCCAGTTGATTTTTTTTCCTGCTGTGAGAAAAACACCGTCAACGGTATCGATGAGAAACTTTGGGAAGTTCGCTTCACCGGCAACAAAGCCTTTTAACATGGCATAGTTAGCGTATTCTTTATTGGCAGGCGCTTCCTGAAAACGGACCTTCGACCAATCGGCATCCATTTCATCAGCAACCATCATCGCGAGCGTAGTGTGCACTCCCTGGCCCATTTCAGAATGCGGAATAAAAACCGTGATAATATTATCAGGGGAAATTTTGAGCCAGACATTAAATACAGCGTCTCCTTTTTCAGCTATAAGACTGGCTACTTTTGATGCCCTGTTGCCCGGACGAATAGCAACACCAAGGATGACCGTTCCGCCTAGCAGTACACCAGAGGTTATGAAGGCTCGTCTCGTCCATTTTTTCATGGCGATGTATTTATGATTTTGAATGAGTTGACAATGTTACCGCAGCGCGTTTAATCGCCAGCTTTATCCGGGAGTAAGTACCGCAACGGCAGATATTACCTGTCATGGCCTGATCGATCTCTTCGTCTGTAGGTGATGGATTTGCATTAAGTAACGCAACTGCGGACATGATTTGCCCGGATTGACAATAACCACATTGAGGGGTTTGTTCATCAATCCATGCCTGCTGCACAGCATGCAACGCTACCTCGCTGGGTGCAATACCTTCTATGGTTGTAATTTCCATTCCAGCGGCCACGCTTGCCGGAGTCATACAAGAGCGCACAGGCTTTCCATTGAGATGGATCGTACAGGCACCGCATTGAGCCATACCACATCCGAATTTAGTACCGGTAAGCCCGCAATGTTCGCGGATGACCCATAGCAAAGGAGTGCTCGGATCAACATCTACTTCCTTCGCAGTGCCGTTTATTTTTATTGCTATCATAAAGCGTTTAGTTAACCTGGAAGAAAATGAAAGCAGAAAAGCATGACTAAAGTTTTTGCCCGAATAAGGACTAAAGAATAATCTATATTTTATAAATTACTGCTCAAGTAAATATAAAACAGTTTTTCGACAAGGCGAATAACTTAAGTATATTTGAAATAATACCTTCCATGCTTCCCAACTTCGAATTCGACATCTTCATCTATTATCGTCACAACGATAATCGGAGTGGCTGGATAAGGAGTTCGTAAACGCGTTGCAGGAGGAATTGGCAGCAACGCTCAAAGAACCTGTTTGTATTTGTTTTGGTTCAAACATACACAATGGACTGCTCAATAACTCCTGATGTCGATGGTTTCAATGAAACAGAAAATCGAAATGACCGGTGTCTCGCCTTCATTCCATCTCTCTCCCTGGGCTTGCTTTATTATTTTTACCTATAGTTATCCCGTAGGGACATTATATTTGTAGAAAAATTGTCATTCGACCAGCCGTTCCGTAGGACCGGAATGTTATCATTAAATAGGACCAACCTTTATGTACAATGTTTTTGCCGCGAGAAACCGATAGAAATAATTTCAAACATTCCTTCCCTGACGGGACGGTACTCGACCGCTGCTAAATTGCTAAAGACATCCCGTCCCAACAGGACGTTCAAGCATGATTACCACCAATAAATCAATACTATTTCATTCGTATATTTGACTAATGCCATCCATAGTTCCCGGCTTTGAATATGATATCTTCGTTTCCTATCGCCACAACGATAACCGCAGCGGCTGGGTCAACGAGTTTGTCAAGCAACTCAACGAAGAATTAGCCGCTACTATCAAAGAACCCGTCTCCGTTTACTTTGATTCCAATCCTCACGATGGTCTGCTCGAAACCCACAATGTTGACAAAAGCCTCGAAGGAAAACTGAAGTGCCTCATTTTCATTCCTATTCTCTCACATACCTATTGCGACACCAAGAGCTTTGCATGGAATCATGAGTTTCTGGCCTTTTGTAACCAGTCTAAAGCAGATTCACTAGGCCTTGATATCCGCTTAACGAATAAAAATTACACGAGCCGAATTCTTCCTGTTCAAATCCATAACCTGGATAACAAAGATCAGTCGCTTTTCGAAAAGGAAACCGGTGGAGTACTCCGCTCCATTGATTTTATCTTTAAATCTCATGGCGTCAATCGACCACTTACACCTGACGATAGTCGGGCCGATAATTTAAACAGAACATTCTATCGCGATCAACTCAACAAGACGGCCAACGCCATAGAACAAATAATTGAAGCTCTGACTACCGGTAAAGGGATTTCACCGGATACTGTTATTCATAAAGCGACACAATCTGAAACACCTCCTGTTCCTGGAGTGCGAGGAATCTGGAGTGAACTACTTCGAAGAAATGTATTTAGAGCTGCCTTTACCTACCTGGCAGTGGCATTGCTCCTTCACCAGTCTCTGATTTTTCTTACGCCTATCTCGAAACTGGAAGAACGATTGGTGACATTGGCCACATGGATATTACTTCTTGGATTTCCGTTAGCCATCCTGTTTGCCTGGTTTTATGAAGTAAGTCCTCAGGGTATCATCCGCACAACCTCGCCACAAGCGGTAAGCAATCCATTTCCTCCCAATAAGAAGAAACCACTTACAGGTAAACCGCTAACGGCCCTCCTGATACTGGCGCTGATCATACAATACTTCTATTTCAATTATGCGAAAGGGCCCACTGTAATACCCCGGGTTGACGATGACGGTAATAAAATAATTACGATCGCTGTGCTGCCATTCGAAAATAGAAGTGGCAATATCCATGATAAATATATTGCTGATGGAATCACCGATGATGTGATCAACCGGCTCACCATCATTAGTAAGTTAAAGGTTACCAATCAGAATGCTACGAAGCAATATCAGGGAAATCTTATACCGGTAAGTGACATTGCCAGGGAGCTTGAAGTAAGTATTATTTTAAAAGGGAGCATCGAGCGGCATGACAACCAGATGGTGATTCGCGCCCAACTGATTGATGAAAATAATACCATCCTCTGGGGCAATACGTACCAGCGAACCACGGAAAACATGATGTTGGTGCAAACAGAAATTGCACAGGAAATAGCCACTCAACTGAAGATTCAACTGAATGACCTCGAAAAAACAAGGTTGAATCAAAAGGCTACCAATAATGCAACAGCTTATGACTACTACCTTCGGGGAAGAAGCTTCTATTATAAATACAAACCAACGGCAAATGATTCAGCCATAACTCAGTTTAAAATGGCCATTGCACTCGATCCCAACTATGCACGTGCATGGGCAGGCTTAGGCGATGCCTTTGCTCAAATGCACGGACGCTTTGCACGCGAATTTGCGTGGACAGATTCCAGCATTGCGGCAAGCTCACGGGCTATTCAGTTGGATTCTAATCTTTCAGAAGGCTATCAGTCGCTGGCAGCAGCCTACAATTACCAGGAAAAATATGAGCAGGCATTTCCCCTGCTGCTTAAGTCAGTGGAGTTGAATCCCACCAACGACAAAGCCATTGGCAACCTGGGCACCAACTATTTATTGCGTGGCGACTTGCCCTTGGCGTTACGCTGGGAGAAAAAGTGTGCCGGCATGAATCCAACATTGTGGATTCCATATCAGCTCATTGGTTGGATATACCGGTTGCTGGGTGATCTGGGTAATGCTGAATCCTGGTTTCTTAAATCATTGGAACTTGACCCATCACAATATGATACGTACGAGCTATTAGGATATACGTATGTAACACAAGGGAGAAAACAACAAGCCCTGAATCTTATTCCTGACGTGTTGAAAATTGGCGAAAATGAAACGAGGGTTTTGGAGGCCGCAGGTTTGATCTCACACTTTGCCGGGGATGTGAAGAGTGCAAAAAAATATTTTCAGCAGTCAATAGAAAATAATAAGAATTACAAAGAAGACAGAAATTCTGTTAGTCCCATTGGATTAGGACAAATTCTATTGGAAGAAGGAAGCAAAGTGGAAGCCGAAGTATATCTCGCACATGCCATGGAAAACAACTTGACCGAAATCGAGAATGGTTCAAAAAGTTTTGAACCTCCATTTTATATTTCCAGTATTCACGCCATTCGTGGAAACAAATCGCAATCATTGATCTGGTTGCAAAAAGCAATAGATATGAACTGGATTGATTATGCGAAAATAACTCACGGCCCCTGCTTCGCTAAATTCAAAACAGATCCTGATTTCCTCGTCAAGGTGGAAGAGGTGCGGAAAAAATCAGCCGAAATGCTTGTTAAGGCAAAGGAATATTAAAGTCGTTGCCTTGCAACATTCAATCTCTCCTTGAATATTTTGACGCACTAAGCTATCTCAATTTTCTCCTTGTGCTATTCGATCATGTCAGCACTATCTGACTCCTAAGTGAATGTTAAATGTCGAGCTGCCTGGACCTCGATCTCCGCAACTTATGAGTACACCTTTCTTAGGCTTGCTGTCCCTCAAATGAATTACTCCGGAGATTACCGCTGCAGACATGGACGTGCCTGAGGCCACACGATAAGTCCAGACGCCAGTATTATCCTTTATGGAAGTTGAAAACACTTCGGTTCCAACAGCGAGCCAGTCAACCGATGTACCAAAGTTAGAATAGTCGGCACAGGTCAAATTGCAATTTACTGAACCTACAGTAAACAAGTTTCTACCATCCAGGCAACCAGGAAGACTTTCACCTGAATTGCCACCATTGTTTCCTGAAGACATCACTACAAAATGGTGCCGACTAACTCGATCAAGCACTTCCTTAAGTCCTTTTATCTCTGCTTCACAATCCACGATCGGGTAGTCACCCAGGCTCAGATTAATTACGTCACCATTTCTTCCACTTCTTGTGATATAATCGAACGCTTCCAGAATGTCTGTCCAACATCCAATGCCTTCCTTATCGAGTACTTTTATCGGAACCACGGAAGCTCCGGCTGAGACCCCGGCACAAATCATGGTACCACTCCAATTAATCTGTTTGGCGGCCGCAATTCCTGCAACCACAGTACCATGTCCATTGTCATCGTTGGCATCAGGAATTCTTGGTAAAACGGTGAAATTCATTCCCAACGTTGTGTTCACGTTCAAGTCAGGGTGCCCGGTGGCAATACCACTATCAACGATCCAGATCACAGATGTTTTTGAAGAACCGTCCCCGGATCCGCCAACGCGTTGCACGGCACAACTCATCAGACAATCCCCTACACCTGAACTCAGGCCCCAATCCTGAGGCACTCCATTTTCATCCTGCTGAATGGGTTTACCCTGCTGAATAGGTTTGCCCTGTTGTATGGGCTTACCCTGAATGACAACATCCCTTTGCACAGACTGAACATCGGTATCAGAACTCACGGAGTCAGCTTTTGCATCATCCATGGCAACAACAATGGCAACTGCCACATCTACATAGATCCTTGAATCATCAACTTCGATATTATACTTGTTACAAAACTCTTGAACGTTCGCTTTAATCTCAATTCTCTTTTTCATTTGAGTTTCTTTGTCCTGAAAATAAAAGGTAGTATCCGCACTGAGCGGCTGGGCAAATGAAGGCTTCATGAAAACAGCATACCTGTTTTTTATTTGGGTGAGACTTTTATCACCTGTTTTCTCTTGATTAGTATTGCTGGGTTGTGCGCAGGTAATAGCTGTAATAGCAAGTACCGCAAATAAAATTCGCGTGATAGGTTGCATAGCTGGTGGGGTTTGGGTCAATGAACATAATGAAAATCATGATCATTATCAACAATTCATCCAAATATCAATTCGGCAAACTTCAACAAGGGTTGGAAAAATATGCTGGTTTGCTGTCCGATATTTCAAAACCTGAACAACAAGATTGTATTTTTAAGAATGGCTTCATGTATTTCGTTGAGCTAATAGAAATTTAATTAACCAACCATGGCATCTCATCTTCTGCAAATAACTTACCGATGAAAACATATACCAGGCATTTTTTCATTTTATTACTCACTCTATGGATGCTCACTTAAAAAACTATATTTGACGTAATGGCCTCTCTCCTGCCTCCCTTCGAGTACGACACCTGCCTGCCGGTGTCTGCCGGTCTTCATCTCCTATCGTCACAACGATAACTTCCAAATACCTCCTTTAAAGACTTTGCCAGACAGTCGAATCACACTAAATTTGCTAGATGCAGACAATCACCATCTCGATTCCTGATCAGGCCGATTTAGATCCAAAACAAACGGTCAAATTTTTGGCCTCAAAACTTTACGAAGCAGGTAAGTTGTCCTTAGGCCAAGCTGCTGAAATGGCTGGCCTTACCAAAGTTGCTTTTGCTGAAATTCTTGGAGATTATGGAGTTTCTTTAATCAACTATCCGGTGGTGGAAATGAAAACCGATGCCCAAAAAATATAATGTAGTAATAGCTGACACTAGCTGTTTCATCTTACTAGTGCTAAGTTAATCATGAATTGACGGATAAAGTCTTTTGAGCTTTATTCGGGCTTCCTTATTTGTGAACTGCCAGTCTATTTTACGGCCCT
>JAYVTB010000046.1:0-35696 GCA_043774805.1 Cyclobacteriaceae bacterium | reverse complement strand
TGCTCCGTCTATGCATTCATAACGCGCAGATGGTAACATGGACCTGGCAATGCAAGAAATAAAACAAAACACGTTCCTGAAGGAAAAGGACAAACTGCTGGGATTTATCCGCAGCAGAGTGTCTACGGTGGAAGAGGCGGAGGATATCCTTCAGGATGTGTTTTACCAGTTTATTGAAGGATTCAACACCATTCAATCACTGGACAGGGTCACATCGTGGTTGTATAGTGTAGCGAGAAATAAAATCATCGATCGCTATCGTAGAGATGCCTCACGTCCGAAACGCACCGATTTTGAGTTGCTCGCTGGTCGTGATGATGATGCTCCTCTGACACTTCAGGAAATTTTACCAGACCTTGATAATAGTCCTGAGGCTACATTACTAAGAGAAGCGATCTGGGAACAAATCACAGAAGCATTGGCAAGTCTACCTGCCGATCAAAGAGAGATTTTCATCCTGAATGAAATTGAAGAAAAAGGATTCAGAGAAATCTCAGAAGAGACGGGTATATCAATTAACACGTTGCTTTCGCGAAAGCGCTATGCAATTATGGCGTTGCGCAAGAGCTTGCAAAAGTTTTATGATGATGTAATCGACAACGATTAATCATGGCTTATGGCGCGAAGTATGAAATGTAAAAGTAGAGAATAGAAAAAATTAAAAAGTATATGAAAAAAGGAATGTGGGTTGGAAAGATAGTTATGGGTATTGTAGCATTCATTGCATTTGTTTTCTTGTTGATTACAGGTACTCAATATTTATGGAATTGGTTGGTGCCAGCACTTTTTGCAGGTCCACTAATTACGTTCGGGCAAACAGCGGGATTGCTATTGCTTTCCAAAATTTTACTTTGGCCTATCAGTAAAGGCCGCTGCTATGGCTCACATCAGGGAGGTCCATGGAAATATTACTGGAAAGAGAAGTGGTCCAATATGTCGCAGGAAGAGCGCGACCGTATCAAACAGAAAATGAAGGAAAAGTGGTGCTATAAAGAGCCGACCGACTCATCGCAGAATTCAGCGAGTTCAAACGTTTGAGGAAAGAGAAGACCAAAATAATTCAATTTATTTCCCGAAAACCACGAACAAATATCAAAATAAGGCGTTCAAGGAAACTGTGGAAACTTTGGTAATAATAAAAGTTTCCATAGTTTTGCGCTCCTTATGGAAGAATACGATACCAAAGAAAAGATTTTAGAAGGCACCGAGATGCTCTTTACCAAGTACGGAATACGAAGCGTTTCCATGGATGACATTGCGCGCCATTTATCGGTTTCAAAGAAGACCTTATATCAACATTTTGCTGACAAGGATGAACTGGTGTATCGGATGTCGGAACGTTACCTCGCCCGGACTTCAAAAAATTACGATCAAATTAAAACAACATCCGGTAACTCGGTGGAGGAGCTTAGTCGCATTTCTGTTCGTATGAAGCAGGATTTCGAAAACATGAATCCTTCTATGCTTTTTGATTTACAAAAGTTTCATCCAAAAGCCTGGAGCTTATACAATCAGCACAAGACGGAAGTGATTAGCGAATCTGTGGTCACGAATATTAGTCAGGGTATTAAAGATGGGTTATTTAGGACAGACCTCAGTCCGAATATACTTGCGAGATTGAGGATGGCGATGATGGAAAGTGGATTCAACGAAAATATTTTCCCACGCGATCAATTCAACTTCGTAGAAGTACAATCGCAAATTTTTGAATTATTCGTGTGCGGCATGTGCACAGAAAAAGGAAGAAAGCTATATCAGAAGTATAAAGAAGTAACAACCCCCAATTAAACTATATTACCAATGAAACAATTTTACAGACTATCGTTGTTGATGTTGGTTCTGCTATTAGCAGGGCAGGCAAGAGCCCAGCAGCAGTCCTTTACATTAGATCAGTGCATTGAGTATGCATTACAAAATTCAATCGATGTTCAAAACACGGTGTTGGATCAAAACATTGCCTCGGCTAAGGTGAAAGAAACCATAGGCTTAGGACTTCCTCAAATCTCGGCAAACGCTTCTGTTGTTCACAATCCTAAACTTCAACGATTCTTCGCCATGTATTCCGGTCCGGGGGGATTTATCGGAGATTTATCCGGTGTGCCCGGCCTTCAGGAGGGCGATGTTATTGCAGCACGAAATTTTTTCCAGCTGCAATCCAGTGGTGGAGCAAGTATGACGGTGAATCAATTGATTTTTAACGGGTCTTACTTAGTGGGTTTGCAGGCAACATCGGTATACAAAGACTTAGCGGTTAGAAAAGGTAATCAAACCAAAGAGCAAATTATACAGCAAGTAATGAAGGCGTATTACGCGGTGCTTATTAATAAGGAGCGTATTGATCTTTTCGCGAATAATATCGCACGCGTTGATTCTTTACTTAGAAATACCAAAGCGTTGAATCAAAATGGTTTTGCGGAAGCTATTGATGTTGACCGCATTCAGGTGACCCAAAATAATTTACTGGCAGAGCGGAACAAGTTTTTAAATCTGAACGAATTAGGTCTCGAAGTATTAAAATTTCAAATGAATTACCCCATGGATCAACCTCTTGTGGTGGTGGGCAACATAAATGAAGTTCAGGTCGATACCAATCTTGAGCGCTATAAGGAAGGTTGGGATTATAAAATACGCACCGATTACCAGGTACTCGATGCAAACAGGAGATTGCAAGCATTAAATGTAAAAAACCAGCAAGCTGCTTTTATGCCATCACTAAATGCATTCGCCACAGTAGGGTATTCGACACAATCTCCTAAAGTGGGTGGCTTGTTTCAAACGAATACCAAGATTGAGGATACAGGTACGCTAGGTCCGGATAAGTGGTATAGTTATTCGCAATTAGGGGTGAGCTTGAATGTTCCTATATTTTCAGGTATGCAACGTCACTACAGACTTCAGCAGGAAAAAATTGCACTTCAGAAAGTCGATAACGGATTCAAAAGCTTGAAAAATGGAATTGATCTGGAGATCAAGCAAGCATCGTTGATTTTTGAAAATGCCATTGCAACGTTGGAAACACAACGCGCGAACATGGATCTCGCCAACCGTGTAGCACAAGTCACAAAAATAAAATATGAACAAGGAGTTGGCTCTAACATCGAAGTAATTGACGCTGAAAACAGTTTGCGTCAGGCTCAGACAAATTATTATGGAGCTATGTTCGATGCAATGGTAGCCAAAATCGATTTGGATAAGGCTTATGGAAGATTATTGCCAATCGTGACCGGTAGTGGTAGTTCTAAATAATTTAAAAATGCAAACTCAGTATAAAATGAAATCAATATCTACACTTACAATACTATCAGTTATCGCAACATCTTTGTTGCTCACCGGTTGTGGCAGCAACGATAAATCTGCCATGTTGGAAAAACTCAAATCCGAGCAGGCGTCACTCTCAAAAGAGATTACCGCGCTGGAAAAAGAATTGGCTGCAGAAAACCCTAAGGAGACAGTAATTCGCTCCAAAGAAGTTAATGTAATCGAAGTAGCTCCACGCAAGTTTGACTATTTCGTGCAAACACAAGGATTGGTTGAATCGAAAGACAATATCCTGGTGAGCGCGAAATCAATGGGCTCTATTTCCTCCGTTTATGTAACGGAAGGACAAGCAGTGGTGAAAGGCCAGGTATTGGCGCAGATCGAAAATGCTATGACCATGCGTTCAATTGACGAAGCGAAAGCTTCCCAGGAACTGGCGAATACCGTTTATGAGCGTCAGAAGAGTTTGTGGGATCAGAAAATAGGAACTGAAATCCAGTATCTGCAAGCGAAGAACAACAAAGAGAGCCTTGAGAAAAGATTAGCTACCCTCAATGAACAACTTGACATGTCACGCATCAAATCGCCAATTAATGGAACGGTCGATGCAGTGAATATAAAGATTGGTGAAAATGCGGCTCCAGGTGCTCCTGCTTTCCGTGTTATCAACACTGAGAATCTCAAGATTAAAGCAAAAATTTCTGAGGCTTATGTTACTTCTATTAAGAAAGGCAATGTCGTGCAGGTGAACTTCCCTGATCTTAATAGGACAGTAGATGCCCATGTTTCATTTGTAGGCAGAAACATTGACGTGCTTTCACGCTCATTTCCGGTAGAAGTAGATTTGTTAGGCGCTTCCGACTTACGCCCAAGTATGACGGCTGTGTTGAGAATTATTTTTCAATCTGAGCCTCAGGCATTATGTGTGCCGATCAATCTTGTGCAGGAGATCAATGGTCAAAAAGTGGTATACGTTGTGGAGACTAATGGAAACCAATCGGTAGCCAGGAGAAAGGTAATTGTACTCGGTGGAGTTTATGGTAATTTGGCTGAAGTAAAAAGTGGCCTTCAGACAGGAGATAAAGTGATCTCAGTCGGTTATCAGGGATTGAATGATGGTGAATTTGTTAAAATCTAAATTCCGTAATAATATAAATTCAGAGTGTTGGAGATTACTGCTAAACCTGAATTCTAAACTCACACCATATGCAAGACATAGAAAAAGAATTTAAAGCGACCAGTTGGTCGATTGATAATAAGATAGCGATTTACGTTGCCACGGCTATTATATGCGTGGCTGGGATTATGACTTACAATTCGCTTCCCAAAGAAAATTTTCCCGAAGTAGTGTTTCCTCAGATTTATGTAGCGACCGTCTACCCTGGGGCTTCGCCATCAGATGTTGAAAATCTGGTAAGCAAGCAAATCGAAAAGCAGGTGAAGTCGATTTCAGGAGTGAAGAAGGTTACTTCTAATTCCGTGCAGGATTTTTCAAATGTCATTATTGAATTTGAGACAGACGTAGAGGTGAAGGAAGCAAAGCGTGAAGTGCAGGAAGCCGTGGACCGTGCGAAACCGGATTTGCCTACTAATTTATTGGATGATCCGCAGGTGATTGATATTGATATATCAGCACTTCCAATTATGAACGTCAATCTTTCAGGAGATTATGATTTGCAAACCCTGAAGAAATATGCCGAACAAATGCAAGAGCGAATCGAATCGCTGAAGGAAATCAGGCGCGTGGATATTGTAGGCGCATTGGACAGGGAGATCCAGATCAACGTAGATATGTTCAAAGCTTCACTGGCTGGCGTAAGCCTGGATGATATCGCTAACGGAATCGGGTATGAAAATACGATCGTTTCAAGCGGACAGATTTCTGTAGATGGCATGAAACGTTCTCTGAGTGTGAATGGAGAATACACCTCTGCCGAGCAAATTGGCAACACGGTAATTGGTTCTATTCGTGGAGGAAAGATTTATTTGAAAGACGTTGCCGAGGTAATTGATTCTCATAAAGAACAAGAAAGTTTTGCCCGTTTAGATAAGAAGAATGTAATCACATTGAACGTTGTTAAACGAGGTGGTGAAAACCTGATCAACGCGTCTGATCAGATCAATGAAATTGTAGAAGAATTTAAAACAAACATATTGCCTCCCGGTGTTAAAATTACGATCACCGCGGATCAGTCAGATAAGACGCGCATGACGCTGCATGATTTGATTAATACCATCATCATTGGTTTTGTGTTAGTAACATTGATTCTTATGTTCTTTATGGGCGCCACCAATGCCATCTTCGTGGGGTTGTCAGTTCCTATATCAAGTTTCATTGCCTTTCTTGTATTCCCTTCCATTGGGTTTACGCTTAACTTAATGACATTATTTTCTTTTTTACTGGCACTAGGTATTGTGGTAGATGATGCCATCGTGGTAATAGAAAACACTCACCGTGTTTTTGACAATGGAAAAGTACCTATTCGCAAAGCAGCAAAGATTGCTGCCGGTGAAGTGTTTATGCCCGTGCTTTCCGGGACATTAGTGGTATTGGCTCCCTTTGTGCCGCTTGCTTTCTGGCCGGGTACCATTGGAGAATTTATGTTCTTCTTGCCGGTTACGCTGATTGTAGCGTTGCTGGCTTCGTTGGTGGTTGCTTATATTATGAATCCGGTGTTTGCAGCTGATTTCATGAAGCCGCATGATCACGATCACAAACGCGCTAAATTTACAAAGGGCTATAAGATCACGGGTGTTATATTCGGAGCCATTGCTTTCATTTGGTATATAACAGGTCTTTTTGGAATAGGAAACTTTACGTTGTTCCTTTTTGGAATTTACTCATTGCATCGTTTTGTGTTGGAAGAGATGATCTCCAGTTTTCAAAACCATGGCTGGCCCAAGGTACAGAATGGATATAAGAATATGATTGCCTGGTGCCTCAAAGGTTGGAGACCATTGGGCGTTGTTGCAGCCGTAATTGGCCTGTTTATTTTCTCCATTGTATTCACCGCGATAAGAAAACCCCCTGTAGGATTTTTTCCCGTAGGAGATCCTAACTTTATATATACCTATATACGTATGCCAATCGGTACGGATCAAAAGGTAACGGATTCGATCACCAATATTGTGGAAGACAAGGTAATTGCCGTGGTAGGGAAAGATAATAAGATTGTCGAATCAATTATTTCAAATGTGGCAATCGGTGCAGCAGAAGATCAATTTTCAGGGTCCAATGCTCAACCGCACCTGGGCAAAGTGAGTGTAGCCTTTGTATCATTTGCTGAAAGAGATGGTCAATCCACAAGAGTGTACTTGAATAAAATACGCGATGGTGTGAGAGGCGTTAAAGGTGCTGAAATTTCAGTCAATCAGGAGGCTGGCGGACCGCCCACTGGCAAGCCAATTAGTATTGAAATCAGTGCCGATAATTTTGAGGAATTAGTTGCAACTGCTAATCGTGCCAAACGTTATTTGGATTCATTGCAGATACCCGGTGTGGAGGAGCTAAAATCAGATTTTGAAGCCAGCAAACCGGAAATAGCCATCACCATTGATCGTGAAAAAGCAAACCGCGAAGGAATATCTACGGGACAAATTGGTGGCATTCTTCGCACTGCAATTTATGGTAGCGAGATTTCAAAGTTCCGTGATGCCAATGATGATTATCCGATTCAACTGCGCATCAAGGAATCACAACGCAATGATATTAACACATTAATGAATATGCCCATCACGTTTCGTGATATGACAATGGGAGGCGTAGTGCGTCAGGTACCCTTATCTTCCTTTGCAAAAATTGAATATTCAAACAGCTATGCCGGTATTCGCAGAATAGATCAAAAGCGGGTAATTACATTGTCATCCAATTTACTGAGTGGGTATAACGAGAACATCGTAGTGGCAGATATTAAATCAAAATTGAATGATTTTTCATATTCAGATGAAGTGGAAATAAAGTTAACGGGTGCACAAGAGCAGCAAGCAGAGACGATGGCCTTCCTGGGAAGGGCTGGCCTTATTGCACTGGGTCTTATTTTTATGATTCTGGTTATCCAATTCAATTCCCTCAGTAAGCCTCTGATCATCTTGTCTGAAATTGTGTTGAGTATTATCGGAGTCTTAATCGGATTCTCTTTATTCCGCATGGAAATTTCAATTGTAATGACAGGAGTCGGTTTAATGGCACTTGCTGGTATTGTAGTTCGCAATGGCATTTTATTAGTTGAGTTCACGGATCTTCTTATTTCACAAGGAGTGGAATTGAAGACAGCAATTATTGAAGCATCAAAGACTCGTATGACTCCTGTTTTGTTGACTGCAATGGCAGCTACGTTAGGCTTAATACCCTTAGCGGTAGGCCTGAACATCGACTTTGTTGGCTTGTTCACTGAATTTAATCCACATATTTTCTTTGGTGGTGATAATGTTGCCTTCTGGGGACCACTCTCATGGACCATGATATTCGGATTGATCTTTGGAACTTTCCTTACCCTGTTTCTGGTTCCCACGATGTATCTGTTGGCAGCGAGATTGAAGGAAATTGTGTACAAAAAAGATGCAAAGGGGGAAACGATAGTCAATACAGAAGTTTCATTGAATTAAACGAGCGTAGGTTGAAATAAATTGAACTATCCTGCGTCATTAAGAGCAGGATAGTTTTTTTATGAAATACCGGATTATGACATTACTATTTTTCATCGTTGCATTTCTGCTGATTGACATCTATGTCTTTCAGGCTGTATTGAATGTGAGCAAGGATTGGCCGGCCACGTGGAAAGCAGTTATGCGATATGGATTTTGGATTCCAACCATGCTAAGTTTCACTGCATTGATTTGGTGGACGTTTGCTGATCCGTATTCAATCAGTTCCGGGATGCGCAACTGGATAATTACCGGCTTATTCGCGACTTACTTCTCGAAGATATTTGGAGTATTCTTTTTATTGATCGATGATGGACAGCGCCTGGTGCGATGGGTGGCCAAATTATTTACGAAGGACGAAACCAATGCATTACCAGGTGAAGTAATTAATCGCTCGCAGTTTCTTTCACAAGCAGCAATGGTTGCCACGGCAATTCCACTTGGCGCTATGGCTTACGGAATAATCTCCGGTGCACATGATTATCGGCTAAAACGGGTGTCACTAACATTACCCAATCTGCCCAAAGAATTTGATGGTATTCGAATCGCACAATTATCGGATATCCATTCTGGAAGTTTCTTCAATAAAACTGCTGTAAAGGGCGGTGTTGAAATGGCACTGAACGAGAAACCTGATATCATTCTTTTTACAGGTGATCTGGTGAATAACGAATCGAGTGAAGTGAATGAGTACATTGACGTGTTTAATAAACTTCGTGCTCCCTTAGGTGTTTTTTCGGTTACCGGAAATCACGACTATGGTGATTATAAAAACTGGGCCAGTAAAGAAGCAAAGCTTCAAAACTTTAAGGACCTAATTGAGGCGCACCGGTTGTTAGGTTTCGATCTGTTGATGAATGAGAATCGTTTTATTGAGCAGGGTGGGGAGAAATTGGCGATCATTGGTATTGAAAACTGGGGTGCCGGTCGTTTTACAAAGTATGGAAAATTGAACCACGCGTATGCTGGTGCAGAAGAGGCGGCCATAAAAATTTTATTATCGCACGATCCTAGTCATTGGGATGCAGAGGTAAGACCTAACTACAGCGATATTGATCTGATGCTCTCCGGACACACGCATGGATTCCAGTTTGGTGTTGAAATAGGTGGATTTAAATGGAGTCCAGTGCAATATGCCTATAAGCAATGGGCAGGGTTATATAAAGAAGGCAATCAACATTTATATGTTAATCGTGGATTTGGTTACCTCGGTTATCCTGGTCGTGTGGGTATGCCACCCGAGATAACTATTTTCGAATTGAAGAAAGCGTAAATTTATTACGCTCCATTAGTCAGTTCCTTTTCGTGCCTTCGCTTTTCGTCTATGGAAAATTTTCCTGCTCCGAAAATCATAAATATGACCAATCCCACCAATACCAGAATGGATATTTCCAATTCCATGTGATTGCCAACAGATAAAAAACCTTTAGGAAAATTGACCAGGATGATGGCGCCAGCAATAATCGGAAGTTGAATGGCACACATTATTCGCGTTAATAATCCGAACACGATGAGCGGTCCTCCTAATACGTGGGCAAATACAACATAATGAGCAATGATGACAGCCAAAAAACTCATGTTGGTTCCTTGAATCGTCAACTCAAGATTGTCAAGATTCCCCAAGAAGCTAAAGCCTTTGTAAGTAATAAATATTCCTAAAATAATTCTGAAAAAATCAAAAAAGCCGGGGCGATGTGAATTTCCCCAATCTTCAATTTTATTGATGACACTCATGGCAGTGGGGTTTAGTGTCAACAAAGTTTAGTAAAAAAAACGCGTAATGACAAGTTGAATCCGATTTAACTCCGTTGACGATATGTCACTGCGATTTAATCTAACCGATTTAAATATCCTTTTGGTGTTTTGCCAGTGACTCTTTTAAAAGTGCGATTAAAATGCGAGAGATTTTGGAATCCGGAGTCAAAGCAAATAGTCTGAATATTTTGGTTCCCTTCAATAAGCATCTTACATGCATTGCTTATTCTTACTTCGTTTAAAAAGTTAGTATAAGTTTTTCTTGTGCGAAGTTTGAAGTAGCGACAAAATGCTTCCGATGAGAGATTGGCTACTTCAGCCACTTCACTGATTTTAATCTTGCGATGGCTCTGCATAAATGTAAAATGCAAAACGTCATTCATTCGCTTTTCCTCTGCTATTTGCGGATTCGATGGCAAAGGAGCAACGGAGAGCGATATCAAATGATTGGAGTACGTGAGCTCATGGAGCAACTGCAGAAACAAAATCAGTTTATTGATTCTTTTGGATGTCTTCAACTCATGGATGAGTTTGGATACGCTCACTTTTGTTTCACTTTCAATACGAATGCCAACTCCGGCACGCGCCAGAAATTTTTTTACTTCGCGCAATTCGTCTAATTGCCAGAAACTTTCTCCGGCATACTTTTCATCAAAATAAATAGACGTTGCCTGTACATTTTTCTTACCTGCTGAACGATAGTATTTTTCGTCATTGCGAAAGACATGAGACTGACCACCTCCGATGAGAAAAATATCGCCAGCAGCAAAACGACCTACATAGTCACCGGCAATCAACGTACCTTCTCCTCGTTCAATAAACATAATTTGAGTTTCAGGGTGTTGATGTAGTTTATCATACAGATGCGGTAAAATATCGATTTGTAAGCGAAACGCCTCCCGGCTTGTTTTGGGAACACTAAAGGGGATAACCTTCATTTTAGTCCAATTTTGATTTCAAAGTAATATAAATTCTGTAAATATTAGTCAAAATAGTATCAGGATTGATTATTAGCAGACAATTAAGTGATGGTGACTATGACTAATTTTATGCTTCAATTTAAACGACAATCATATGGCTGTTCAATGGAAAGGAGTTTACCCTGCAATTACTACCAAGTTTACGAATGACGATAAACTGGATTTCGCCTTATTTGAAAAGAATCTTCACATTCAAATTGATGCCGGTGTGGAAGGAGTAATACTTGGTGGCACCTTAGGTGAAGCCAGTGTGTTAAGTAATGATGAAAAGTTCGACCTGGTGAAATTCACAGTTAAAAGTGTGGCTGGAAAAATACCCGTGGTTATGAATATTGCCGAAGGCAGCACCAGAGAGGCTGTCAAACTAGCTCATGAAGCAGAAAAGTGTGGTGCCACCGGATTGATGTTGTTACCTCCTATGAGATATAAATCTGACCACCGGGAAACGGTCACATACTTTAAATCAGTAGCTGATTCTACTTCCTTACCCATCATGATTTATAATAATCCGATTGATTACAAAGTAGATGTTACGCTTGATATGTTTGCAGAACTGGTGGAGAAGAAAAACATTCAGGCCATCAAAGAATCCACACGCGATGTTTCGAATGTTACACGCCTTATTAATCGTTTCGGTGATCGCTTCAAAATCCTTTGCGGTGTTGATACGTTGGCAATGGAAGAATTCATGCTGGGTGCGGATGGATGGGTAGGAGGACTTGTTTGTGCTTTTCCCAAGGAAACTGTTGCTATCTACAAATTAACAAAGGCTGGAAAGATAGCCGAAGCGCTGAAAATATATCGTTGGTTTTTGCCATTGCTGGAACTTGACCTTCTTCCTAAACTTGTCCAGTACATTAAACTGGCCGAGCAGGAAGCCGGAATCGGATCTGAGCATGTGCGCGCTCCGCGATTGACATTGGCAGGTGAAGAACGCGAACATGTTTTGAAAGTGATTCGTGATGGAATCAGGACTAGACCTAATCTGGATGCTGGTTACTAAATATCTGGAGCCAGACTCACGATGTTGGTTTTTTTACATGTGAGTCTTTGGCGATCCACTGCAAGAATCAAGTATCTTTATTCGGAATAAGATTAAAATCCACACTATGAAATTTACCGATGCGGCTGTTAATGATGTAAACGCTGCCCTGCAGGAAGCGCAAATTGCTTTTCTTTCTTACAAGAATTTTCCAGGAAAGAAAAAAGCTGAATTTCTTCGGGCAATCGCGGATGAGATTGAAGCACTCGGTCAGGAACTTGTATCCACGGCAATGCGTGAAACAAATCTTGCTGAAGCACGAATTATTAATGAGCGGGGTCGTACGACTAGTCATTGCCGCATGTTTGCAGATTTAGTTGAAGAGGGATCGTGGGTAGATGCCCGTGTCGACACGGCTTTACCTAATCGCATGCCGGCACCTAAACCGGATATCAGAAAAATGCTTGTTCCAATGGGACCAGTAATCGTTTTTGGCGCATCTAATTTTCCACTAGCCTACTCAACGGCAGGTGGCGATACCGCCTCCGCACTGGCAGCAGGTTGTCCGGTTATTGTTAAAGCACATCCTGCACATGCCGAAACTTCCGAGCTAGTTGCAAGCGCTATACGGAAGGCCATAGAAAAAACCGGTATGCCTCAAGGAGTATTTCAACATCTTCATGGAGCGGGGTTTCAAGTTGGTCAGGCGATGGTGAAACATCCTTTAACCAAGGCAGTTGGATTTACAGGATCACTGGCAGGTGGCAAAGCGTTGTTCGATATGGCCAATCAACGACCAGAGCCGATCCCTGTTTTTGCAGAGATGAGTAGTATTAATCCGGTAATTCTTTTGCCAGAAACATTATTTAAGGATGCCGAAAAAATAGCTGCGAACATTGCTGGGTCAGTCACATTAGGCGTTGGTCAGTTCTGTACGAATCCAGGCTTAATCATTGCCGTGGAAGGAGAGGGGTTGAATAAATTTGTTAAGGCACTTTCAGCAGAATTTCTTAAGGCGATGCCAGGAACGATGTTGCATCAAGGTATAGCTGATAATTATTCTAAAAAGTTATCACAGGTTCTGGAACAAAAAGGAGTTAATACAGAGGGCGCATCGCCTGCAGAAGGAACAGCGTCACAAGGCAAACCATGGGTGGCTTCCGTATCTGCACAGGATTTTATGAAGAACCCTGCATTGGCAGAAGAAGTATTCGGACCATTCTCTCTGATCGTGCGATGCAAAAATTCAGAAGAACTTCATGCTGTGGTGAATCGTAGTCATGGACAGCTTACGTCATCCATCATGGGCGATGAAGCCGAGATCACAAACTACTCAAGTTTACTAAACACCTTGATTGAAAAAGCAGGACGATTGATTATCAATGGCGTGCCAACTGGTGTTGAAGTTTGTCCTTCGATGCAGCATGGTGGTCCTTTCCCAGCCACAACTGACTCTCGGTTCAGCGCAGTGGGTACGGATGCCATTAAACGATTTTCTCGCCCGGTAGCCTTTCAGAATTTTCCTGACTCATTATTGCCAAATGAATTGAAAGAAGCGAACCCGCTATCAATCTGGAGATTAAAAAATAATGAGTGGAGTAAGAAGTAGGTAATAAACACATATGAGTAAAACATTCTTTTGCATTGATGCACACACGTGTGGTAATCCTGTTCGAGTAGTAGCCGGTGGTGGACCACAGCTTCAAGGTGCTAACATGAGTGAGAAACGTCAGCATTTCTTGCGTGAGTTTGATTGGATTCGTAAAGGCTTGATGTTTGAACCACGTGGTCATGATATGATGAGTGGAAGTATTTTATATCCGCCTTCTGATCCGGCCAACGATGTTGGAATTTTATTTATTGAAACAAGCGGCTGCTTACCGATGTGCGGCCACGGTACCATTGGCACAGTAACCATCGCGATCGAAGAAGGCTTGGTGATTCCTAAAACAGCAGGCATATTAAATCTCGAAGTGCCAGCTGGATTAGTAAAGGTAGAATACAAGCAGGAAGGCAAAAAAGTGACGTCAGTAAAAATCACCAACGTAAAAGCCTATCTCGCTGCTGAAAATATTAAAGCCGATTGCCCTGACTTAGGTGAGTTAACCCTCGATGTTTCTTACGGTGGTAATTTTTATGCGATCGTTGATGTCCAGGAAAATTTCAAAGGGCTGGAGCATTTCACTGCTGACCAATTAATCAGCTGGAGTCGTGAGTTAAGAAAAGCGATCAACAAGAAATATGAATTTGTTCATCCGGATAATCCAACCATCAATGGATGCACTCATATCTTGTGGGCAGGTAAAGTAATCGACCCAACCTCCACCGCTCGAAATGCTGTATTTTATGGAGATAAAGCAATTGATCGCTCTCCTTGTGGTACTGGTACTTCTGCGAGATTAGCACAATGGTATGCCAAAGGAAAATTGAAGAAAGGAGAGAACTTCATTCATGAAAGTATTATTGGTTCAAAATTTATTGGTCGCATCGAGGAAGAAACCGAACTACATGGCAAGCCCGCTATCATCCCGAGCGTAGAAGGTTGGGCAAAAATCTATGGATATAATACGATAAAGATTGATCCCGATGATGATCCCTATGCATACGGATTTCAGGTGATTTAATTTCAACTGATTTGTTTAAATTTGACTTATGGAAACAACGTATCGTCTTAATGCCAAGGAACTTTCGGTTGAACTGATACAATCTATTCAAGCGGCTTTTAAGGATAAGAATATTGAGATAACAGTTACGGATCAGGTTGATGAGACTGAATATCTTTTGTCTACTCAGGCTAACAAAAAGCATATTTATAAATCTATTGAAGAGTTGGAGCATGGGAATGGTATCCCGATGTCATTAGCAGAACTGCAGGAGAAATACCTAAAATGAGAAGCATTCTATTCAGTCCTGAGGCCCTCCGGCAACTCAATGAATGGAAAATCCAAAATCCTAAAATTACGACACGCATAGTTTTATTAATAACAGCCATCTTGGAATCTCCTTTCAGTGGAATTGGAAAGCCAGAACCTCTCAAGCATACTCTCCAGGGGAAATGGTCGCGCAGAATAACCCGCGAACATAGGTTAGTATATGAAGTAACGGATACGACAATCAAAATTATTTCTTGCAGATTTCATTATGACTAGCTTATGAGAGTTGGCGTTATTGGAGGTGGCATCATTGGTTTAAGTTCTGCCTACTATTTATCAAAGGCAGGTCATCAGGTTACCATCATTGAGCAGGGCGATCTGAAAGATGGTTGCTCATTTGGCAATGCAGGAATGATTGTGCCAAGTCATATTATACCCTTGGCAACGCCAGGAATGATTTCGAAGGGCATTCGCTGGATGTTTAATTCAACAAGTCCGTTTTATGTAAAGCCTAGGTTGAATGGCGATCTCATTAAATGGGGTTATCACTTCTACAAGAATTCAACTAAAGAACATGTGGCGAAGGCAGCTCCGGCACTCAAAGAAATCAGTTTGCTGAGTAAAACGATGTATCAGCAACTTTCAAAAGAGTTGCCTTTCGACTTTGGTTATCACGAGCGCGGCTTACTGATGTTATATCAAACAAAAGAAACCGAGCATGAAGAAGCAGAAACAGCAGCACTCGCCAATAAGCATGGAATTGAAGCGCATGTTATTTCTGCCTCACAAGTACAAGCACTGGAGCCGGATGTAAAAGTGAGTGCACGTGGAGGGGTTTACTTTCCAGGCGATGCTCATCTCACACCGCAGCAGTTGGTAAACCAGTTGATCGGATATTTGAAAGACAACAGTGTTACTTTCCACACCAACACTACCGTTACTGATTTTCGAATGGAAAATGGAACGATAAAATCCGTCATCACCGAAAAGGAAGAGTATTCATTTGACGAGGTTATTATCGCCACCGGCTCATGGTCGGGCATCATGACTTCCAAACTTGGCATTTCGTTGCCCATGCAGGCGGGCAAGGGATATAGTTTCACCATGCAAAACGTGGTGAAGAATATTCGGGTACCTTCTATCTTTTTAGAAGCCCGTGTGGCGGTTACCCCGATGGGTAATTCATTACGGTTTGGTGGAACCATGGAGATAACTGGTGTCAATCACAGCATCAGCATGAATCGTGTAAAAGGGATCGTTGATTCTATCCCAAAGTATTATCCGGAAATGAATGTTCAGATGCCTCCACAAAATGAGGTCTGGCATGGACTCCGCCCTTGTTCCCCCGATGGCCTTCCTTATATAGGCAGAAGTAAAAAAGTCACCAATTTGGTTTTGGCAACGGGTCATTCCATGATGGGTATTAGTTTAGGTCCCGGAACCGGCAAATTGATTTCTGAAATAATTGATAGGGAAAAGACCAGCATTGACATTAAGTCGTTTGAGCCTGAGCGTTTCTAAGCTAAAAAGTAAGCAGGGTAGAACTAATTTCCGGCAGTAACCATCGCCTTTTTGTTTAGTATTACGTTAGAAGCCTTGTCACGCAAACCCCAACGCCATGTTTAAGAATAATCTCAAAATTGCTTTACGAAGTCTGTTAAAGCAGCGCGTTTACACATTGATCAACCTTTTAGGTTTGGCCGTTGGGATAGCCAGCTGCCTTTTGATTGTGTTATTCATTCGTCATGAATTTTCATTCGACAAATTTTTTCAGGATCACGAGCGCATTTACCGGATGTCGCTTGAGCGCATTTACCCAAACCACTCAACACTGTATGCAGTCATTCCACTGTCATTTGAAAGTGTGGCAAAGAGGGATTTCCCGGAGATAGAGCACTCGGTAAATGTGTTTGGCTTTCCTGGCTTTCCGCTTTCCTATAAAAATGATCGCGATGAGCTTAAACAGTTTGATGAGGAGTTTGTGATTGTTTCGGATAGTAACTTTTTTAAAATGTTCAGCTTTACGTTGCTGAAGGGTAATCCCAATGAAGTGTTACGCAGTGCCAATGAAATAATCATGACCAATGAAATGGCACATCGTTATTTTGGTGAGGAAGATCCAATGAATAAGATTGTTATGAGTGGCGAGCAATCCTACAAAGTGGTAGGGGTAGTGGAAGATGTTCCTGACAATACGCATTTTAATTTTCGGTGCATTTTATCAAGCGCTTCATTCCCATTTGCCAAACGCGAAGATTTTACTTCCTTTTCGTCATACACATATTTTAAATTAAAGCCCGGTGCTAACCCAGCAGAGCTGGAAGCGAAGTTTCCAAAGATGGTAGATACCTACGCATCGGCACAGATTGAACAGAAGTTGGGTAAGTCATGGGCTGATTATACGAAAGAGGGAAATGGATACCGGTATTTTCTCCAACCACTGCCTTCCATTTATTTAGATCCGCAAGTCATTGAAAGTGAAATGAAACCGGGAGGCAATCTTAACTCTGTGTACATTATGATAGCTGTTGCTGCGCTCATATTAATTATCGCTTGTATTAATTTTATGAACCTTGCTACTGCGCGCAGTGCTGAACGCGCTAAAGAAGTTGGTGTGCGTAAAGTGATGGGATCGATACGTCAGCAGTTGATAGCTCAATTCTTAACTGAGTCTCTGGTGATGAGCTTTATTGGGGTGGCGATCGCCACTGGCCTGGTGTACCTGCTGCTTCCTCTTTTCAACGACCTTACTTCAACGAGCCTGGAGTTCATCATTAATGCGCCCATGGCGTTTTCGTTGCTGGGTGTAATACTGGTGGTGGGATTGTTGGCGGGTGTCTATCCTTCTTTCGTATTATCATCATTTAATCCCGTGGTTGTGATGAAAGGGAATTTCACGAGCCAATCGAAAGGAAAATGGCTTCGCAATGGGTTGGTGATTTTTCAGTTTTGGATTTCCATTATCCTACTGATTGGCACATTGGTGATTAAAAACCAGATGCAATTTATGTCGGAAAAATCATTAGGCTTTGATCGTGAGCAGCAGCTGATTGTTGAGCGTGTTTTCGCACTCAAGCCGAATGAATCGAATACACTGATTGAAGAAATTCGCAGACTACCGGAAGTAGTAAGCGCGGCAGGAACATTCTCCCGCCCCGGTGAAGAAGGTGATTTTTTTGGCAGACAATATCAACCCGAAGGATCATCAGAGATACTGACCACCAAAACCATGTTTATGGCAGATGACTTTGCGGAAACAATTGGATTTGAATTGGCTGCCGGACGATGGTATGCAAAGGAGACGAACGACTCTTTGAATATCATATTGAATGAAAGTGCGTTGAAGGCGATTGATCTACCAGATCCCATTGGCAAGAAACTGGTCTTAAATGATCAGGACAATGAAGGCCGTAAGATAACTCAGACCTTTACGATCATTGGCATTGTAAAGGATTTCAATTTCATTTCATTACGCGAAACAGTAACTCCATTGGCGATTCATAGCAATGAGTTGGCAGGTCGTGCCAATGGATTTGTTTTCGCACGCATCAAGCCCAGTCAGGTTGAATCAGCAATAAAATCGATTGAGGCAAAGTGGAAGCAAATCGCACCGCAGGAACCATTTAAGTATTCATTCCTCGATCAGAATCTCATGGCGCAGTATAAGGCTGAAGAACAAGCCGGAAGACTCTTCACCGTATTCTCCGGACTCGCCCTCTTTGTTGCCTGTATTGGTTTATTCGCTTTGTCAGCATACACAGCCAGTTTGCGCACCAAGGAGATTGGAATTCGTAAGGTGTTGGGTGCCTCCGTGGGTGGTGTGGTGGTGTTGTTATCAAAAGATTTTACCCGCATGGTGGGAATAGCCTTTGTCATGGCGGTGCCAGTGGCATGGTATGTAATGGAAAACTGGTGGCTGAAGAATTTTGCCTATCACGTCCAGGTGGATGCGTTTGTTATTATTATCGCTGGCTCGGCAGCATTGCTGATTGCGTGGGTTACGGTTAGCTTTCAATCGATCAAGGCAGCGGTGCAAAACCCGGTGAGATCATTACGCAGCGAATAACAGGATTAAATTTCTTTTTCAGTGGTAAATGCCAAAAGAGTTGCTTCAACAACTACGAGGTTTTTATTGAAGTTAGAATACAACAATTTCACGAGGTCTTTATTCTGCAGGTTGTTGGCAATGACAAACCCCTCGTCAAATCGGGAAGCATCGTAGTTGAGGAACTCCATCACATTGCCAGTACCGTTTTGTTCTGCCAGCTTCCTGAGGATGATCTTTTCTTCGTGCGTGTAATTCATGATCGACAAACTCAAGATTCCGGATTTGAAATCTTGAATTTTGAATTGGAATTATTTTTTGAATTTCTTTACAAGCATGGCGAGTTTTTCCTCCATGCTGATTTCTTTTTCTTTAGGCTTCTCCTTAAATCGGTCATTGGGCTTTCTGATATCTTTCTTTGGCCCCTTATGATCTTTCTGTAAATGTTTTTGCTTCTGTTCAGGTACAGCCTGATCAGCAAACGGATCACTCTTCATGGAGAGTCCGATGCGCTTTCGTGCTGTGTCAACTTCTACGACAGTTACTTTTACTTTTTGCTGAACGGCAACTACTTCTTTTGGATCTTTTACAAACTTATCGGAGAGATGACTGATATGTACTAATCCATCCTGATGTACACCAATATCAACGAATGCACCAAAGTTGGTCACATTGGTAACAATTCCTGGCAATGACATTCCAATTTTCAAATCATTAACAGTATTAACACCATCAGTAAAACTGAAGATTTCAAATACCTGTCGCGGATCTCTTCCGGGTTTTTCAAGCTCTTTTAAAATATCAGTAAGCGTAGGAAGACCCACTTTAGCATTTACATATTGCTTCAGATCAAGTTTCATACGCAACTCGTGACTGCTCATCAGATCTTTTACTGAACAGCCCAGATCAGTAGCCATTTGTTGAACGATTGAATAACTTTCTGGATGCACTCCACTGCTATCCAATGGGTTTTCAGCTTCCCGGATGCGCAGGAATCCTGCTGCCTGCTCAAATACTTTTTCACCAAGGCGCGATACCTTCATGAGCGAATCGCGGTCTTTGAAGGGTCCATTTTGATTCCTGTATTCAACGATATTTTTTGCAAGCGCTGAACTTAATCCAGACACATAGGAGAGAAGTTCCTTACTTGCTGTGTTGACTTCAACACCTACCGAGTTTACGCAACTCATCACCACATCGTCCAGTCCTTGCTTTAGTTTTGTTTGTTCCACATCATGCTGGTATTGACCTACACCGATGGATTTAGGATCAATCTTTACCAGTTCAGCAAGCGGATCCATCAATCTTCTTCCAATGGATACGGAACCGCGCACAGTTACATCCTTATCAGGAAATTCATCACGCGCCACTTCGGAAGCGGAATATACTGATGCTCCGCTTTCATTCACCACCATCGTAATGATCTTGTGAGGTAAGCCAATCGACTTTACAAATGACTCTGTTTCTCTACCAGCTGTACCATTACCAATGGCAATCGCTTCGATATCAAATTTCTCACAGAGCGATTTTATGAGTGCCGATGATTTGGTAGCCTCACGCTGTGGTTCATGCGGATAAATCACATCGTGATGAAGTAATTTGCCTTGGCGGTCGAGACACACCACTTTACAGCCAGAGCGGAAACCAGGATCAAGGGCCAATACATTTTTTTGCCCTAGCGGAGCAGTGAGCAAAAGTTCTTTCAGGTTAGAGGCAAATACTTTTATGGCTTCTTCATCCGCCTTCATCTTGGTTTCCATTCTCACCTCTGTTTCCAGGGAAGGACGAAGTAATCTTTTATAGCAATCTTTAACCGCTAGTTTTATTTGTTCTGCAGCAGCATTTTCTTTAGCGATGTACTGACGTTCCATACTGTGCAACGCCATTTCTTCCGGAGGATAAATATCCAATGCAAGGATACCCTCCTTTTCTCCTCTGCGCATGGCCAGCAAGCGGTGTGATGGTGTCTTTGAGATTGGCTCGCTCCATTCAAAATAATCTTTAAACTTTTGGCCTTCTTCTTCTTTGGTTTTAAAGACACGAGATTCAATGACGCCTTCATTCCAGAATAATTCACGAACATGCTTACGTGTTTCCGGATTTTCACTTACCCATTCAGCAATTATATCACGCGCACCTTCTAGTGCTTCCTGTGCAGTAGCAACACCCTTTTCAGCATCAATAAATGTGGACGCAAACTCTTCAGGGCTAAAATTATCGAGTTCGAAAATTTTCTGAGCTAATGGCTCAAGTCCCTTTTCCTTAGCTACACTTGCTCTTGTTTTGCGTTTTGGTCGGAACGGTAAATAAATATCTTCCAGTTCAGCGAGCGTTTGAGCCATGACAATGGCCGATAATAATTCAGGCGTTAGTTTACCTTGTTTTTCAATGGAGGTGATTACCGTTTCTCTGCGTTTATCCAGTTCACGGATTTGTTCGATGCGATCGCGGATGGTTGTAATCATAACTTCATCCATGCTACCGGTCATTTCTTTTCTGTATCGTGAAATGAAAGGAATGGTTGATCCTTCAGCAAGTAATTGTGCAACTGCATTAACGTTTTTAAGAGGCTGATTAATTTCTTTAGAAATCAAATCTACCCACCGCGCAAGATTTTCTTGTTCCATATTTTTTTATCAGGCGGGCAAAAATAGGGGAAAGCAGATTAACGTGCTTGAAAAATCAGAACTTTGATGAGTGCCCTGGACGCAAACAAAAATGCCACGCTGTAAGGCGTGGCATCGTACTTTTTTATTTCAAACCGAATTAATATTCTTTATTGAAATCACCTCTGCGGAAGCCACCGCCACCACCGCGGTTTCCACCACGACCACCGCCACCGCTACCTTCTTCGCGTGGGCGTGCTTCGTTTACGACAAGGTTTTTCCCCATGAAATCAGCTCCGTTAAGCTCGTTGATTGCATTACGACCAGCTGAGTCATCTGCCATTTCAATAAATCCAAAGCCACGGCTGCGCTGTGTAACTTTGTCCATGATGATCTTAGCAGAACTAACTTCACCGTATTCGGCAAATAACTGCTTCAATTGTTCCTCGGATGCCTTCCAGGGAATGTTTGCTACATAAATGTTCATTTTTGTTTTTGAAATTAAGTGATAAATGTTCTTGTTAATTTTATAAGGCCGAACCAGTAGTAAACGTGATTATTGGAGTACTTCAGGTAGGAATTATATTATTAACCTTCCAAAGGTAATAGTTTTTTCCAATTATCCTCGTTTTAGGTTCCCAAGTGCACATTTTTACTGGCAAATTGAAGGGACAGCCTATCTTAACTTGTCAGAGGTTGTGTTCCTTCTGGAATTTATCAAGGCTTTTACGGGCAGTTGCCTGAACCTTACTCTGTAGAAATGGGGTCCAACCCAGCAAAAGACCGGGCGTTCCCAATGCCTGACGGCTCCATTTCCAAAAGTTAAACGTATCCTTATGTTCTATAATGAGCCCATCTTTAAAAAGGAAACTGGCATGAATACTATTATGTACGTTTCTTCTGGAGCGGGAAAAAGTATACCAGGCATCCCAATTGCATCTTCCCCGATCACTTTCGGTACTCACTTCGGAATATTGTAATGAGAAGTTCTGTGCATTTTCGCAGAGCATATGCCACATGGCTTTTACTTCCCGGCTGCTTAGGTCGGGAAAAACCGGATCACTAAAGTGTGCTTCTGAATGATAACATGTCTGCATGGTCTTCCAGTCGCGCTGTTGAAATGCCCGATAAAACCGGTCAATTACATCTTTATTTTGATTCATATTTATTTCCGTTGGTGGAACATTTAATCCTTCAGGCAGTCATCCCTTTTTTGGGGCAGGTAAATTCGGGTATATTTCAAATTCAATGGACCTAAACTAATGCTAATCGAAAAGCTATGAAAATAAAATTATTAGCCCTCGGTGTTATTGTGGCTGGAATAAGTTTTCTCGCCACAGGCCAATCGTTTAACAACCTTCCGGTAACTACTCAAAAACCACCTTTGCATGGTAAGCATTGGATGGCCATTACGGGAAAGCCATTAGCAGCCACAGCGGGTTCTATGATTTTCAGTAAAGGAGGTAACGCCATAGATGCATCCTGTGCCATGCTTGCGGCTACATGCACGATGTTTGATGTACTTAGTTGGGGCGGTGAAACCCAAACATTGATTTACAACCCCAAAACTAAAAAAGTAATCGCCATAAATGCTCTTGGCGTGGCGCCTACCGGTGCAACGGCTGAATTCTTCAAAAGCAAGGGAATGAACTATCCTCCACAATATGGTCCATTGGCAGCTGTCACACCTGGAACACCAGGAGGGTTAATGGTCATGCTGGCCGAGTATGGCACTATGAGTTTGAAAGATGTGCTTACCCCAGCCATGCAATTAGCAGAAGGTTATCCCATTGAGGCGCAAACAGCAAATAGTTTTGAACGTGAAAAGGAGCGACTTAAGCAATGGCCATATTCAAAGGCTGTTTTTCTTCCTCACCTTGGTGATAAACGCGAGGCACCAAGTGCTGGAGAAATTTTCATTCAAAAAGATTTATTGGCGACTCTTCAGAAGTTGGTAGACACTGAGCAGCAAGCCTTAAGGAAAGGAAAATCACGTAAGGAAGCCATCTATCAAGCCTATGATCGATTTTACAAAGGTGACATTGCAAAAGAATTTGCACGTGGCGCACAAGAACAAGGTGGCTTGATTACTGAGCAGGATCTGGCAAAGTGGAAAGTGATTACGGAAGAGCCATTGTCAGTCAACTATAAAGGAATTGAAGTGTACAAGATGCAACAATGGACACAAGGACCTGTGATGCTTCAAGCATTGAATATGCTGGAGAATTTTGATCTCAAATCCATGGGCTTTAATTCAGCACGATATATTCATACGCTTTACCAGGTAATGAACCTCACATTTGCAGATCGTGATTTTTATTATGGCGATCCATATTTTGCTCCTGAGGAGCCCATTAAAGGGTTGCTCTCAAAAGACTATGCGAAGGAGAGAATAAAGGCGATTAACTGGGAGCGCAATGATCCCAAGGCTGCACCAGGCGATCCTTATCCATATGAAGGTAAAACGAATCCCTACAAAGATTATCTGAAAGAATTTAATCAGGCATCAACGGGCACATACACCTCTCCATTATCGGAGGAGTATTTAAATCAGCTCTTTCTGGGAACAACTTCTGTTGAAGCCACTGACAAGGAAGGTTGGGTGGTCTCTATTACGCCTAGTGGAGGTTGGAATCCTGCCTGTATTGCTGGCAAAACAGGAATAGGAATGAGTCAACGGATGCAAAGTTTTGTAACCGATCCAAAGGAGAATCCTTTTAATGTGGTTGAGCCGGGAAAACGTCCGCGTGTAACACTTACCCCAACCATGGCATTGAAAGACGGTAAACCATTTTTATCATTCGCTGTCCAGGGAGGTGACACACAGGATCAGAACTTATTGCAGTTTTTCCTGGATGTAGTTGAGTTTGGTATGACCGTTCAGGAAGCCACTGAAGCACCTAACATCAACACCGATCAATTGCGCTTGTCGCTGGGTGGCGAAGATCGTGATCCTAAAGCAGGGAATATTTTATTGCATGATAGCACACCTTTCTATGTGAGAAAGGAATTACAGCGCATGGGTTATCGTCTCCGGTTTGATGATCGCACCAGTGGGCCCATCAATGCGATTTATTTTGATTGGGAACATGGAAGCTTCTGGGGAGGCTCAAGCAATCATGGAGAAGATTACGGAATCGGATGGTAAATGAATTTGTTGTGTGTTGTTTTCAATTCGTTGCCAGCCTTTATCAACAACCTGAAACAATCAATTAATATCAAGCTAATAAGCTCTATCAACTGCCCCCGATCCGTACACTTTCTTAGTTACGTTTTTAGTATTGCCCTTGTGTTTTACGGTGCCACTGCCCAATACAACGGCATCAAGGGTGGCGGAGGCAGTGAGTTCGCAAGTCCCTGAACCGCTCATTTTTATCTTGGCGGTCTCCAATTCGCAGGCATATGCATTCAAGCTTCCACTTCCGCTCATAATAATATCATTGGTGGTGGCATACCCTTTTAAAGTAATATTCCCTGATCCGCTGATTTCAGTTTTCAGGTTAGTTCCTTTTAGATCCAGATCAATACCACCACTACCAGCAACAGACAAGGCGATATAATCTGAGGCGATGGAGTTTTCAGATACAATTTTTCCTCCTCCATTAACCTGCAGTTCATTGATGTTTTTGACACTCACCATCAGTTTCATGGTAGGCTTCACCTTAATGTCATCGATCTTAGCCCAGATGCTTTTGTTGGGGTTGTCAGGCTTACGTTCAACATTCACCATTAATACCCCGTTTTCTACTTTCACAGTGGTGAGTTCCCAAATTTCTGTTAGGGCCTCTACGGTAACCTCCTGCTTATTCGTTTGTTTTACATACACGGTATAATTTGAGTTCACATATATACTTTTAAACTCAGGAAGCTCGAGGGTCTTTTTTGTTGTTTGCGCAAAAGAGAAGGAAGCAATGGATAGCAGAACGAGTGATGCAAGTATGATAGTAAGGATAAAAGTAATTTTTCTCATGAGGTTACAGTTTACAAAGCTAAATCTGCAAAGCTTCGAATATAATCAGTCAACCTTTTCGATAAGAATGCGGGTAGACCGTTAAGATGCATTAACCGAGGATCGATTAAAGTAGGTTACGGTTTCTTCCTGAAGATGTATTTGTAGATAAAAACAAAAAGGGCAAGACCTATACACATGAAAAAAAATACAGCAGGAGTAATCAGGTTTACAGCATGCATGATAGCTACAGTCGAATTCGTGTCTGAAATTTAACATCATTTCTGATATTTCCTTCGATAGTGTCACTTCCTGAACCAATTGTTACGCGATCTGTATAACGTACATTAGCCCAACGCAACCAGATATCCACTTTTTTGGATATTGAATATTGAAATAATAGATAATTTCTTACACCCACTCCGTAATAGGCTGGAAAGGAAAATGCTAGCCAGACATCCTTTTCATATACATAGAGCCGATTATCATAATCATCAGTATCAAAGAGTGCGTAACGTCCGCTAATTGAAAACTTACCCAAGTTCCATGTAAGGTCCTGTAACAAAATCATTCCTTTTGAGAAGCTTTGCTCATGAGAGTAAGTACTGAATTGAGCCCGCGTCCTAAAGGACAAATGAGGTGTTACCTGGTAGTCCACATTAACCCAAAAATTACGCTTAGTGCCAGGGGCTGTAATATATAGATGATTATCGGATGAATTATTTCTAACCTTCGTCTCTTCACGAGCCTGAATAAAGACGGATACCATTTTGGTTGGTTTGTAATTGAACCGTAACAGCCACTCGCTTCCATCGGAGGGTGCATAACTTCGGTAGCGCAACCATGGAAATTGAAACAAGTCAAAATATCCTGAAATGGAATACTTTTTATTAAATGTATATTTCCAGCCCCAATAGATCCCTGTTTCATTTTGGGGTGTACTGTTTTCTGCCAGCGCGTTACTATATAAACTAATAAAATTCCGATCAAATTTTCGAAAGAGTAATGATACATCGAATGAAGGAGAGATACTGCCAATTATGCCAGCAATGACACCCATTCCTCTATGTATGGTGTGTGCTGCCTCACTAAAGAAAGCAAAATTCTTCCAGCTATAATTGAGGAAGAAACCCGCGTTGGTATTGTTACTACCCTTAAAGTAGAATTGATTATACAGATTAGGTGTTGGGCCCAAAGGAATACTGAATTGGGTGTGGTGAAGGATTACTCCTCCGTCAAGCGTTTTATATTTGTAACTTATTACGCTAGCAATATTTTTTTCGTTCACAACACTTCGATTTGCTAATTCTGCTGGCGTCCGATGAAGGCCGGTAAGTTGTAGTGAAGAAATGAAATCATAATCACCCTCTGTGGTATCCTGCTTTATGTTCCCATCTCTCCATCGGGATGAAATCATTCCATGAAAAGTCAGCCGTTTATTCAGAGAATAGGAAATAGCAGCTCCCCTCAAAAATCTGGCTTCGTAGACGGAAGTATAAGGAAGAAATCCAAGATTGCCTTTTCGAACAGTTGTTACCGACTCAGAGTTTTTTCCGATCCCAAATGCCGATCCCAACATAAGTCCCTGCCCGAATTGGACTTGATAGTCTCCGAGTATCAGGTTTTTTATCTTTCCTTTATTTAACAGCTGTGCATGGAATGAGATAAAATCTGTTCCATATTGTTTCTTGTTAGACGACCAGGTGATTTGCTCACCAGCATCCTTTTCAGCAGTAAATCCTAAACTAAAATCACCAGTCCTGCGGGTTTGAAAGCGGTAGTATAGGCGATCAGGTGACCCGATATATTTTGCTGATGGTGGGGTACTTTCTTTGTAGCCTTTTTTTTCTTCAAGGGTTCTGTCGTAGCGAAGAATCAGATAACTATTTTTCTCGTGAATGATTCGTTTGAAGAGATTTTTATTAAAGCTCAATGTATTATCGGGCACCGTAACGAACGGTATAAGTCGTTGAATCACTTCTTGAGCAAATCCATCAATATTCTGCAGTTCGTAAACGGAGAGAAACGGACCCGCGTCATTTCTGTATTTCAAAAAAGCTTGAATTTGGGATTCATTTAAAATAAAGATTGATCGTAATTGATCATCTGTTATTGCATTTAAATCTGCGGGATTGGAATATAATTGCACCAGGTTTTCATACAGGTCTTCATAATTGATGTCTTCATCCTGGATGGCAAAAATTTCATCCACAAGCCTTCCAATGTCCACATCTGCGCTGGGAATTTTTTGAGCCAGTATCTGCCAGTTTACCGAGCATAAAACTAAAATGCACAATCCTCTTTTCACTTTTTTTCCTTTTGTGAAAACCAATAGCTGGCCGAAGCCTGGTGCGCCACACCCGTTAAGTGATTAAGCTGAACACTATAATCAAGCCGTATCTTTTTCTTACGGATACCCACTCCGAAAAATGCTGCATTGGGATTTAGATTAAATCCAGTTCGGAAGTATACCTTTTGCTGAAGTGAATATTCTATTCCGGTGCGCCAGGTTGCTACATATCCTAATTCTTTGGAAAGTTCTGTTGTTACGAAAATATTTTTGTCCGGATAATATGACAATCCTGCTGTCAAACGCGTTGGCAATGGCTCATGATCATCGCCAATATGAGATTGAGTAAGATTAGTGATAAACGCACTCAAATAGAGTTTTTCGGTAACTTCAGTAATGCCTCCAAAATCAACGCTTATTGCCCTCGAGATTCCAAAACCTTCCGCCTGGTATTGAATAATATTGATTTTTGCGCCAAGCGAAGCAATACCCACTTTGTTCCCAAAACCAAGGGATAACGCCTGCTCATTGTATAGGTCGTCTCCGAATCTAAACATGCCAGTGGAAATGGTTCCCCACTTAAATGGATGATTAAAAAGTGCAGCCATTCTGTTAGCGCCTTTAAGCTGTGACTGCACTTCATAGGCGAATGCGGTGTTTATTTGGTTGATTTTTCCTATTCCTCCTGGATTATTAAATAAACTCCACTCATCGCTGCTTCCGGACGAAGCGTATCCCATTCCGGCCGATCGGGCACCTAGCTGCGTAGAAATACTCTGGGCAATCGCTATTTTTGCCCAGAAAATGAACACTAATAATGGAATGGATTTACCCATAAACTAATGTTAATTCCTAAGTTAGACTTTTTTATGAAAAAAGCATACGTGTGCATATGTATTGTTATAGCTTTCTTTACAGCAAGGGGGCAAACAGAGAAGTCTGAGTATTATGCTACAGGGGAATTACGCGCACATGGAGCTACTGACCAAGGCCAAAAAACAGGTGAATGGATTTCATATTATCCAACAGGAAAGAAGAGCGCTGTCGAGAATTATGACCAAGGAGTATTAAATGGTGTCGTCATTTATTTTTATCCGACTGAAATCGTCCAGGGAAAGGAATTTTGGAAAATGGGTCAGTTGAATGACTCGGCCTGGTATTTCCATCCTTCCGGTGTGCTCCAGCGCAAGGGAGTATATGAAGGCAGCCGGTATGCTCATACATGGGTTCATTATTTTGAAAATGGAGTGATGGAACGAATTGTAAACTATCAGGATGGACAGCCTAATGGGCTAACCAAAGTATATAGTGAAAAGGGAGTTTTAGTTCAGGAAGGAAATTATAAGAAAGGAGCTGAGGATGGCACATGGAAATTCTACGATCAGGATGGCGTTCTTCAATATACCGGTCAGTATGAAAAAGGAAAGACCATTGGCATCTGGTATGAATTTATTAAGGGAAAGCAAAAAGTGTATAAACGATACTAAAACTCCTTCTTCATATGAAAGAAGAAGCCGTGTGTGTTTTCCTTGGTAAACGTATATTCAAACCTGAGCACGGCATCATAAGCAGTAACAAGATCTAATCCTCCGCCAGCACCAACCAGCAGATTGTTGGTCAATTGTGTATTGATGGGGCCAGGCTGGTAATTTTGATAATAGGGGTAGTTCTCTACATAACCAACATCGAAATAGCCCTTTAAATAAAGAGCCAGTGGAAAATGTTGGAATTGTTTGAAGGGCATATCTTCCAATTGCCAGGTTCTGGAAAAGATTTTTTTTCTAAATGTAGTTTTGTTTAAGAAAAATTTTGGTCCTTCTATAACATAGACTTCATATCCTTTCACAAATTGCCTGCGATACCCCAGTGCACTGTAAAATGAGTAGGGTTGCTCCTGAGGTGTGCTTACATAAAACGATGAAAAGTTAGATACGAAATAGTTTTTTCCCAAGTCAATATATTTTGAATAAGTCAGGTTCAATTCCCATTGTTGCACGTCAGAATCAATGATCAGCCCTGTTCGTTGCGCAAAGGCGGTAAATTGGTAACCTTTGAGTGGGTAGGCGATTACATCGCGATGTTCGGAATTAAATGAGTAAGTGATTGAACTGTATTGTTGGCTCACCGCGCCATTCTTATAAAAGTTAGGGTTCAAATAGGCAATGGTATCCAGTACATGATTGTTCTGATAATTATAGCTCAACGAATGGGTCTCATAAAACGATCGCCTAAACGTGTATGTGATACCAAAACCACGCGCCACTTTTAGTGTCTTTTTCTCTTCTAAAAATATTAATTTATGATCTTCGGTGAAGTAGGCAATATTCTTTGGCTCACCATAGTTAAAGTCAAAAATCAGCCCATGTCGTTGGCGCTTGTCGATATAGGGAATACGATAACTTAAATCGAATTTTCTGGTGAAACCAAATTGTGCAGTTAATCGCAAAGTTTCGTTGCGTCCGCGAAAGTTATACTGGTAAAGGCGCAAGCCGTAATTTACTCTCCTTAAATCATGATCGTAATTTTGCCACCACTCATTGAAATTGCGATCAGATAATTCAAAAATGGGAACGGGAAACGTGTACCATCGCTCGTTGACTTCAACTAACAGGTCCACTTGATTTTTACTTGTCTCAAGCCACTGAATGGTGACCGTGTTGAACAGTCGAAGGTTATATATTTTTCGCTGATCCAGTAACAATACACGGTCGATTCTATTGGTGCTGATGCTATCCCCCGGCTTTAAACTTAATTCACGAGATATAATTTGTTCGCGTGTTACTTTATTTCCAATAATAAGTCTTCGGTTGATGGTAACGATTCTGTTAGGCAGGGTATCTGGTTTTATTTTGGCAAGTGAATCTCTTGCTATTTTCTGCGCATCTGCATGATTGCCCAGAAATAGCAGGGATACCAATACAATCGGTATCCCCAACTTTAAAATTCGTAAGAATTCAATCAACTTGGTTTTGAATTATTGACTGATGAATTTCGGTATGACCAGATTAAAATAAGAACCCCAGCGATGATTAAGGGTATGCTAAGAATTTGCCCCATATTGATGGGAAGTTGATCTTCAAATGAAACCTGGTTTTCCTTTAGATATTCATAGGCAAATCGAAGGCTCCATAATACGATCATAAATACACCAAAGATTCTTCCCTCTGGTAATTTTTCTTTGTCTTTATTCCACATCAGAAAGAGGATGATAAACAAAATCACACAGGAAATTGACTCATAGAGTTGTGCCGGGTGCCTGGATATTCCGAAGGTACTTACTTTGGCTGCCAGATTTCCGGAGGCTTCCGTGGTGATCTTATATTTTAATGGTTCATTATCGGGTTCATCAACATATTCTTTATAATAATTGAGGAAATACTTCATGTCTCCATTTAGGAATTGACTGGCGCCTTCATCGTTCGTCCCTGGTTTAAAGAATACGTAAATGTTCAGTGGCACTCTTCCGTGCGCCCCAATGGGGAGGTCTTCATCTCTTTCAACGTTAATAGATTCTGCAGGATTGGATTTAACCCGATAATCCATAAGCCCCTCGGTAACACGGTTTATAAAGACAACACTAAGAGGATTGTCAGAGGGCTTTCCGATTATTTCGGAATTGAAAAAATTACCCAGTCGAATCATGGCACCAGTAAGGGCCACTACAATGACTATCCTATCAAGAATTTGCAGGTAACTTATTTCGTGTTGCTTTTTACGACTGAAAAGCCACACGGCAAACAAAATCCCAAAAGCAGCGCCATGACTTGCCAACCCTTGTAGCCCTGTAAATTTAAATGGAGACAATTCAAATGGTAAAAGAATGCTCAGCGGGTCAGTGACAAAAAGTTCGGGTTGATAAAAGATAACGTGCCCTAACCGTGCACCTAGTATGGTAGCTACAACCATGTATACCGTCAGTGTGTCAATGTGTTTTTCTGGTCTTCCTTCCTTTCTGAATATGTGGTACATGACCTGCTGGCTAATCAAAAAGCCAAGGGCAAACAATAAACCATACCATCTAAGTGAGAATGAGCCCAAGGATAGAATTTCAGGGCTTCCGTTCCAAATAATATAACTGATCATACAATATTGAATATAAAAGGCCAGGAAGTTACCGGGCCTAACAGAGCAAATATAAGCACTAATGCCTTATGCCCAAGGTGAACTCTAAAGCTTGTCGAGTTGAATCAGCTCTTCTTTAAAACTACCTGAAAGAATAGGAAATCGGCACCAACTGCGGGGGTCGACATTCAGATCATCAAGGTGGAAGGAAGGAGCAAAACGCTCTCTTTTCCACTGATTGGCAGCCCACAACCGAAAGAATTTTTTTATGTATTCTTTAAGGAGCCCAGCATCTGAGATTACTGGATGTACATCATGTGACAGAACAGTGTAAACTTCAACAGGTGATTTACGGTCGCGAATAGCTAATTTTTCAATGGCCACTAAAACGGAATAAGGCATCAGATCTTTTTCGTCTGTTTGAGTCTTGTCGAGCGGCCTTAACTCTGCAGTGGGTTGTAAATTATTTACCTGCGCCAGCCCTGAATAACCCAGTTCTTTTTCGGCCCATTTCAACCATTGAATAATAAAGGGTTTATCAATACCTGCAATGGGAGCAAGGCTTCCACTTGTATCGCCATCCATAGTAGCATACCCTACATCGCCCTCGCTGCGATTTGAGGTGGTGAGCAATACGGCTCTTTTCACATTGGCGAGCAACCAGATAATGGGTGATCTGCTTCTTGCCTGAATATTTTGTAACGCGATATCATCACTATCCCACGTAAGTGGCCGCTCAAGTACTTTTTCGATTTCAGTGGTGTAGAAATTCACGGCTTCATCTATTTGCCAGGAATGAAAGGAAGCGCCAATGCTGCTTGCTAATGCCAGGGCGGCATCAAGTGTTGTTTGTGAAGAATTTTTTGTTCCCTGATAAGCACACGTCAATAATTCATTGAACGCGTTAATTCCTGCAATAGAAATGAATTCACTCCACCCTAGTTCTTTGGTAGCACGCCTGGCCATTTCAGCCACCAGCACCGCACACATAGATGAGTCGGCTCCACCACTTAAACTCAACACAAAACCTTTTGCTTTACTTTTTCTTATGTAATCAAAAAGTGCAAGTGAAGTGGCTCGGGCAAGCTCTTCGTTCTTTTCTTTTCCATCGGTTAGCGGCTTCGATTCTGAATGGGAGAGATCATCAAAATCAATATCGCAGGTTAGCAGATTAAATGGCTTCAGCGATAATCGCTCATTGATTTTTAATAGTTTTCCATTCTGTCCATAAATAATGTCGCCATCATAAATCATTCGGCCTGCTTCATTGCCAAGTAGATTCACGAATAGGTAAGCACACTCGAATAGGCGTGATCCATCGATCACAACTTCTTGCTCGCGTAACTCGCTCTTGCCTAATGCAAAATGGCTTGCACTGGGATTAATGATCAGATCCACTCCGCGTTTTTGAAGGCGGTATCCAGGGCGTTTACTTTTTCTCCAGGCATCCTCACAGATTTCGAAACCGAGTTTGATGCCATCGATTTCATAGACAAGATCACCAACTTGAATTTTCTGCCCGTCTATTTCAATCTGACGTACGGTTTCTGCTGGCCATGCGTCAAACCACCGCGGTTCATAATGAACTCCATCTCGTGCCAGGTTCTGCTTAAGCGTGATGCCCAGTATTTTTTGATGATGGATTACGCAAACACCATTATAAGTAATGTTATCAAAGCGAATCGGTAATCCAATACAGGCAGTGATGGTGTCACAATGCGGAATAATGGATTGCAAATGAGTCCATGCTTTGGCGCTCAACCAATCGCTGAGGAAGAGATCTTCACAGCCATATCCACTCAAACATAATTCGGGGAATCCAAGAATGTGCACGTTCCTCTTCTTAGCTTCTTCAATGGCCACAATAATATTGGTCACGTTGTTAGACCAGTCGATCGGGGTTTGATTTACGGTGGCCCCACCAATGCGCAGTAGTTTGCTCATGATATATTCAGCATGGCGTTTGTTTTTTCAGAGGCATCCTGTTCTGCTTTTTTCTTAGTTAAACCATAACCGATGCCATACGGTTGGTCTGCAATAAACACTTGAGCGGAAAATTCCTTACTCATTTTTCCTTTTCTTACTTCCGTTATTTCAAATCGAATTTCCTTTCCTTCGCGCTGTACCCACTCGATCACTTTACTCTTATGATTCAAATTTGAACTGACCACAACATCTAAATCGAAGTATGGTTGTATCAATTTATCGATGACGAATTTCTTGGTTCGCAAATAACCCTTGTCAAGGTAAACAGCGCCAACCAATGCTTCCAACGTATTTCCTAGAATTACTTGTTGCAAGTGATTGTTTTTGCTGTCGAACTGAACGATCGATCCGATTCCGACTTTGCGAGCCAGGTTGTTGAGCGATTCGCGGTTTACGATTCGTGAGCGTATTTCGGTAAGGAATCCTTCGTCTTTAAATGGATATTTTTTGAATAGATAATCGGCTACAGCGGCACCAAGAATAGCATCGCCTAAATATTCAAGTCTTTCGTTTGATTCGCGGAAGCCATTTTTCTCAGTTGATTTTGAGCTATGAAGAGTGGCTAATTTATAGAGTGCGAGATTGGATGGAGTTAAACCAACGATGGTACGGATAGCCGTAATCAGTTTTTTATCATCCCTTGAATTTGATTTCGATAAACGTAGTAGATTCCACACAACAGGGTGGATTACTCTACTTTTTTGAGAACCACCGAAGCATTGTGCCCACCAAAACCAAATGTATTGCTGATGGCGATGTTTACTTCTCTTTTCTGTGCCTTGTTAAAGGTAAGGTTGAGACGAGGATCTAAACCTTCGTCATCTATAAAGTGATTGATGGTGGGAGCGATGATACCCTCATTAATAGCCATAAGGCAGGCAATCACTTCAATAGCGCCAGCAGCACCTAAAAGATGACCGGTCATCGATTTGGTGGAGCTTATATTCATTTTATAAGCTTGCTCTCCAAACACTTTTTGGATAGCCTTTATTTCTCCTAAATCTCCAAGAGGTGTAGAAGTTCCGTGAGTATTAATATAATCGACCTGATCAGCTGTAATTTCAGCCTCGAGCAAAGCATTCTGCATTACTTTGATAATTCCGGCACCGTCAGGATGTGGTGCCGTAATATGATAGGCATCGGCAGAAAGACCTCCGCCAATAATCTCAGCGTAGATTTTTGCGCCACGTCTTTTAGCATGTTCATATTCTTCGAGAATGACTGCACCGGCACCTTCGCCCAGCACAAAGCCATCACGGTCTTTGTCATAAGGTCTTGATGCTGTTTCAGGAGAGTCATTTCTTTCTGAAAGTGCTTTGAGCGCATTAAATCCACCAACTCCGGCTTCACAAATTGCTGCTTCTGAGCCACCGCTCACAATGATATCTGCTTTACCTAATTTGATATAGGTGTAGGCATCATAGATAGCATTAGTTGATGAGGCGCACGCTGAAACGGTCACAAAATTAGGACCTCTGAAACCGTACTTGATAGAGATGTGACCTGCACTGAGGTCGGGGATCATTTTAGGAATAAAGAAAGGATTAAAACGAGGTGTTCCATCACCTTTTGTATACGTTTTCATCTCTTCCTGAAAAGTAAGCAACCCTCCTATACCCGATCCCCAGATAACACCAACACGGTCTGGGTCCAATTCGGATAAAGGAAGGTTTGAATCTTTTATGGCTTCGTCAGCCACCACCATAGCGTATTGAGAAAACGGATCCATTTTTCGACCTTCTTTGCGGTCCATAAAGTCTTCAAACTTGAAGCCCTTTACCTCACAGGCGAATTTGGTCTTATAAAGAGTAGTATCGAATTTCGTGATAGGGGCAGCACCGCTTTTTCCGGCTTTCAATCCTTCCAAATATTCTGGTAAGGTATTTCCTATTGGAGTTAATGCACCCGCTCCTGTAATTACAACTCTCTTAAATGTCATACAATACGTTAGTGGCCGAGATGATGAATCTCTGATTATTTCTTAACGTTCTCCTCAAGATAAGAAATCGCCTGACCTACGGTAGCGATGTTTTCCGCCTGGTCGTCAGGGATGGAGATGTTGAATTCTTTTTCGAATTCCATAATCAATTCTACGGTATCCAGCGAGTCAGCACCCAAATCATTGGTAAAGCTTGCCTCAGGAGTAACTTCAGATTCTTCCACGCCCAGTTTGTCGATGATGATCTGTTTTACTTTTTGTGCGATTTCAGACATGTTTATAAAGGTTTAGAGTATTCAAAAATCTGTGCAAATAAAGAGATTTGGT
>JAYVTB010000045.1:0-25186 GCA_043774805.1 Cyclobacteriaceae bacterium | reverse complement strand
TAACAAGGGCCGTAAAATAGACTGGCAGTTCACAAATAAGGAAGCCCGAATAAAGCTCAAAAGACTTTATCCGTCAATTCATGATTAACTTAGCACTAGGTAGTGATTGGGCTCGTAATTGTGATTGACAACGGCATTTTCGCGATCTAAAAATTTAATAGTATCTATAATTCCTACTTCATTTTTAATGTACTCTGCAAAACGATTGTAGGACGAAGTATCAATTTCTGTGTATCTACGGATAATGCTTTTTACTTTGATTTCACCCTTGGATGAAAAGATTCTCAAATCACTTGTTATTCTCAGTCCCGATTTACGATAGACTGAAGGATATTTGGGTTCAATATTGTCTGTTTCGCAAGAGAAACTAAGGATACACAGAACCAGTGGAAACAAATTTTTTTTGTAGTTCATGGCTGGGTAAGACAGTAATGAAGTTACACTTTTTTAAAGCCAGAGTCACCCTTTCCGGATATATTTTTTGTGCCCGACATGCTGCCCAATTCTTTACAATGAAATTTTCAGATGCTATCCAGTCCAGTAATTGTTGAATACGATACTCCACATCAAACATTTCCATGTAAAGCATCGCATCCCACCTCGGGGACGATGCGCATCGTTGATCCTGGTTTCAACGAGCTGAATGAATAACATTGGGAAGTTAAGATAACACTTATAGAGACGCGGGTGGGAGTGCCTTCGGGGCGCATCGTCCACGAGGCGGGAGACGATGCGTGACATAAGTCATCAATAAATCTGCACCTTGTTTGCTTTGCCATTAATGGCAAGTGCATTGCTGGTAATCGTTTTAAGATCTACCTCCACATCATTCACGATAACTTTCTTTGCAGCTGTAACATCAATCTGTATTGTCCAATCCAATAGTTGTTGAACGTGATATTCTTTATAATCCGTTTTTTGGCTGATGGCAAGACTGATATAATTATTGCCCACTTTTACATTTTTAATGGAGGCATCTTTCCAGTCCATTGGCAAATGAGGAGAGAGGTAAAGACTCTTTTCAGGCGCCTTCGGCTGAAAGCCAAAGAAGTACTGAACGATGGGAACGGCTACACCATAGATATTCCAGGCTTGCGTGATCATGCCAAAGTCGGGAGACACTTCATACATCGAACCGGGCAGTGCATAGCTGAATGAGCGATGAAGCTTCTTCATGTATTGCAAGGCATCGTCCATATCGCCATAGCGGGCAGCAGCAATCGCCTGAACACTCGTGGGCAAGGTCATCACCGCTCCGGTGTAAGAAAATATTTTCTTCCTTGATTTAAGAACTACACTGTCATCTTCTTCGGTACGATCAATGCCCGTGACAAAACCCCCAAATGGGTTTTCATAGGTTTTTGCTTTTTTACGTGCCGCCTGTGCTTTTTCGATATCAGCAACTCCGGTTTCAAGTGGCGTATTCACTACCCAGTTGTGATAAATCACATGAGGCATGCGTTTGCCTTTCGGATATCGCTTCATTTGCTTCTGTGTGTTCTTCAATTCCGCCACCGCCCATATTTTTCCAAGCGTATCTGTTCGAACCAATGCCGCATCGAGAACAGGTGTTGCTTCTTCTACTGTTCCGATAAAATCACCAAACGAATTTTCATTCGGCTGCCACCAGTCTTCATTGATTTTTACTTTTAATTCATCAGCGAGTGTCTGATATGTGACGGCACCCGTACTATCGCCAACAGCATTGGCTAGTTCGGCAATACTTGCGAGCGCCTGTTGTGTGTAGGCGGCCACATCGATCATCTCCAGATTGGATTCCAGTCCAGGTATTTCCATCATGCCACTGCCGTTTGGATAATGATTACCATCAGGATCTTTTTCCACCAGCAACCATTTCATTCCTTTTTTCAGATCAGGGAAAAGTTCTTTGACCAACTCGTAATCACCCGTCCATTTATAATAGTTATTGACCAGCGTAATAAACTGCGCGGTCTCATTAACGTTCCCCTGGTTATAAACAGATCCATTGGTCGACACTTCATGAATGATGCGTCCGTTGTTATTGGTACGCAGAGAGATGCTATGTAGCAACAGGATGGTACTCTTTACCACGTCATGATCGCCTGTTGCCAATACTCCTTGCAAGGAGTAGGTGGCATCCGCACCAAACCACCACGGATAATCGGGAAGCCCAGCGGAAATACCCAAACCTTGTTCAGGAACATAGCGTGTCAGCCAATCGGTATTGTACTTTAGCCATTCATACATTTGACTAATGTCCTGATCGGGAATGGAAAGCTGTGACGTGCTGTTGATCATTTTATAGCGATCTATTTTCTGTTTTAATTTTTCTTGTCCCTGCGTTTTCAAAATTTCATAGGTGGCCCGAAGCGCTTCTTCGGATTGGTAGGAGCCGGCAATGAAAACAGGAATGATCACTTCCTCATTTGCATTGACGCTTAACGAATAGGAGAGTGTAGCATTTTTTCCTAATCCTTTTCTTTCAGGCTGGCAACCATCGGATTCGGTTGTGAAGTTTGCTTTCATGGAAGAACCAAACAGTGTATACCATGGATTATTTTTATCCTTCGCCATTCCGGCAGATAAATTTCCATCGAAGGAGATGGAATCTTCTGCATCAAGCATGTCGGTACGTTCACCCAGCCATGTCGGTCTCAGGTCTGTCATGCCGGTGAAGGAAAAAATGATTTTCTTATTTTCTTTTCCGTGATTGGAGATTTTGAATTCTACTATAGCACCTTCCACACCATCAGGCACGGATTGAATGCGATCTACTTGCATGTTTTCTTCGACCCATGTAAAATGATGAAGGTTGGCCATCGGGTAGTTGATAAACTTATCGGCTTTGTCAAGACAAAAGGAACGATCGCTGGCTTCCGTTTTAATGCTGGTCGTAAAACCATCCATGAGCTTAATGGGATGATCCCATATGCCACCCATCTCACCGGCAACATGCCAGCCCAGATCAGGGAAGCTTCCATCCTGATGACCGACTATGTAAACCCGATCTCCGGCTGTAACAAATGGAGATGCCAGGTACTGAGGTTTCCCTTCTATGAAGGAGAATGTAGAGACTTTCTGAAATAGATCACTGCTGGCTTTTTTTTCCGGTGCTGAACAACCAATAACCACCAGCATAGAGAGCGTGGATAAGAGTGGAGTTAACTTCATGCTCCTAAATTAATTGATTACGGATAAAGCAGAATGACTGGTCGTGTAAAATACCTGATATTATACTAAATTATTAGAGTGGTTTCTGGACTATAGAACAAATCCCTATATTCGAAATTCTCTTAACCCTAAAACTGCCATGCGGATAGTTAAACGTCTGTTCATCTTCTTTTTCCTGTTTCTGGTGCTCCCTGCCTTGTTTGCTCAAACACAAAACAAGCAACCTGATTGGACTAAACTCCAGGAAGAAACGATGAAACATTTTCAGGCTATCCTGAGAATCAACTCAAGCGTTGCCACGGGGAATGAAGCTCCTGTGGTGGATTACTTGAAATCCGTATTGGATCGCGAAGGAATTTCCGCAAAGGTTTTTTCTAATGATCCGAAACATCCCAACCTGGTTGCCCGCATAAAGGGAAGTGGAAAGAAAAAACCAATTTTGATCATGGCTCATACTGATGTAGTGAGTGTAGACACCTCCAAATGGATACATCCTCCATTTTCAGCAACCCGTGAAGGCGGTTATGTATATGCCCGCGGGTCGGTAGATGACAAAGACAATGTAGTGGCGGCACTCATGGTGATGATTCAATTAAAGCGACTGAATATTCCGCTGGATCGTGATGTGATTTTTTTGGCGGAGTCAGGGGAAGAATCAAACACTTTTGTAGGTATTGAATATATGGTGAATGAACACTGGTCGGAAATTGAAGCAGAGTTTTGTTTTGCCGAAGGTGGTGGCGTGAGCAGGAAAGATGGTAAAGTAGTTTATGCTGGCATTGCCACCACAGAGAAAGTTCCTCGTGGCGTCATGCTTAAGGCAAGAGGAACAGCAGGTCATGGTTCTGTACCGCTTCAGGATAATGCGGTCGTTCACTTATCGCAAGCCGTGGCAAAAATAGCGGCATGGCAAACTCCGATGCGCTTGAATGAAACCACGAAAAGTTTCTTCACCAGACTGGCTGCTATCAGTGCATCGGCTGAAGCAGCGCGTTATCTGGCATTGGTGAATGGCAAAGGTGTTGAAGCAGCACAGGAATATTTTGCAGCTAAAGAGCCTCGTGGTTACTCTACCTTGCGCACTTCGATTTCTCCCAACATAATTAAAGGTGGATACCTTATCAATATTATCCCCAGCGAGGCAGAAGCCACACTGGACGTTCGTGCGTTGCCCGATGAGGACATGACGAGTCTGCTGGCAGAAATGAAACGCGTCATCAACGACTCGCAAATAGAGATTGTGTTGATGGACAAAAATAAAAGACCAGCTGCCAGCCCATCTCGCCTTGATACCGAGGCTTTTCTTGCCACCGAAAGTGCGTTGAAGAAAATTTATAATACCATATCACTTCCCACGATGCTGACAGGTGCCACCGACATGGCTTATTTGCGTGCGAAAGGGGTAGAGTGCTATGGCATTGGTCCTTTGACTGATGCAGAAGATGGCCCTAAGGGATTTAGTGCACATAGTGATCAGGAGCGCATACTCGAAGAATCAATCTATAAATTTGTTCAATTCAATTGGGAGGTTATTTATAATCTTGCAAAAGTCAATTAAGGAACCTCACTCATCCCAACTATTATTATGAAATTAAAACGAAGAGAATTCATTAGCATTTCTGCAATGGCTACGGCCACCGGTATCGCTGCAACGATCGTTTCTTGTAATACCGAAAGTCCAGTGAAAGAAGAAAAGGTGTCAACGGATCTTCATTCCATGACTGCCGATGTCGTTCCTATCACTGTCGATGAACGTAAATCAAGGATCGTGAAGGCCCAACAATTGATGGAGGCAGCACATATGAGTGCTTTGATTCTCGATGCAGGCTCTAACATGGAATATTTTACAGGGATCAGTTGGGGACCAAGCGAGCGCACCATGGTAGCCATCATTCCTGCGAAAGGTGAAGTCAAATATATTTGTCCTGGCTTTGAGGAAGAACGCTTGCGGGAATTAATCAAAATCGGCACCGAGGTTTATGCATGGCAGGAAGATGAAAGTCCATACAAGTTGATTGCAGATACGTTAAAGGTGGCCGGTATAACAGCCGGTATCATTGGCATCGAAGAGCGACTTCGCTTTTTTATTTTAGATGGAATACGAAAGGAAGCCTCTCACTTAAACTACGTAAGTGGTGATCCGGTAAGCACTCCATGTCGTCTGATAAAATCTCCGGCAGAGATCGCGTTAATGCAAAAGGCCACAGACATTACGATGGCTGCCATGGCATTGGGTATTAAAAGCCTGAAAGAAGGAATGAGCCCTGCTGAATTTTCAGCCATTGTTACGGATGCTCATATAAAATTTGGAGCGGAACCTACTTTTGCCGGGGTAAATTTTGCGCAGGCATCGGCCTTTCCGCATGGGAGTGTTCAACCACAAAAATTAAAGAAAGGTGATATTGTATTAATGGATTGTGGATGCAGGGTAGAAGGATACTGCTCGGACGTGAGTCGAACAATCGTATTTGGTGCCGAACCTACTGAACGCCAACAAGAAATCTGGGACCTTGAACAAAAAGCACAAGCCGCAGGCTTTGCTGCCGCCAAAGTTGGAGTTGCTTTGGAAGAAGTAGATGCCGCTGCCCGTAAAGTAATTACCGATGCTGGCTTTGGACCCGACTATAAGTTACCAGGTCTGCCTCATCGCACAGGGCATGGCATTGGCATGGATGTCCATGAGTGGGGCAATGCCGTTAGAGGCAATAAGCAAGCATTGCAGCCAGGAATGTGCTTTAGTATTGAGCCAAACATTTCTATTGTTGGTGAATTTGGAGTGCGTCATGAGGATTGTGTATACATGACAGTCGAAGGACCACAATGGCTTTCACAACCTGCAATTTCCATTGATCAGCCCTTTGCAATAAGTTAAGATCATCGAATCAATCGTTTAGCTTAAAAGTATCAGCACGGATGACTGAATTAATTTAAGTGACTCCAGGCATTGGCTGCAATGACAGTCATCTTCAAGAGGCATGTATTACCATCTGCCATTTTAGGTATTGGTTATAGTTGCTTTGCGGAAAAGTGTTTAACTTGGATTGAGCAATGGAGGCATCTAATATATTGTGTTTCTGATATGCAAAGGTTGTACGTCATGCTATTTGCAATAGCATTCACAAACAAATGACCTTTTCAAATAAAAAGTATAACCGAATTTCATGTCTCAATCCCGTCAACTTGTTGCTATCATGTTTACCGACATTGTCGGATACACAACTTTAATGGGTAATGATGAAAAAAACGCATTTGAACTGCTGAATAAAAGCAGGCTAATCCAAAAACCAATCATTGAGCAATTCAATGGCAGATGGATAAAAGAACTTGGCGATGGAGTGTTAGCAAGTTTCAATACTGTTGCTGATGCTGTGCATGCAGCAATCAAAATTCAGGAGTCCTGCAATGCAGCAAAATATTTTCAATTACGGATTGGTATTCATTTAGGGGATGTGGTATTTGAAAATGATGATGTATTTGGTGATGGAGTAAATATTGCATCAAGAATACAAGCTATTGCTAAACCCGGATGTATTTATGTTTCTGAAGCAGTTCGTAATAATGTTATCAATAAAAATGATATCGATACGGAATTTGTAAAAACAGAGCATCTTAAAAATGTAAAAGAACCCGTTCGCATTTACCAGGTCAAAGCAGAAGGCATTGAGGCTCCCAAACCTGTTAGTTCAACATCGCAAAAAACCGAATCAACTGAAAGCACAACTTCAAAGTATAAGATGACTGTATTAGTAGCTATAGCAGTTTTAATGGCGGCATCAGGCTATTTTATTTATTACAGTTTTCAAAAGACATCAAAAGGGAACACTGAATCAACTATTGAAGAAGTCCTCGAGAAATCCATTGCCGTTCTCCCGTTTGTTGATATGAGCCCGAATCATGATCAGGAATATTTCAGTGATGGGCTGAGTGAAGAACTGCTAAATCTACTGGCAAAAATCGCTGAACTGAAAGTAATCGGCCGTACTTCCTCTTTCTCATTCAAAGGAAAGAATGAAGACCTGCGAATCATCGCAATGAAACTGGGAGTATCTCACTTACTGGAAGGGAGCGTACGTAAAGATGGAAATAAGATTCGGGTAACTGCTCAGTTGATAAAAGCAACGGATGGCTCACATCTATGGAGCGAAACCTATGATCGTGACTTAAAAGAGATTTTTAAATTACAGGACGAGATTTCACAGGCTGTTGTCCAACAGTTGAAACTTAAACTTCTGGAAGCCCCTGCTTCTTTCTCGGGTAATATAGAAGCCTATAATCTTATCCTGCAGGGAAATTATTTTTACGATAAGCTGGATAAAGACAATCTTGCCAAAGCAGTTGATTTTTATAACCAAGCTATAGCTATTGACTCCACCAATGCCCGGGCATGGGGAAAACTGGCCAAAGCTTTTTCAAGACAAGCATGGCAAAATTATATTCCCAGGAACATCGGTCGTGAAAAAGCAAGGGAAGCTGCCATGAAAGCTATAGCACTTGATAAAGATCTTCCAGATGGTTATATTCATTTAGGCGCCCAAAAATTGTATCAGGATTTTGATTGGAAGGGTGCAGAGCAATTATATCAAAAAGCACTAACTCTCGATCCGGATAATGTTGACTTATTATCCCGCATTGGCGATGGACTCTATGCTGCAACAGGCCGATGGGAAGAAGCTATCCAGGTAATGAAAAAATGTCTTGAGCTTGATCCCCTCACACCATTAAATCATATGGCTGTAGGCGATATACTTACTCATGCTAACCAGCCGGAGAAAGCTATTCCATATTTTAAAAAACCTCTTGAATTGAATCCTCAGTTTCAGCGAGCTCACATGTATTTGGGTAGAAATTACATTCTATTAGGGAAACCGGAAATGGCGTTGACAGAAATGCAACAGGAAAACATGGAAGTGTTTAAAACTTTTGGGTTGGCCCTTGCCTACCATGCCCTTGGTCGCAGCAACGAAGCGGATACTATGTTGAAAGAGTTTGCTGACAAATATCAGAATGAATGGACTTATCTTATGGCTGAGCTTCATGCTTACAGGGGAGAACAAGACAAAGCATTTATGTGGCTGGAGAACGCATACAACAAAAAAGATGGCTGGCTGGTTTTTTTTAAAGGAGACCCACTACTAAAAAGCCTCAAAGGTGATCCCCGGTACATTGCTTTTTTTAAAAAAATGAATCTGCCTTTAGATTAATTTTAAGATATGTCTCAATCCCGTGCGCCACTTCACACTTCCTCGGGCTTCACATTTTTTTAGGGCTCAATGAAAGCAAACTTGCGAAAAGGTGATGATCTCGCTGCCAATGGGTTGTAGTTTTTTGATCCGAATTAATGGAATTAGTCTACATCCTTTTCCTCCATCCCATCTTTTTTGCCTTCCACCAACTCTGTTTTTATTTCGTTGTCGTAATCCTGTTCATTTTTACGCGTAAGCAAAAGGCCAGTGCCGGTGATACTGATGCCAGAAATGGCGAGTAGGATCAACAGCGTAAGCAATGCTAGTCGCAAGATCTTTTTTATTGACTTCATGATAATATATTATAAGCTGAATGAATCGTTGATGAACGCTTCAGCGTGATTGAAAACCTTAATGAATGAAGAAGGATATTATCCCTTTAGATAAGAAGGATGTTCGTCCTCATTGGAGGAATTGGTAGGATGAAGGACTCCCTTCGCGGGTAATGATGAAATGAGGTGTATGTTGCTTTTTTTAAGGAGTAATGACAGCGTCTGGGTATGCTCGGCAATTCGATTACGAAATGAAAAAATTCTTTGGAACTCAGAAGGATGGATTGTCTGCATCCCAGAAATGGTGATCGGAAAATTAAGTATTGACTTTTGAAGACGATGGCAAAGCGTTAATTCAGTTTGCCTGAGATGCTTTATTGGGGTAGATGAAACGCTTCCGGAATTACCGCTGCTGATGGAGAAAAGCAGGGTGAGGGAAACTAACCATACCAGGTATTTCTTGCTTGATATTTCCGTTATAACGTTCATGAAGCTGCAAGTTATAATTAAAGTATCGGTATTTCCTTCTTAACCGTCAGTTCCTTTAAGCTGATGGTGCTAAGCAGTGTTTCTTCGAGCAATTTTGCCCACCTATTCAAATAAACAACTACGTCCGCTTTATAATTGTGCTTCAAATGTCTTTTCTCCAACGGTAAACTCTGGAGAATGGAGGGGTCAGAAAGCCGTTCAAGATGCCTCAATTCACTTAACATGAAGCCGAATTGGACCAGTTCGTCAATCAGGTCGTCCATGGGAAGACAGCTGGTGGGGCAATAGTCATTGAGTTGTTCCGACCAGTCGCCATGCCTTTGCATTGCTCTGCGGTGGATTTCCTCTTTGGGGAGGGAGGTTACTGCCTGCGCAAGGAATCCACAGTTGCACAAGCCCATGTGCCCCCATTGGTAGATGTTACTCTTGTCGATCTTCTCGGCAGCTGCCCGTAAGGCTTGAATGAGTTCAAAACGGATGTTAGCCATATGCAAATTGTATTATAAATATAAACTGTTCTGATCAGATTTTGTTGGCCATTTATGCGCCATAATCCCATAAAAAAATTGCGTGAGTTTGTATTTAGCGCGGACTTTGCTATTATTGCGGACAATTATTCAAATTCAATGGGAAGAGGAGATAAAAAAACATCAAAAGGAAAAAGAACCATTGGTTCTTTTGGCGTATCCAGAAGCAAAAAGAAAATCAAGGAGCAGATCAAGAGGGCTGCTTCGAAGAAGCCAGTAGTAGTGGCCACAGAAACTACAGAGGCAAAGCCTAAAAAAGTAGCCAAGAAAAAAGCTGACGCATAATGATACAGAATGTTCATACCGCATGGTGGTGGCACAAATCGAAATTCGATATGTGAGCAGCCTTGCTATGTAATAACTAATTTGCCGAAGGCCCGCTGTTCACAGTGGGCTTTCTTATTTTATGGACGTTAAGAAACAGAGACTTAGATCGTAATTAATATGACTTTTAAACTGAAGACGTATTCAAAAAAAATGCTGGCGGATACGTTGACCCCAGTGAATATTTACCTGAAGCTTAGGGACGTATTTGCAGGGAGCATTCTGCTCGAAAGTTCCGATTATCATGGCCACGAAAACAGTCTTTCATTTATTTGTTGTGATCCAATGGCCACATTTCGCATCCACCAGGAGCAGGCAGAAATCACAATGCCTGGCAAGCCTTTGAATAAAATTTCCATCGATCAGCCCGGACAGATGACCAGCTTATTGGAAGAGTTTAAAAATTCATTTACCCCTGACACTTCGGTACATTCCAAATATCCACATGATGGTCTTTTTGGATACATCGCCTATGATGCCGTTCGTTATTTTGAACAGGTGCCCATTCAAAAAACACAAACCGATTTACCGGATATGATCTATTCACTTTTCCGGTATGTTATTGTAGTGGATCATTTTTACAATGAGCTTACGCTGTTTGAGCATGCCGTAGAGGGAAGTGATTCACCGGATACACTGGATCGGCTGGAGCAGTTGATTAATAATAACCGGGTTACCACGTTCCACTTCTCACGCACCAATGCAGAGATATCCAATTATACTGATAACCAGTTTCTGGATATCATTGAAAAAGGAAAACATCATTGCTATCGCGGAGACGTGTTTCAGATCGTATTGTCGCGAAGGTTTACGGCTGGTTTTAAAGGAGATGAATTCAATGTCTATCGCAGTTTGCGCTCCATCAATCCTTCACCCTACTTGTTTTATTTCGATTACGGAAATTTCAAATTATTTGGATCATCACCGGAAGCGCAGATACAAGTTTCAAGAGGCCAGGCACACATTTATCCAATAGCGGGCACCTTCAGAAGATCGGGTAACGACCAGGAAGATGCACAATTGGCCGAAAAACTGTCAGCCGATGTGAAGGAGAATGCAGAACATGTGATGCTGGTTGATCTTGCGCGCAATGATTTGAGCCGCAATGCCAGTGAAGTTCATGTTGAAGTATTTAAAGAGATTCAATATTACTCTCATGTCATTCATCTTGTTTCTAAAGTAACAGGAAAATTGGAGGAAGACGCTTCAGTGATTCAGATTGCAGCTGATACATTTCCGGCAGGCACTCTTTCAGGTGCTCCTAAACATAAGGCGATGACCCTCATCAACGAATATGAAAATGTAAACCGTAGCTTTTATGGAGGCGCTATTGGTTTCATTGGTTTCGATGGATCTTTTAATCATGCCATCATGATCCGTACGTTTTGTAGTAAGAACAATTCGTTGGTTTACCAGGCAGGCGCAGGTGTCGTAGCCAAGTCATCAGCGGAAAGCGAATTGCAGGAAGTGAATAATAAATTGGAAGCCTTGCGAAAGGCATTGGTGTTAGCTGAAAAAATTTGATTCATGAAGATTTTAGTATTAGATAATTACGATTCATTTACCTACAACCTCGTACACCTCATTCGTGAGAATGGATATGCGGTAGATATTTTTCGCAATGATAAAATTTCATTAGAAGAGGTGGGGCGCTATGATAAAATTCTACTTTCTCCAGGTCCTGGCATTCCCGATGAAGCCGGTATTATGAAACAAGTGGTGCTAACGTATGGACCTACCAAAAGTATTTTAGGAATTTGTCTGGGCCACCAGGGTATTGGAGAGGTGTATGGGGCATCTTTATTCAACATCCCCAACGTGCTGCATGGTGTTACATCAACTACCAGGATAACCGATACTACGGAATATTTGTTTAAGGGTGTGAGTACACCGCTCCAGGCGACTCATTATCATTCATGGGCCGTGTTGCCACAAAGCATCACTCCTGAGTTGAAGGTGACCGCTCTGAATGAAGAGGGATTGATTATGGGGTTGAGTCACAAAACTTATGACGTGAAAGGATTACAATTCCATCCGGAGTCTATTATGACTCCTGAAGGACCTAAAATGATTAAGAACTGGTTAACTAATTAAATCGAATGCAAACAAGTTTCCGACTTACGTACTTTCCGACTTTCTTATGAAACAGATATTAAATGAATTGATTGATAATCGCTCCCTCACCAAGGAGACGGCACACAGCGTGCTGGTGGAGTTAGCATCCGGAAAATTTAACATGAGCCAAACTGCTGCATTCATGACGGTGTATATGATGCGGAGTATAACGGTAGATGAATTGCAAGGCTTCCGCGATGCCATGCTGGAGTTGTGTTTGCCAGCCCATTTTGATCAACCCGTGATGGACGTATGTGGTACTGGTGGCGATGGAAAGAATACCATGAACCTCTCTACGCTTTCATCGTTTGTGGTTGCAGCAGCAGGACAGCCCGTTGCGAAACATGGTAACTATGGTGTGTCATCTGCGTGCGGATCATCGAACTTGCTTGAATTTTTTGGATATAAATTTACCAACAATATAGACGAGTTGAAGAGAAGTCTGGACCGCGCCAATATTTGTTTTATGCACGCTCCCTTGTTTCACCCAGCTATGAAAAACGTAGCCCCCATCCGTAAAGACCTGGGCGTGAAGACTTTTTTTAATATGCTCGGACCAATGGTGAACCCTTCCTTTCCGAAGCGCCAGTTGGTAGGTGTGTTTAGTTTGGAGCTGGCGCGTCAATACGGTTATCTATATCAGAATACCGATAAGGATTTTTTAATTCTTCATTCATTGGATGGATATGATGAAGTATCGCTCACAGGAGCTTTTAAGTTTTTCTTTAATGAAGGCGAACGGATTGCCACGCCTGCGGAATTAGGATTGCCCACCATTAAATATCAAGACATCAAGGGAGGAGCAACGGTAGAAGAATCGGCAACGCTGTTTATGAACGTATTGGAAGGCAAGGGAACAGAAGAGCAAAACGCAGCAGTAATCGCTAATGCAGCTATGGCACTTTATTGCGTGAACAGGGGAGAAGGAATAGCTAAAGCAGTAGACAAAGCAACAGACACACTAAAATCAGGAAAGGCATTGGAGTCATTCAAAAAGCTAATGAACCTATAGTATGAATATCCTGGACGAAATTATACTACACAAGCGAACTGAGGTGGAAGAGCGCAAGAGTTTGTATCCGGTGAAATTACTGGAGCAAAGCATTTACTTTCAATCACCGGTAGTGTCTTTGAAAAAATATGTTACGCGTGAAGACAAATCAGGTATCATAGCGGAGATAAAAAGAAAATCACCTTCCAAAGGAAATATCAATCCTTATGTTTCTGTTGAACGTACTTCGATTGGTTATATGCAAGCAGGTGCTTCTGCACTCTCGGTGCTTACTGACAAGAAATTCTTTGGTGGTACCAATGAAGACCTGATGTTGGCCCGTAAATTCAATTTTTGCCCTATACTCAGAAAGGATTTTGTAGTGGATGAATATCAGATCATAGAAGCAAAATCCATCGGTGCTGATGCGATCCTTTTAATCGCGGCAGCATTAAACCCTCAGGAAATTATTTCCCTTGCCAAGGTGGCACGTTCGCTCCAGTTGGAAATATTGATGGAAGTGCATGATGAAAAAGAGTTACAGGATAATCTGAATGCAGATGTCGATTTGATAGGAGTAAACAATCGCGATCTAAAAACATTTATTACCGATATTGGAATTTCAAAGCGATTGGCAGATATGATTCCCAACCATGTGGTGAAAGTTTCTGAAAGCGGAATAGAAAAGGCAGAAACCATTATTGAATTAAAGAAGTATGGATACCGCGGTTTTTTGATGGGACAGAATTTTATGCAGAATAGTCGGCCGGAGAAAGCGTGTAAGGAGTTTATTGATGAATTGAATAGGGCAGAGGGAAAATAGATAAGAAGTAAGAAGTATGGTGTCAGGTGTTAAGGTAAAAGTCTGTGGAATGAGAGACGCGGAGAATATCCGTGAAGTGGCTGCCTTGCATCCGGATTACATGGGTTTTATCTTTTATGAATCCTCGCCACGCTATGTTGGATTGCATTTTAAGGTTCCAGGTGATTTGGATTCATCCATCAGTAAGGTTGGAGTATTTGTTAATCATTCAGCGTCTTTTATAAAAGAGACGATTACCAACTATCACCTTCAATTTGCTCAGCTGCATGGCGATGAATCAGTAGCTTTTTGTGAGGAGTTGAAATCGGAGGGTATTCCTATCATTAAAGTATTCAGGGTGGATGACGATTTTGATTTTACTAATACAGAACAATTCGAGACGATATCTGATTATTTCCTGTTTGATACAAAGGGAAAGCTCTATGGAGGAAACGCAAGACCCTTCGATTGGAATTTGTTGACACGATATAATCAGGTAATTCCATTTTTTTTGAGTGGTGGAGTGCAGGCAGACAACCTTAGCGGGTTGAAAGATCTTACTTCATTAAATATTCACGGCATTGATATTAACAGTGGTGTGGAAATTCAACCTGGTTTTAAAAACGTTCATAAAATATCAGCGATTATTAACCAATTATCCATATGAAGTTCGAAGTGAATGAGCAAGGTTACTATGGCCAGTTTGGTGGGGCTTACATCCCTGAGATGTTGTACCCCAACGTAGAGGAACTCAGGGAGAAATATTTAACTATAATCTATGAACCTGAGTTCCAGGCAGAGTTTAATAAGTTATTAACCGATTATGTAGGTCGCCCTACACCGCTCTATCTCGCCAAGCGACTCTCTGAAAAGTATAAGGCTGCGATTTATTTAAAGCGTGAAGACCTATGCCACACCGGTGCGCATAAAATAAATAACACCATCGGCCAGATTCTTTTAGCCAAGCGTTTGGGTAAACAAAAAATCATTGCGGAAACTGGAGCTGGCCAGCATGGTGTAGCAACCGCGACTGTTTGTGCCTTGATGGGAATGGAGTGTATCGTCTACATGGGCAAATTGGATATGGAACGTCAGCGTCCTAATGTGGAACGCATGCGTATTCTGGGTACCAAAGTAGTTCCTGCACTTTCCGGCAACATGACCTTGAAAGACGCTACCAATGAAGCGATGCGTCACTGGATTAATCACCCCACCGACACACACTACATCATTGGCTCTGTGGTGGGGCCACATCCTTATCCAGATATGGTTACCCGTTTTCAATCCGTAATCAGCGAAGAGATAAAAAGACAGCTGCAAGTCGAAATCGGAAATCCTTATCCCGACTATGTGGTAGCCTGTGTAGGCGGTGGTAGCAATGCAGCTGGTGCATTTTATCATTTTCTATCGGATGAACATGTGAACTTAATCGGGGTTGAGGCTGGAGGAAAAGGAGTGGATACCGGTGAGTCGGCCGCTACCACTGCTTTGGGAAAACCCGGAGTATTGCACGGAAGCAAAACGTTGTTGATGCAAACAGAAGATGGACAGGTAATAGAACCGTATTCCATCTCTGCTGGATTGGATTATCCTGGCATTGGGCCCATGCATGCACACTTGTTTGAAGTAGGCAGGGTTCAGTTTCTGAACGTGACGGATGATGAAGCCATGAATGCGGGAATTGAATTGAGCAGGATGGAAGGAATTATTCCTGCTATTGAGTCGGCACATGCCATTGCTGCACTGCAAAAGTTGGAATTAAATTCAGATGATGTCGTAGTAATAAACTTATCTGGTCGCGGAGACAAAGATCTGGAAACCTATATCCGTTGGGGAAAATATTAATCCCTCATTGATGATTTCAGAATGATAATCGCTTGAATTGAAAATTAATGTTTATGAAAATAGCAGTTTGTTTATTCTTGTCGTTCGTGATGTTCAGTTGTAGCCCAAAACAGCAGGAAGCTAAGTTGGATGTTGCAGCCTATAAGAGTGATATTGAAGCATGGCATAAAGACCGCATAGCAGGTCTGAAGGGAAATAATGGGTGGCTCAATCTCGCTGGGCTGTTCTGGTTGAAAGATGGGGTGAGCACGTTTGGAAGCGATGACAGTAATGATATTGTTTTTCCGAAAGAAAAAATTCCTGCCAAAGCCGGGGCATTTCTCTTGCAGAACGGAGTGGTTACGATGACCACTCTTCCCGCTGTTGAAATTCTTTCAAATGAAAAACCAATGAAGTCGGGAGTAGTTTTTAATCCGGACTCTACCCGTCAACCAAAGCTGGCACATGGTTCTCTCCAATGGTTCATTATTAAACGCGATGATCAATTTGGAGTACGTCTTCGGGATTTGCAAAGCAAGGCGGTGGAAGAATTTCATGGTATCGAGCGATATGATGTGAATCCCGAATATCGTGTGGAAGCGACACTGGAGATTCCTTCTTCGCCAAAGAAAATTAATATTACGAATGTATTGGGTCAAACGACTGCGCAAGATTCACCGGGCGCATTAGTGTTTACCATAAATGAAAATGAATACCGGTTGGATGCCCTGACGGAAGACGATGAATTATTCATCATTTTTGGTGATGCGACCAACAGTAAGGAAACATATCCTTCCGGAAGGTATGTGTACACGAAGAAACCCGGTGCAGATGGAAAAACAATTCTTGACTTTAACAAGGCGTATAATCCGCCCTGCGCATTTACACCATTCGCAACGTGTCCATTGCCGCCATCACAAAACGTACTTTCAATAGACATCACTGCTGGAGAGAAAAATTATACCGGTTATACGCACTAACATGAAGAACAGAATCACAGAACTTTTCGAAAAGAAAGGCAAGCATATACTTTCCATTTTCTATACGGCCGGGTTCCCGGGTTTGAATGACACCCAGCGCATCGCTGAATCTCTTCAGGCATCGGGAGCTGACATGATTGAAATCGGTATTCCTTTTTCAGATCCAATTGCGGATGGCCCTACCATTCAGGAGAGCAATAAAATTGCATTAGATCAGGGCATGAATGTCGCATTGCTGATCAGCCAGGTAAAGCAGCTGCGATCAACGGTAAGTATCCCTGTAATTTTGATGGGATATTTGAATCCTGTTATGCAGTACGGTGTGGAGAAATTCATGCGGGATGCTTCTGCTGCTGGAGTGGATGGATTGATTTTACCCGATTTACCATTAAGTGAATACGTGGATCATTATCAGTCGCTGGCGGAGTCCTTGAATCTCAGCATGTCCTTTTTGATATCGCCCACCACATCAGAGGCACGCATTAAACAAATTGATTCAGTAAGTACAGGATTCATTTATGCGGTATCATCTTCCAGTACCACTGGTGCAAAGAAGGAATTTTCAGAAGATCAGGTTGCTTACTTTAAAAAGCTTGATGCATTAAGTTTGGAAAATCCCTACCTGATTGGGTTTGGAATTTCAAATTACCAGACCTACTCACAAGCATGCAGGCACGCCTCTGGTGCGATTGTTGGAAGTTCCTTTATCACCATGTTGAAAAACAGTAGTGATATTCCGACTGATGTTACATCGTTCATTCAGTCCATTAAATCCGGAAAGTAGCCGTCATGATTATACAATTGCAAGGCAAAATTTCTCCTGATGAAAAGAGGAGAATTATTGAAAAAATACAGTCACTTCATTATAAAGTCACAGAAGTGGTTACCCAGCGTGGTTCCTATCTTATCAGCATTGGAAAAAAGGATTTTGATATCAGGCAATTGGGCCACTTGCCAGGCATTGCTGATATTCATCGGGTATCGGATGAATATAAATTGGTTTCACGGAAGTGGAAAGTGGACCGTAGTATCATTGATCTGGGTGATGACGTGACCATTGGCGAGGGGCGACTTTCTATCATGGCCGGCCCGTGCTCCATTGAAAGTGAACAGCAAGTTGACCTGACGATTGGTCATTTAAAAGAGAATGGAGTTAACATCATGCGTGGTGGTGTATTCAAGCCACGGAGTTCGCCCTACGCATTTCGAGGACTCGGTATTGATGGTTTAAAGATGTGGTATCAAAAAGCACAAGGAGCGGGGATAAAGATTATCACGGAGGTGATGCAGGTAAGTCAGATTGCGGAGATGTATCCCTATGTCGATATATTTCAAGTGGGAGCGAGGAACACTCAAAATTTCAATTTACTGGATGAGTTGGGTAAGGTGGATAAGCCAGTGATGATCAAGCGTGGAATATCAGGAACCATTGAGGAGCTATTATCTTCTGCCGAGTATGTCTTCTCTGCCGGCAACGAGAAGTTGATATTATGCGAGCGAGGTATTCGCACGTATGAAAAGGCAAGTAGAAACACCCTGGACATTAATGCCATTCCAATATTGAAGGAGAAGTCGCACTTACCGGTTGTTGCTGATCCATCGCATGGGATTGGTTTACGGGAATTTGTTGAACCGGTGGCTTTGGCAGCAGTGATGGCAGGAGCGGATGGAGTCATCTATGAAACACATGAAAAGCCAGAGGAGGCCTTTAGTGATGGGCAGCAGACTCTTGATTTTAATGAATCAGCATCGCTCATTAGGAAGTTAAATAAGTCTTTCGAGTTGATGCAATCATTTTAAAAAGCTACGTGTTTTCTTAGAATCGAACGTTGGTCAATACTTCCTTGCAAAGAAGAAGTTTCGGAAATCATTTTCGTAGTCGACTTCTATTTTTTCAGAAATTAACATTTTCTGGATGAGTGACGGGATCAGCCGATGATTTTATCGTTATTTTATTTGTAGTAAGGAAGTTGTTCAAAAGCATGACCTCTTAATGATAAGATCCATTCAATTGTGAGTTGGTTTGTGTATGATTCATCCTGTATCCCCTGAGGCGATAAATGTTTTATATTTGTTCTTGGCAAATCAATATGGAAAAAGCGGCCACGGATATTCATTCAACAAAAACTGAAGTTGTCAGTAACGACTTGCTGTTGAAAGCGTATGAACTCATGCTTACTGCCCGTGCCATGGGCGATACCTATGAAACAAACAGAGAAGTGTGCAGTAAATATGTTCATAGTACATCCAGGGGTCACGAAGCTATTCAACTGGCTGCCGGACTTCAACTCACTGCCGCTGATTATGCTTCGTTGTACTATCGTGATGAGTCCATACTATTGGGCATAGGGATTACTCCCTATGAACTGATGTTGCAATTACTGGCAAAACGAGATGATCCTTTTTCGGGTGGTCGAACCTATTATGGCCATGCCGCACTAAAGCGTAAAGGTCTTCCAACAATACCACACCATAGTTCTGCTACCGGCATGCAAGCCATTCCTGCTACGGGTATGGCTCATGGAATCTCCTACCTGGAGGCACAAGGGTTATTAGATAACAAAAACAGACCAATCGTCTTGTGTTCATTAGGTGACGGATCGGTGACCGAAGGTGAAGTGGCGGAAGCATTTCAAATGGCAGTATTGAAGAAACTCCCCATCATCTATTTAGTGCAGGATAATGATTGGGGCATATCGGCTACCGGCAAGGAGATGAGGGCGATGAATGCCTATGAATATGCAGCAGGTTTTAAAGGGCTTGAACGCAGGGAGGTAGATGGTTCTGATTTTGTGGCCAGCTATCAGTGTTTGCAGGAAGCCATTAACGTTGTCCGTACCCAGCGCAGACCTGTATTAATTCATGCCACATGTCCGTTGTTAGGTCATCATACATCCGGTGTAAGAAAAGAATGGTATCGGGGCGATAACTTATTGATTCAGGGGAAAGATGATCCACTTCCAAAACTTGAGAAAGAGTTAAGTGCGCGAGGCAATGGCATCCATAAACTGGATGGAATAAAAAGAGCAGCAGTTGACAATGTAAGTGAGGCATACACCAGAGCACTTCAGTCAGCTGATCCAGACGCGGACGACTTCGACTCGCACGAATTTGTACCAACACCCATTCAGAAGGAAAGTGGCAATCGCTTGCCAAAAAAAGGGGAGAAGGTTATGATGGTTGATGCAGCCCTTCATGCTATTGATGAAATTCTGAAGAAACATCCTGAAGCATTATTTTACGGACAAGATGTAGGTGCTCGTTTGGGTGGCGTCTTCAGAGAGGCCGCCACACTGGCTCAGAAATATGGAGATCATCGGGTGTTTAATACACCGATTCAGGAAGCCTACATTATTGGTTCTACTGCCGGAATGAGTGCCGTTGGTGCCAAGGCCATTGTGGAGATTCAGTTTGCGGATTATATATGGCCAGGGATCAATCAACTGGTTGAAGAATTATCGAAGAGCTGCTACCTCACCAAAGGACAGTTTCCTGTTCAAACTCTTATCCGCGTGCCAGTAGGTGCTTATGGTGGAGGTGGACCTTATCATTCTGGCAGTATTGAATCAACGCTGCTGACGATCCGTGGAATTAAGGTGGCCTATCCATCTAATGCGGCTGATATGAAGGGCTTAATGAAGGCTGCGTTTTATGATCCCAATCCTGTGATTATGTTGGAGCATAAAGGATTGTACTGGAGCAAAGTGCCGGGCACAGCAGATGCAAAAACTATTGAGCCGGATGAGGATTATATGTTACCGCTCGGAAAGGCATCTATTGTTAAAGTGGCACAGGAAGAGAAGATAGAGGCTGGCGACTCACTGGTCATCATCACTTATGGTATGGGTGTGTATTGGGCGAAAGAGGCTGAAGCATTCTATGATGGTCAGATTGAAATTATTGATTTGCGCACACTTAATCCGATCGATTGGAATTGTATTGTGGATGCGGTGAAACGTCATGGGAAAGTATTTGTACTGTCGGAGGAACCATTATTAAATTCCTTTACGGAATCACTGGCTGGAAGAATTTCTAAAGAATGTTTTCAATGGCTGGATGCCCCAGTGTGGACGATGGGAGCAGCGAACTTACCCGCTATCCCCTTAAATATTGAGTTGGAAAAACGGATGTTGCCTTCGGTCGAAAAAGTAAAATCAGAGATTGATTTGTTGAGAAAATATTAGTGAAGCAAGGAGTCAATATTTTTTCTTGGCTTCGCCTTTTTAACATCCTTCTGTGTGCTCTTGCCCTTCTTTGAATCTCGTAAATCTCTGTTAAGTGTATAATCTACTGAGAAGGAAATAATTTTCTCATTAGCGCGGAGGTTGTCAGTGAAACCGAGCGTGCGATTAAACGCGCTATTTTTATTTCCATAGAAAGTGTGGCCCGAGGTGAATCTTACTTCAAATACGAATCGCTGTAAAGAGGTAGTGGGTGCGTCTACGCCAATGCCAAAATCAAGACCAAATAACCAACGATTTATATCTGACAGGTACATGGTATTGAAGTCGGGAGCATCGGGAACTTCAGGTTCCTTTTCAAATTTCACTTTATAAGGGTAGGAGTATCCTTTTTCAATTTTGATAGCTCCTGTATTAGGATCAATATTTTCAGTCAACGTATAGATGTTCCCTTTACCATTTAACCAATAACTTATTTTTGGCCCCACATTAAAAAACCAGCTACCACGAACATTTTTTGACCATTGCAGTGGGTAGGATTTCCGAAGCATCATCGAGGCATCGAGGTAATGGTAGTTAGCACTATTCACCCAGGTGTCTTCATTGAATTTGATTTTCCTTCCTCGTTGCGAAAATCCGGCTTCTGTCTGGAAAGAGAAATTTTTCTTTAACGGAAAATTAATAAGGCCGGCACCAAAGAATCCTGGTTTCCATGAATTAGTATATTGTGCCTTATCATCCTTGTCTCCAAACCAACTGGTTGACAACGTTGCTCCCGCTTTTACGCCCACGGTAAATTTTTGAGAGTAAACACGAGTGACTCCTGATAATAAAAGAGTCAGGATGATGATTGCCGGAAAGTAGTTATCACGAATTTTAAAAGCCATACTTTACTTAATCCTTAACAAGTTACTATTTTTTTAATTCCCACGGTCAAGGTTTACCAATAGGAAGGGCATTCCAATCCCTGGTGGAATTTGGTTATTTTGAATCGGTAGTTGAGCATGATTTCATGGGTTCCATTAGAATAAGTTCTAATGTCTGATGCAGTAAAATCATAGGCATAGCCAACATGGAAATTCTCATTGAGTTGCAATTCAAACAAACCGATGATAGAATCTGTCCACCGATAAGATACACCAAGACCAACAACATCATAAAGAACAGTTATCAGCGTTGCATCGAACGTCAATGGTGCCTTGTCCTGAATCCGCACCAGCATAGAAGGCACTAATTTTACTGCGTTGGATAATTTCTTTGTAAATCCTGCAGTTAAATAATAGTAGCGATATCTTCTGGCAGAGCTTTCAAAAGCAGTTTGCACATTTAGAATTTCACTGTTCAGAAAATACGGAACAGAGAATCCGACATACGAGCTTTTCTTTCTGTAAAATATTCCAGCTCCAAAGTTTGGATTAAAAGAACGAAAGACCCCGTACTTATCATCTTCCCGTGAAATGGTGAGTGTGTAATCCGATTGCAATGCATTAAATCCGCCCTGAACTCCAAAGGAGATGAAATGAGTCTTATCATACCTGGATAAAGGCAGTTTATAGGAGTAGGCAAAGTAGAGGGAAGTTTCATCATGAACGCCAATTTGGTCTTTACCGGCAATCAGTCCCACGCCAACTCTGTTTTGCTTGAATCCCATATGGGTGGTTGCTGTGAATGTTTTGGGTGCCCCTTGGAAATTAACCCACTGATTACGATAAATCGCAGTAGAACTTAGTTGCAGTTGAGTTCCTGCATAGGCGGGATTAAGTAGTAGCGGATCAAACATGTACAATGATTGAATCGGGCGTTGTTGCCCCATGCTTGAAAAAGCGAAAGAGGTGATCAGCAAAAATAATGTGACTATTCGGTTCATCATCTTACTAATTCAAGGTAGCCTGTAATCTGTTTTGATCCATTCCGTTTGTCAATGATATAAAAGTAAGTACCATCGGGCAATTTATCTCCAAGGAAATAAACACCATTCTCACCAACCCCTCTGAATACCACATTTACGTTATTATAACCATCGGCTTCATACACTTTCACACCGGAACGATTAAATACTTTTACGTTGTTACCGGGAAAATCCTGTAGGCAGTCAATAATCCATACATCATTTTTATCATCACCGTTTACGGAAACAAGATTATAGGAAAGAATTTCAGTTTCAATTTCGGTAGAAGCTTTTCCTTCACAACTTTCGGAAGTCATTAATTGGGCTGAATAAAATCCTGCAGGTAATTCATAAACTTCAGGTCCCCGACCAACAATGGCATTGGTCTGATCATCAAACCAGGTGATATCGGTTAGCGTAACTTCCTGATTGTTAATCAACGTCAATGTAATTACTCCTGTTGGAGTGAGACAAAGCGCAGCAGTAGTTTTTATTTCTACGATAGGGAGGACCCTGGCATCCTTAACATTTACCGTTGTTGGCAACGAAACGCACCGTGTAATTAAATCAGTGGCAGTGACGGTATAAGGTCCAATATCGCGATCAAAATAATCAGGTCCAACAAAATTGGCTGCTGGCTTCGTGGCACCTCCGTCATACCAATTGAACGTGTGAGCGATGGTAATTCCGTTTACATTGGCCGTTACCCATCCGTTAGGAGTTACACAATTTGTTCTGTCTCTAATGACCAATGCAGTAGGGGATGGCGGTATGACGATTCCGTCTATGATTGTCCCACTCTTGTCACTGACACATCCGGTCAATTCATTGGTTACTCTCACTGCATAATCTCCGGCAAGGAAACCGATTAACCGATTGTTATCAGTAACAATTGGAGTTGCCGTATTTATAATGGTAGTGCCTGCGTACCAATCGAAATTGTATCCGGCAATTAGATTACTATCAGCAGTTGCCGACAATTGACCGTTGGCAATGGTATTATCACAATTTATATTTGGATTTTCAGCCACAATGTCGATCACTGGTAATTTTCTTCCGTCAATAACTTCAACCGCATTTATAGTTACACAACCCGTGTTGTTATCAGTAACCCGCACGGTATAAAATCCTTGTAGCAGGTTGTTAGGCGTAGCGAAATTCTGCGCAAAGCCAGGCACATTAGGCATATCAGCAATATCCGGAGTTGGAGGTAAGTTGCCGACCAAATTGCCATTATAAAAATCGGCTGTAAAGTCATAGGCGAATGGATAGACAGGACTAATATTGACGATTCCGGCAAACACAGATCCATCTTGTCCTACGCACAATGTTCTTTCCGAAGTGCTAAGGGATAGTTGAGGTTGAAACTGCGGTGCATTATCGGGAACAATGTAGATCGCATCGCTGACACAACCGGTTTTGCTATTCGTTACCTGTAACGAGTAGTCTCCGGATTTTAAATTTGAAACCATGTCAGATGTGGCAGGTGTAGCAGGTGTCAATGAAAAATTCGGAGGTGTTTGACTTAAATTTGTAAACCACTCGTAAGTGTAATTAGGGTTAATAAATGCGGGGGCATTATTATCCGAAGTAATATCCGCTTTCATCACACCAGTGCCAATAACAGAATCGTCACAACTGATTTGCGGGGTAACGAGAGTGATCTCAATGGTAGGATAAACAATGTTTTGATCTTTTAATTCTACCTCGGTGGGTGCTGATTTACAATCCGTAGTTAAGTCTCTTACCAGTACATAATACTTACCCGTTGCAAGAGGGGTGAAGAGTGGATTGACATTTGGATCAAGCGTTCCAGGAAAACCTCCGACATGCCATTCATATTCGAAATTAGGAGGAGCAATTGCAGCCCCGGTTAGGGTGGCACCACCACCAATTGAAATACCGGTCACCTCAGCACTTCCATCTCCAATACACGTGGTAGGCTCAATTTTATTAACCGTGATAATATTTGGCAAACTAAGACTAAGATCGATGGTAACATTAACACCAGAAGTGAAACTGCAACCGGTAACTGAGTTATCCACTGTTAATTTATAACTTCCATCAGGTGAATCATCCAACTGACTTGTGTTGTTTGTGTTTGTAATAGTGATAGTGCCTGGCAGGGCAGCATTATTAAGTTGCCAGTTAAACGTATAGGCATCAATAGTGGCATCCGTTTCAGAGGCGGTCGAAAACACAAAACCATTTGGCAGCAACGTATTACAACTTGAGTTAGGTGTGAAGGAGAATTGAAGTTGAGGAACATCACTCAGGTCTTTAATATCTACTTTAAAAGGAGCGGACTCACAACCGGAGCCAGGATTTAAACCCGGACGTTTCTTGACTTTTACAAAGTAGGAATCAGCACTAATGGTTGGCAGATTACCAATGTTC
>JAYVTB010000044.1:0-2348 GCA_043774805.1 Cyclobacteriaceae bacterium | reverse complement strand
ACAGAATCATAAAATTAACCGTGAAGAATTTTATCGTGCATACATGGTAAAGAAGTTTTATGAGAAAGTCCGCAAACGACATGATGGTATGATTGAGAGCGGCAAGGGAAAGATAAACGTGCGCTTTGACATTGCCCACGCTGTATTGATGATAGACGTGTTACAACATTCGCCATCATCAACGGTTGGCAACGAAGTGCTGAGCGAGTTAGGCTCTATGTGCCCACCTCAAATGCTAAAATGATGACGAGCAACTTTAAATGCCAAAAATTATGAGACGACTTGAACAACTCTTTGACAACATTGGTCACGCCATCACCAGCATGGCAGCAGTAATCTTCGTTATGCTCATGACCATTAGCGGCATGATCTTCTTTAGTCATACACTCTTCATTCAGGTATTCCCTGACAGCATGGAGACATGGGAGAAGCTGGCCGCTACGTGGCTCATGGCACTCGGATGGGAATTCACCGTACTCATCACCACATGTAACACGCGGCACATTAACCGATACATTCCGCTTATCATGGCCGCGAGTAGTGGTGTTATTGTACTGTTCTTCATTCAGGCGTTTGATAGTACACAAACGCCCCTTGCCCTTTTGCAACGTTGGTTTGTGGGAGTATTGGCCGCCACGATTAATTACATCTACGCAGAACTGTTCTATGCAAAGTGGCAAGAACGGGGCGCACAACAAGCAATGCCGATGCAATTGGCACAAACTCAATCAAACCTCATTCAACTTCAATCAGCATTCGACCAAGCTCAATCAGCACTGGATGAAGCTCGATCAACTTTGAACGAGCGTGATCGAAAGCTGGAGGCGTTTAAACAGTTTAAAGATAAGATTGATCAAACCCTCACTTGCTCTCATTGCAAAGTGGTGCAACTCAGTTATGGAACCCTTCAAGCCCATAAAGGCTATTGCGATAAGAATCCAAATAGGAGATCGAAGCAAACTTCAACCAGCATACAATAACAAGCCGCTATGAAAAAAAATACAACCCTCGTTACCCTTGGCATTATTGGCGGCTTACTAGCGTGGATAGGTTTCAATAAATACAAGGATGCCGAAAAGTTAAAAGACATTGATGTAAGTCCGGCTGACAGACCATTCACATTTACCGGCTTTGGAAAAAACGTTGTGAAATGTTTTGTTAATCTGATTATTGACAACCCTTCAAGCCTAAAGATAAATATTGATAAGATTTCAGTTGAAGCCTATTACAAAGGCGACTACCTGGGACGTATCTCTCCTGTTCAACTCATTCTTAATCCATCTGTCAAAAGCCCCATATCACTTCCACTGGAAATATTAGTTAGCAAGATAGCCATGATGGGTAAAGATATACTTACTCAAAAAAAAGTGGAGATACTCTTTCGGTGTTTCATCACTTTCAATGTGTTCGATTACGAATTGGCAATCCCCTACAACATTACCATCGACATTAAAGAGCAATTGAATGAATATATGAAGTCAAGTCTTCTCTCTAACCTATTCGTTTAAACCGTAAAACCAATGACGCTGATCTCTATAAAGAAAATTGTAAAGCAGGTATTGCAAGAAGAGCCACCGTTGGCAAGTGTCGGTTGGGCAAATGTGAACAACAAACCTGCATTATTTCCACCAACTGCACATGGTCACGCATGGAGCGAAATTTCTGACAAGCCAATAACGTTTCCTCCCAATGCACACTCGCATCAATGGAATGCAATAGAAGATAAGCCATCTGCATTTCCACCATCTGTACATACTCATGATTGGAATGCGGTAGAGAATAAGCCATCTGCATTTCCACCATTGGCACACGCACATGATTGGAATGCGGTAGAGAATAAGCCATCTGTATTTCCACCATCTGCACACGCACATGATTGGAGTGAAGTACAAAACAAACCTGTCACCTTCACCCCATCTGCACACACGCATGATTGGAATGCAGTAGAGAATAAGCCAACTGCATTTCCACCATCGGCACATGCCCATGATTGGAGTGAAGTACAAAACAAACCTGTCACCTTCACTCCTTCATTACACTCGCACGATTGGAATGCCATCGGGAATAAACCCTCTACATTTCCCCCGACTGCACACGGTCATATTTGGACAGAAATCACGAATAGACCAGCAGCATTTATCATAGCCATTCATGCAGATGCAACCGCTAACCTTACGGCAACGAATCAACCCAATAGCGAACAAGAGCTTGGTGGTTCGCAACGATCAAGGGTTTTAATTGATTGTACTTACCTGGAACAGGTTCGGCTTACTGCCCGCATAATGGCCGTGAGTAATTCAATAAACAATCCGCGCATCTATCCGCAATACTCTACCGATGGCGGAACA